>DASTSM010000267.1:0-12414 GCA_035760685.1 Gammaproteobacteria bacterium | reverse complement strand
CTCTGCGAAGGCGTGCTCGAGCAGGGCGCTCCGCAGCGCCGCGCGCGCCGACCACATCGTCTCGGCGAGCTGCCACTCGAGCGACTCGAGCTGCGCCAGCGCACGGCGGCGCCGGATCTCGCGCTTGCCGCCGGTCTCGATCGTCAAGCCGAGCGCGGCGCCGACGACCCACGGGCTCACGCCCTGCGTCTCGTTCGTCACGTGCTCGAGGCTGCCGTCGACGCTCGGGTTCGGCCGCAGGCCCTCGACGTTTGCGCGCGCGCGGGCCGCGCCGACCTGCGCTTCGGCGACGGCGACGTCGGGCCGGAGCGTCCACGCGGCGACGGTCAGCTCGTCGAGGCTCCAGCGCCCGTCGGCCGGGGGCGCGTCGCCGCGCCGCGCGAGCGCCGCCGCGACGGCCGGATCGTCGAGCGAGCGGCGCTCGAGCTTCTCGGCGTGCGCGCTCGGGTCGAGCGGCGCGGGCGCGACGTGCACGCAGGCCGCGCAGAGCAGCGCGGCGAGCAGCGGCAGCGCGTGCGAGGGAGAGCGTGCCGTTTCGCTCGGCATGCCGCGATTCTAACGGCGGGCGCCTGACAGCAGGCTAACGCTGAGAGGTTGCTGCGGTCGGCGGTCACGGACCGAGGGCAAGCGGGAACGTCACCGCGACGACCGTCCCGCGCCCGGGCGCGGAGTCGATCGCAATCGTCGCGTGATGCACGTCGGCGATCCATCGAGCGATCGCGAGGCCGAGACCGGCCCCCGGCGCCCGGGCGTGCGCCGGATCGCCGCGGAAGAAGCGATCGAAGACGCGCGGCAAATGCTCGGCCTCGATGCCGAGTCCTTCGTCGGCCACGGAAACCGAGACGTGCTCGTCCTTGCGCCGCGCCGCGACGTCGACTCGGCCGCCCGGCGGCGAGAACTTGACCGCGTTGTCGAGCAAGATCATGAGGAGCTGGCGCAGCAGCTCGCGGTCGCCGCGCACGGGGGCCTCCTCGAGCGCCGCGACGTCGAGGGTCACGCGGCCCGAGCCGAGCGCGCGCGCGTTGCCGACGACGTCGAGCAGCAGGTCGTCGAGATAGAGCGGCTCGAAATGCACGGGCCACGCGCCCGCGTCGGCGCGCGCGATCGTGAGCAGGTTCTCGAGGATGCCGTCGAGGCGCGCGGCCTCGCGGTGAATCGCGGCGAGAATCTCGCGGTATTCGGCCGTCTCGCGCGGCTGCCGCAGCGCGACGTCGGCGTGGCCCTTGACGACCGCGACGGGCGTGCGGAGCTCGTGCGCGGCATCGGCCATGAAGCCGCGCATGCTTTGGAACGCGTCGCGGACGGGCCGCGTGGACCGAAGCGCGAGCAGCCAGCCGCCGGCCCCGACAAGGGCGAGCGCGAGCACGGCCGCGAGCACGAACGCGAGGAGCAGCCCTGGGTATTCGCGATGGATCTCGACGACGTCCGCGGCGCTGACGCCGACGTAGTCGCGGCCGTCCGAGAGGCGGAAGCGCCGCGCGTAGCCCCGCCAGACCTCGTTTTGCGACGCCTCGTGCTCCGTCAGGCGCTCGCCCGCGTCGTCCGCTCGCGCGCCTGCTGCGAGCGCGCGGACCCAATCGGGGGCCGAGACGTCGTGGAGCGGACGGCCCGCGTCGTCGAACACATAGAGCCGGCGGTCGGGGATCCTGAGCTCGTCGAGCGCATCGACGCGCCCCGGGCCCGGCGGGCCTTCCTGGATGCGGATCTCCGCGGCCCGCTCGAGCTCGTCGACGGCGTCGGCCAGCGAATCGTCGAGTCGCGCCGAGATCTGTCGCGTGAGCACGTAGAAGAGCGCGGCGCCGAAGACGACGAGCACGAGCGCGAAGACGCCGACGTACCAGGCCGTGAGCCGGACGCGGAGCCGCTCGAGCTGCTCGATCACAGGCCGAACCGGTAGCCGGCGCCGCGGATCGTGTGAATGAGGCGCGGCGCTCGATCGTCGTCGTCGATCTTGCGGCGCAGCCGGCCGATCAGCACCTCGAGCACGTTCGAGAACGGATCGTGATTTTCGTCCCAGACGTAGGCCGAGATGCGGGCCCGGTCGATGACGGCGTCGTGATGCCTCACGAAGAGCTCGAGCAGATCCCACTCTTTCGCCGTGAGACGAATCTCCCGTCCGCCGCGGTTCACGCGCCGGCTCGAGAGATCGACGTGCAGGTCCTCGAGGTCGAAGCGGTTCTCGGCGAGCGCCGCCGCGCGGCGCGCGAGCGCGCGGACTCGCGCGAGAAGCTCGCGGAACGCGAACGGCTTCGTCAGATAGTCGTCGGCGCCGCCTTCGAGCCCCTTCACGCGATCGTCGACGGCTCCGAGCGCAGTCAGCATGAGGACCGGCGTCGTGATGCCGTCGCGGCGGATCTCGCGGCACAGCTCGAATCCGCTGCCGCCCGGCAGCAGGACGTCGAGCACGATGACGTCGAAGCGGCCGGTCTCGGCGTCGAGCAGGCCGGCGTCGAACGTCTCCGCCGCGCAGACATCGATGCTTTCGTCGCGGAAGCCGCGCTGCAGGATGTTCACGAGTTCCGCGTCGTCCTCGATGAGCAGCACGTGCATGTTGTTATCCGCGCGTCAGCTTCCCGGGCTTACGATCGAAAAATGGGGTCGGAGCCGCTTTTCCGCCATCGAAATAATCGTGCTCGACAAGGGAGAGAAACATGAAACAGAAGGTCGCGCGGCTGGCAACGGCCGCCGTTCTATTTGTCCTCGCGCCGGCGCTGCCGGCTGCCGCACAGTCTTACCATGTGGCCCACACATTCAAGCTCGGCGGTGACGGCGGCTGGGACTATCTGGCTCTCGACGGCGCCACGAACCGCCTGTTCATCGCCCGCAACGACCGCATCATGGTCGTCGATCCCGAGCAAGGCAAACTGCTCGGCGAAGTGGGGGGCCTCCAGCGCGCGCATGGCATCGCGTTCGATCGCGCCTCGGGCCGCGGCTTCGCGACCTCGGGCGGCGATGCGAGCGTCGTGATCTTCGATCTCAAGACGCTGAAAACCCTGGGCCGAACCAAGGTGGACGAAGACGACGACGCGATTCTGGTCGATCCCGCCACGGGGCACGTCTTCACGTTCAACGGAGACGCGCATACCGCCAGCGTGCTCGATCCGTCCTCGGGAAAGGTCGTAGGCACCGTCCAGCTCGGCGCGAAGCC
Source organism: Gammaproteobacteria bacterium (assembly GCA_035760685.1). Classification (GTDB taxonomy): domain Bacteria; phylum Pseudomonadota; class Gammaproteobacteria; order Steroidobacterales; family Rariloculaceae; genus ZC4RG20. Next base: position 9,266 of record DASTSM010000267.1, on the reverse strand, counting down.
CGAGTCCGGCGCGGCCGACGGGAAAGGCAAGCTCTACGTGAATCTCGAGAGCAGCTCCGAGATCGCCGAGGTCGACGCGTCCTCGATGAAAGTCACGCGCCGCTGGCCGCTCGCCCCCTGCGAGGGGCCGACAGGGATCGCCATCGACGCGGCCCATCACGTGCTCTTCAGCGTCTGCCGGAATCGGATCATGGCCATGTCCGACACGGTCTCGGGCAAAGTCGTGGGGAGCGTCGCGATCGGAGCCGGCGCGGACGGCGCGCGCTACGACGCCGAGACCGGGCTCGCCTTCGCGTCGACGGGCGGCGACGGCGCCGTCACGGTCGTGCACGAGGACGGTCCGACTGCGTTCACCGTCGTGCAGGCCGTCAAGACGCAAGCGGGTGCGCGCACGATGGAGCTCGATCCGAAGACCCACCGGCTCTATACGGTCGGCGCGGAGCTCGAGCCGCCGCCGGCGGGCTACGAGGGCCAGCGCCGCCGGCCGACGATCGTGCCCGGCAGCTTCACTCTGCTCGTGCTAGAGCGCTAACGCCGTCCGTGGGCCCGCTGTCCTCGAGCGACCGGCCTTCGGCGGCGAGGCCGCCGCCGACCACGGAGCGCACGAGGAATCGCGGCCGCGCCTGCACGTCGCGGGAGATGCGGCCGAGATACTCGCCGAGCAGTCCCATGCCGAGCAGCTGCACGCCGAGGAGCACGAACAGCACGGCGAAGACAGTGAACACGCCCTGCGCGGCCCAATCAGGTCCGTAGATCAAACGCAGCACGAGGAGCAGCACGCCGAAGCCGACTCCGCCGATCGCGAGGACCAAGCCCGTGATGCTCAGTAGACGCAGCGGCGCCGTCGTCGTGCTGACGAGCAGATCGAAGTAGAGGTTCACGAGCGACCAAAGGCGATATTTCGACTCGCCGGCCGCGCGCTCCGCATGCTCGACCTCGACGTCGGCGATGCGCCCCGCGAAGCTGTTCGCGAGCGCAGGGATGTAGGCGCTGCGCTCGTTGCACGCGAGGATCGCGTCGACGATGTCGCGCCGGTAGGCGCGCAGCATGCACCCGTAGTCGCCGACGTGGACGCGGGTCAGGCGCCGCATGACGCGGTTCATGAGCCGCGAGGCGACCACGCGAAAGCGCGAGTCCTGTCGAATGCGGCGCACGCCGCCGACGACGTCGTGCCCGGCCGCGATGCGTTCGAGCAGCTTCGGAATCTCCTCGGGCGGGTTTTGGAGGTCCGCGTCGAGCGTGACGACGACGTCGCCGCGAGCGTGCGCGAGCCCGGCCGTAACGGCCGCGTGCTGGCCGTAGTTCCGGTTCAAGAGCACGCCGACGACGTGCTCGGGATCGCGCTCGGCGGCCGCGGCGATCATTCGCGCGGAGTCGTCCGCGCTGCCGTCGTCGACGAGCACGAGCTCGAACGGGCAGGGCAGCGATCGGCCGACCTCGAGGCAGCGCCGGATGAGCTCGGGCAGGTTCGCCTGCTCGTTGAAAACGGGGATCACGAGCGAGACGCAGCGGATCGGCGTGCTGCCGGCGCCGGCTGCCGGACCGGCGCTCATCCGCGCGCCTCCGCGAGCACGGCGCGAATCGCGCCGACCACGCGGTCGACGTCGCCGAGCGCCATGTCCGGGAAGAGCGGCAGCGAGCACACGCGCTCGGAGTTCCACTCGGTGTTCGGCAGCGGCCTGCGCAGCGGCGCGTTAGTCCGGTAGTACTTGTGCAGATGCGCGGCCTTGAAGTGCAGGCCCGTACCGATGCCGCGCGCTTTGAGGGCTGCCATGAATTCATCGCGCGTGAGGCCCGCGCGCTCGCTGTCGACGCGCACGATGAAGAGGTGCCAGCAGTGGCGCATTGGATAGCTCGGGACGCGAAGCGGCAGCACGCCCTCGACGTCCGCGAGCAGCTCGCGATAGCGCGCGGCGAGGGCGGCGCGCTTCCGATTCATTTCCTCGAGCTGCGAGAGCTGGCTCAGGCCGAGGGCCGCATTCATGTCCGGCAGATTGTACTTGTAGCCCGGCTCCTGCACCTCGGCCTGCGGCGCCCGGCCTTGCGTCTCGCGCTGAAACGCGTCGGCGCCGAGGCCGTGGAAGCGGAGCCTCCGGATGCGCGCGCCGAGCTCTTCGGAGTCCGTGACGACGAGGCCGCCTTCGCCCGAGGTCATGTTCTTGATCGGGTGGAAGGAGAAGATCGCCGTGCCTTCGGCGCCGACGGGCTTGCCTGCGTACTGGGTGCCGGCCGAATGCGCCGCGTCCTCGACGAGCGGGATCCCGCGGCTCGCGGAGAGCTCGCGCAGCGGCTTAAGATCGAGGGCCGCGCCCGCAAAGTGCACGGGCACGATGAGCCGCGTGCGCGGGGTCAGCGCTTCCTCGACGCGATCGGCCGTCGTCATGAGCGTGTCGCGGTCGACGTCGACGAAGACGGGGGTCGCGCCGGCGAGCGCGATGAGGTTGACCGTCGAGACCCAGGTCATCGACGGCGTCACGACCTCGTCTCCCGGCCCGATGCCGAGCGCGCGCAGCAGCAGGTGCATGCCCGCCGTGGCCGAGGTCACCGCCACGGCGTGGCGGTTGCCCGTGAGCTCACAGAAGCGCCGCTCGAGCTCCGCACAGCGCGCGCCCGTCGTGATCCACCCCGAGTTCAGCACCTCCGCGACCGCGGCGACGTCGGCCGCCGAGATCGCCGGCCGCGAGAACGGTAGAAAGGGCGGCTCGGCGTTCCGCTCGGGGGCGCTGCTCGCGTTCGTCAAGGTGCCTCCTTAATGGTTTCTCTGCCGCGCGATCTCTGCGGCGGCCGCGGGTCGAGGCCGGAGCCAGGGCTGCAAAAAAAGCCATCGGCGCGGAAAGATTACCAGGTCCCGGGGCGCGAAAGCGCGAGCCCGTCGTGCCGGGCGCTGCCGCCTACTGATGCGACGGCGCGCGGCGACGCTCGGCAACGGGTCAACGTCGCCATCTTTTCCGGCGTCAACGCCGTGCTGCTGAAGCCGATCGTCCTCCGCCGTGCGTTCACTCCGCAAGAAGACCTCCACTACGAGCCCGAACGCCCGGGCTCGACGTTCCCAGAGATTGCCTCGGCGGTGGCCGGGAGCGACTCGCGCTCGTGCCGCCGGCGCGCATCTCGCGCGCTACCATGGGGTGTTCGCCCCCCACCAGGCCTCCCAAAGAAGCGTGGCCTTTTCACCTCGAATTCCGGTAAATTGTTAGGCGCTGCCATGCAAGCGATTGCGTGCCGTCTCGCATCCGGGAGGGAATAACAATGACAAGCCGCAACAAGCTCCTCGCTGGGAACGCGCTTCTGATCGCACTGTTTTCCAGCGCAGCGTCGCATGCTGCCCCAATTCTCGATCTTTCGGCCAATGTGATCGAGTCCACCTCGGCGGACGGAACCGTGTTTCATGATTCCGCGCCGTTGTTCGGTGTGACTGCCGACCCGTTACAGAGCGCCGAGCTTCTGCACCTGTCGGACGTAGGCGTCAACGCGTCGGGCCGCTCCACCACGATATCTCAAGCCTTCGCATCCTCGCTCGCGGAGTCCGACGGCAACGGCGCAGTGGGCGTTAGCCAGCTGCTCTTCGGCCCGGGCGGCGAGTCGGGCCAAGACGCCGTGAGACAAATGGTTGCACAGTCGCTATGGACGCACACTTTCTTGTACAGCGGCCCCGCGGCCAACGACATCCTGCATTTGGACATTCCGAAGATTCAGGTCGGGCTTCTGGATGTGCCGCCGAGACGCACGGGGATCAGCACGTCGGAAACCGCCGAGGCCAAGGTCCAGGTGGACTCGGTGGTCATGCACCCGGATGGCAGCGGAACGCAGGGCACCTTCCAATTCGGCTTGCGTGAATTCGAACGGCAATTTCCCTCCGGTCAGGATCTACTAAATGTGGCTGACGTAGAGATCCTCCTGCAGATGAACCCGCCCTTCGCCACGGCTCCGACATTCAACGGCGATGATTTCAACCCGAGTTATGCGCTCGATCCCCTTGCGCTCGACCTCGATCTCGGTGTGATTCTGCCGGGCGACACGGTGTCGTGGGTGTACACGCTCACGGCACTAGGCACCACGAGGGGCTTCGAACGGGGCTACTTCGCTTTCGTGGGCGACCCTTTCGGCGGGCAGGCTACGAGCGGCAATTTAACCGAGACGTTCGCGCCGGTGACCGTGCCTGAGGTCACCGTACCGGAGCCCGGCACGTCCTCGCTCATGCTCCTCGGCGTAGCGGGGCTGCTCCCGCGGCGGCGGCACACGCTGAAGCGCGGCTACCGCCAGCGAAAGAGCTTGAGCGTGATTGGAAAGCAGATTGAGAGCCACGCAGCGAGCACGCCGGCCTGCTGACCGACTTCGCCGCGCGGTGCAGGCCACGGCGCAGGAGACGGTGGTGTTCTCGTCGCAGCAACGAGCGAAGCTTTCCGGATGACGAGGCTCACCCGCCTGCCTCTGCGGGGCACGCGGACGCCTTCGAGCTAGGCGACCGCGCGCTCGACTCAGCCTCGGCTGTGCGGTTGCCGAGCCTCCAGTCGCGCCTCGGCACTTCTGCGACTGCGCATCCGCGCGGCTGCGGCCGTACAATTCACCGCCGCAAACACCCCGAGGTCGCAAATCCCTATGTCGTGGACGCTGTCGCAACCGGCGCAGAAGCTGACGAGCTCCGCCATCCGCGAGATCTTGAAGGTCACCGAGCGGCCCGAGGTCATTTCGTTCGCCGGCGGCTTGCCGTCGCCCGAGACGTTCCCCGTCGACGATCCGCGCGCTGTACGGCGAGCGCTGCAAGGTCATGCTCGATGCGCTCAAGGAGAATTTCCCTGCGAGCGTGACCTGGAACGAGCCGCAAGGCGGCATGTTCATCGTGCGCGACACGCACTGACGCCGTGCGCGTTGCGCGGTGTTTCGGCGCGGAATGCTGCGCCAGGATGCACGCATCTACCGCCACCGAGACTTACCGATGTCTACATCCGAGCATTCGTCCGCGCCTGCATTGAGCGCGCGCATCGTCGACTTGCAAAAGCAGCTGGCCGCCCATCTGCCGCCCACGACGCTCCAGCAGCTCAGCGATGAAATCGCTGCCATGGTCCGCAATGGACTCGGCGTCGCTGCGGGCTTACCAGGAGGTTCTCGATTCCGTCCGCTCCATGAACGGTACGCTCGTGGCCGTTTCACCGCAGAGCGTCGAGCAGACGCTTTCCCAGGTGGAGAAGAGCTCGCTGGTCTTTCCGGTGATTCCGGATGTCGGCAGCAGCATTGCGCTCAGCTTCAAATTGGTCTATCGGGTCAGCCCCGCGACGGAGTCGTTGCTGCGCGGTTTCGCCATCGAGCTGCCTGTCGTCAATGCAACGGATTCGTGGGAGCTGCCGGTCCCGGCGACGTACGTGATCGATCGGCACGGCACTATTCGCCACGCTTTCGTCGATGCGGACTATCGCAAGCGGCTCGAGCCGCTCGATCTGCTCAGGGAGCTGCACAAGCTCCAGGGGCCGGCCGAGGCGACGTCCGTCGCTCCAAGGGCGGCGCGGAATTGAGGCCGCACGGCGGAGAAGGCCGCAGCGCTCGAAGCACTGGAGCGAATGCGGTAGAGGTTTACATTACGGCCGACTCGTGCCGAGCCGTCGCGCGGGCCGGAGTGAGATCGATCGCGGGCCGGAAGCTCTCGGCCTGCGCGGCGGCCCACCAGTCGGCGTAAATCGTCTCTTCGGGTGCCTCCAAGAGAATGTTCTCGGGCAGAAACGTATGCACGCGGTCGAGCGGCACGGCCGCCGCCGGCCCCACTCGCTGCATGAAATGATGGGGCTGGAGATCGGCGGGATGTTTGAAGCCGGCCGCGGCGACGATGTCGGCCAAGGCCTCCAGCGTTTTCGCGTGGAAGCGGGCCGCGCGCTCGCCTTGCACCTCCGGCACCAGGCCGCGCTGCCGTCCCGGCAACTGCGAGGTCACGCCCGTCGGACAGGTTCCGAGGTGACAGCGCTGGGCCTGAATGCAGCCGATGGACATCATGAAAGCCCGCGCGGCATTGCACCAGTCCGCGCCTTGCGCGAGGGCGCGGGCCAATCCCATGCCGGAGTAAATCTTGCCGCTGGCCGCAAGCCGAATCTCCTGCTTGAGGCCCGCGCCCACCAGAGCGTTGCGCATGAGCACGAGCCCTTCCGACAGCGGCATGCCCACCCAGTCCGAGAGCTCGAGCGGGGCCGCGCCGGTGCCGCCCTCGCCGCCGTCGACGACGATGAAATCCGGGCGAATGCCGGTTTTCAGCATGGCCTTGACCAGGGCAAACGGCTCGTGAGGGTGACCGATGCAAAGCTTCAGCCCCACGGGCTTGCCGCCGGACAGCTCGCGGATCTCGGCCGCGAACTCCATCATTTCGACGGGCGTCGAGAACGCGGAGTGGCCGCGCGGAGAGAGACAGTCTTTATGCGGCGGAATGCCGCGGATCCGCGCGATCTCGGCGGTGACCTTGGCCGCCGGCAGGAGGCCCCCGTGGCCCGGCTTCGCGCCCTGACTCAGCTTGATCTCGGTCATCTTCACGGCTTCGCGTGCAGCGCCGTCGCGGAAGCGCGCCGGATCGAACCGGCCGTCCTGGGCGCGCGCACCGAAATAACCGGAGCCGAGCTCCCAGACGAGGTCGCCGCCGTGCGCGAGATGATGGTCGCTCAAGCCGCCCTCGCCGGTATCGTGATAAAAGCCGCCGAGCTTCGCCCCGATGTTGAGCGCCTTCACGGCATTCGCCGATAGCGCGCCGAAGCTCATCGCGCTGATGTTCAAGACCGAGGCCGAATAGGGCCGCGTGCATTGGCTGCTACCGACCATGACGCGGGGGCTCTTGTCGGGCGCCGGCTCCGGCGCGATCGAATGGCAGACCCAGTGATAGTCCTCGGATCCGACGTCGCGCTCCGTGCCGAACGGGTGCGTGTCGATCTCGCCGCGCGCACGAGCATGGATGAGATTCCGCGCCTCGAACGGATACGGCGTGCCGTGCAGATCGTCCTCGACGATGTAGGCGCGCAAGTAAGGACGCAGCTCGTAGAACAGCCAGCGGATGCGGCCGGCCACGGGAAAGTTGCGCGTGATCGTCCAGCGCGTCTGCGTGAAGTCGTAGACGCCGATCGCCACCACGATCAGACATAGTGCCGCGAGCCAGGGCAGCGACATCGCGAATGCGACGACGGCGCAGGTCGCCGCGGCCAATGGAATGATTGCGCGCTTCAAGAAGTCCAGCATGACTATCTATCCGACCTACCCCGGCGTGAATCGACGGTGTGCGATCTTCACAATCGTGACGGCGAGGCGCAAGGGCCGTTCCGGTCTACCAGCAGATCGTGAATCTTCGACGGGCGCCGATTCCCCCCCCCCGCCGGGGGGTTGAGCGAGCGACGACAAGCGGCACTATCGGCTCATTGCGGCCGCGGCTGTCGTGCCGCCGCTCTCGCGAGGAGGTAAGAGTCATGAAGCGTCGCAAGCTCGGATCCATGAGGAGCGCCGCAGTGGCCGCAATCCTCGGCGGGGGCTTGTGCGGCGTCGCCCCGCTCGTCCAGGCGCATCATTCCTATGCGATGTTCAACATGTCGAAGGCGGCCGTCGTACAGGGGACCGTCGCAAGGCTCGAATGGGTCAACCCGCATGTATTCGTCTGGCTCTACGTCGAGAGACCGCACGAACCCGGCAAGTACGATCTCTACGCATTCGAGAGCGGCCCGATCAACTTGATGACTCGTTACGGCTGGACGAAGAACACGCTCGCCGTCGGCGAAAAGATCAGCGTGTACTACTTCCCGTTGAAAGACGGGCGCACGGGCGGCTCTTTCATCAAGGCCATTCACGCGGACGGCCGCGAGACGCTAGGCGATCCGTTCCAGCCGGGCGTCCTGTCAGCGGGGAAGAACGTCGTCGCCACAGAGGGGCATCCCGATCCGGCTGCGCCGGACGCCCGCGGCGGCCCGTCGCCCCCTGAGCAATAGACGTGGCGTCGAGTGCGATAGACGTCGTCGTGGCCGCATCCAGACGAAAGGAACAATGATGGGAACACGAATTCGCGTGAGGATGCTTGCCGCTGCCGCGAGCCTCGCTGCGCCGGTGCTTTGCGGCTCCTTCGCCCTCGGCGCTCCGCGCGCCGGCGAGAAGGCGGATGCGGGCGCGCCGGGCATGACTTACGACTCCATCGAGCGGTTGCCGGATTTCAGCGGCTGGTGGTACGAGCCCCTGGACCCGGCCGCCGGATTTGCGGGTATCAATCCCCTGATCGGCCCTACGATGGAGGTTCTGAAGCCCGAGGTCGCGGCGGAAGTTCGGCGTCTGACGGAACCGTTCGGGGGCCTATCGAACCCGAACCCGGCCTCCCTTCCCGATCCTGTCGCTCTCGGCGCGAAACCCTACTATTGCGATCCGCTGCGCTTCAGCGGAGACAATGGGCCCCAAGACTTCGAGTTTCTCTTCACACCGGGGCGAGTGACCATCACGAACGAGGGTGGACTGATTCGCCGCGTGTTCCTCGATCGTATGCCGCCCGCCGACGTCGACGAATCGTATATGGGGACCTCCGTCGGGCATTGGGAGAACGGGACGCTCGTCATAGAGACGTTCGGCATCGACCACGACGCGCCGCTACAGGTGCCCGGGGTCGCAATCGGCAAACATGCGCACGCCGTCGAGCGCATCTCGCTCGAGGGCCCGGATAGGCTCGAGATCGCCCTGCATCTGGACGCGCCCGACGTCTTCGCGAAGCCGCTGGAGGTGACTCGGCACTACCGCCGGGATCGCGGCCACGTGTTCCATGAATATACGAGCTGCGTTGAAAATGACCGCTCGGTCGATCCTGCGACGGGCCGGCAGCGCTTCGACCTCACGCCGCCTTCCGATTTGCCGCCGCCTCCAGGCTGAGCCCTCGCCGCCGCCTCGGAGCCGAGACGCAGGGGGGATCGCGCAGCGCGACCTGCGCTCGATATTTCGGCCCAACCTTCGGCAGGGCTCAGCCGATATCGCTTACATGGAACCGTGCCGCCCGCGTCTGTTTCCCGAAACTCAAAAGTGCTAAGTTCTGCCTGCCGTCAACCTCGGGCGTGGAACGCGACGGTGTCGGGCGAGCAAGAACAGATCCGGTTCATCGAGGACGCGATCCGCGGCCAGCGGCAATTGCGTCGCCTGCAGCTTGCGCTCGCGATCCTCGCCGTCGTGCTCGGCGTGGCGCTTATGGTGGTGCTCCAGTGGTTCCGAGTGGGCATCGTGGAGGACAACGTCAAGTTGTTCGGCCAGCTCGGAGGAGCCTTTGTGGCGACGCTGTCGTCGTTCCC
>DASTSM010000266.1:0-7181 GCA_035760685.1 Gammaproteobacteria bacterium | reverse complement strand
GGCCGTCGTAATACAGCGGTGCGCTCGTGATGCTGAAGCCGTCCTCGTTCGTCTCGGCTTGCACGGACCAGACGACCTTGCCGGTCGCGTAGTCGAGCGCGACGAGCTTGCCGTCGAGCTGGCCCGAGTAAATCTTGCCGTCGCCGATCGCAACGCCGCGGCTCATCCAGCCGCAGCAAATGGCCGTGTTGTCGTCGTCGAGGTGCGCTTCGTGCGTCCAGAGGATCTTGCCGGATGCAAGCTCGAGCGCGAAGACGTCGTTCGCGCCGGTCGGTATGTAAATCACTCCGCCGTATACGATCGGTTGCGCTTGACCCGCGTACTTGCCGGCCATGCCGGAGCCGTTCAAGTGCGTGCGCCAAACGGGCTTGAGCTCGGCGACGTTCTCGCGATCGATCGCCGTCAGCGGCGAGTAGCGCTGGTTGTAGACGTTGCCGCCGTTCGTGATCCAGCTTTCCGTCGGCCAAGCCGTGAGCGCGTCGGGAGCGAAGGCGGGCGACCGGGCTGCGGAATCATCGGCCGCGGCGGCTCCGGGGCCGAGGGTTGCGGCGAGCGCGGCGCCCAAAAAAAGAGATGAGACGCGTCCCATTCTTATGACCTCCCCCGGGGACTCGTCTCATACTAGCGATGGTCGCGTCGAGGGTCGAGCGGCTCCTGTCGCCCGGGGGAGGGAGGCAGCGCCTGCCGCGTCCGAAGGGCGGTGCCGGTTCTGAAGCGTTTTGCGTTTCGCGCTTCAGCGCTACTTCTTCTCTTCAGCGTCCTCCTTCACGCCCTTCAAGCTCATCTTGCCGTCGGGAGTGACCAGATACCATTCGCGGTCCTTGCCTTGCCCCTCGACCTGCCCGGGGCTCTTGTCCTCCACGTAGTAGTAGAGCGGCCAGCCGCCGTAGGTCACGTGCATCTTGCCGCCGCGCCCCTTGATCGCGCCGGCCAGCGACGCCTGTAGCCCCTGTCCGACCTCGGGTTTCTGCTCCGCCGTGTACGGCGGCCACGCGCGCTCGCACAGCAGCCCGCAATGCGACTCGGCGGGCTCGTTCCCCTTTTGCTGCTGGTCTTTCGTATACATATAGAGCGTCCGGCCCTCGCCGTCGGCGACGTAATCGCCGTACTGCTCGCTATGGCGTACCGTCAACTTGGCCGTGGCGCCCTTCGCCGTGTCGCTGTCCGCCGAGGCGACCTTCGTCGAGTCGTTGTCCTGCGCCGTGAGGCTCTGCGCGATCAACAGCGAGGCCGCCACCGCGACGCTCGTCAATGCCGTCTTGATCTTCATAGCCCGCTCCGCAACGTGGATCCTTAGGGCTCGGTCCGCTGCAACATCCATTCCAGCGGGTGTGCGGCCTCGGGATCCTTGGGGCGATCCCGCGAGGGAGGCGGGCGGGCCGCGCCTCAGGTCGGCTCGTAAAGCAGGCTTGCGAAATCGAGCCGATCGCCGACTGCGCCGGACAACAGCACGAGGATGGAGCCTTGCTGCGGTCCCACGAGGATGCGATAGGTGAAGCCCGTCATTGTGACGCCTTCGTAGCTCTGCAAAGTCGACGCGCAGTTCGAGAGCGTCCATTCGACGCGGTAGAGGTTGTACGCCGCGTCGATGATCGAGACGAGGCCGTTGACCGTGCAGTCGATGGCGCCGTTCTTGTAAAGGCCGAAGACGGTGCCGTCGCCGTTGATATTCAACACGTTGCTCTCCGGCGCGGGCGGCAGCGTGTAATTGCCCGCGATGGCGCTCAACGAGGAGCCGTCCGCCGAATAGTTTGCGTCGCTGCCGAGGATCGTGCTGAAGCGCTTTTGCTGGTTCGCCGAGTCGGTGCAAGTCACCGTCACGCTCATCGATACCCGCTCAGTGAGCGTGCCGTCGAGTGTGCAGCTCTCGGTGTCCGAGGTCGGCACGGTCTCGATCCGCTTCTGAACGTAGGCGCCCGATATTCGGCCGGCCGTCTCGCTCTCGATCGTGCCGGTGCCGAAAGCGGGGGGCGTTCCCGACCCGGGCGCTTGATTCGAGATCGACCGAAACTCGCCGTTCTCCGCAACGAACAGCGTGAGCACATCGTTGTCGGTCGTGGAGCCATGCCATATGCCGCCCGGCGATTTCGCGGACGGCGGCGGAGCCGGAGGAGGCGAAGTGGTTCCGCCGCCGCCGGGGTTGCTGCCGGCGCCTTCATGGCTGCCTCCGCCCCCGCCCCCGGAGCAACCGACGACAACGGCCGCGAGCGCCGTCGCGGCAATCCTTCCTATCCTCACGAAAGCCCCCGGTTCTTTGCGTTTCTGCGAACGTTTGTTCTGAGGACTATTGGACGAAGAGATTAGCATGGCGAACCAAGCGCCGCGCAAGGCCGACGTCGAGGAATCGAGCGCCGCGTGCACCCTCGTTAGCGCAGGCGGCCGTCCGCGAGGGCAGGCCTCATCCGCGAGGGCAGGCCTCATCCGCGAGGGCAGGGCGCATTCCGCGAGCGCAGGCGGCCGTCCGTCCCGCATTGCCTGCGCCGGCTCGGCCGAAGAACTCGAAAAACCTCCTTCCCGGACGATGTCCCCGCAGCCGGGCCTCTATCGGAGCCGGTCCCGTCGAGCCCGGAGGATGTCCCGGGCACCGGTCGCGACCTATACTGTTCGGAGCGCCCGGTCGAAGCTCGCGGCGCGCATAGGGGTGGTGAGGGGAACCCATGCCGTTTGGCTCGCAGCGGACCGTCCTTCGATTCGGGCCCACGCCGATCGGGTCGTGCCCGCGCCCGTCGGGGCAAGCACGGGGGAGACGCTAGATATGGGGCGGCCCGTCTAACATGCGGCGGCGCGTCTACTTGGCAGGCATCGCGCTCGCCGGCGCGGCCGCGCTCGCGGCGCTGGCATTGCCCGCATACCGTGCACACGAGACGAAGCAGCGCTTGGCGATGTTCAAGCGCTACTGCGTCGACTGTCACAACGACATCGATCGCGCAGGGGAGCTCACGTTCGAGCGGCTGAAGGCCGACTCGATCGGGGCGCACGCGCAGACCTTCGAGAAGGTCGTCCGAAAGCTGCGCGGTCGCCTCATGCCGCCGCCCGATCGGCCGCAACCCGAGCAGAAGGAGATCGACGGGCTCGTCGCGTGGCTCGAGGACACGCTCGACCGAAGCCCGGAGCCGCGTGCGGGCTACGTGCAGGCGCAGCGGCTCTCCCGCACGGAGTACGCGAGCGCCGTCAAAGGCCTTCTCGGGGTCGACATCGATCCGGCCGAGTTCCTGCCGACCGAGATCGAGGTCGACGGCTTCACGAACATCGCGACGGGGCTCTCGGTCTCGCCGTCCTTCATCGAGCAGTACATCAGCGTCGCGAGCACGGTCGCGCACCTGGCCGTCGGCGAGCCCGTGCCGAAGGTCTCGACCGCGTACTTCCCGCCGCCGACCGAGGATCAGAAGGCCTACGTCGACGGCATGCCGCTCGGCACGCGCGGCGGCATCAAGTTCACGCACACGTTTCCGGCCGACGGCGAGTATCGCCTCACGGTCACGAACCTCGGCGTCGGGCTCTATCCGCGCGCGCTCGAGACGAAGCACACGCTGATCGTCCTCGTCGACCGCAAGGAGCAGTTCCGGCAGACGATCGGCGGCCCCGAGGATCTCGCCTTGAGCGACCGCGGCGGCGCGCCGGCGCACGCGAAGATCATGGCGCGCTTCGCGGACATTCCGCTCAAGGTCGCGGCCGGGCCGCACGAGGTCATCGTGACCTTCATCGAGCGCGCGCGCTCCGTCAGCGACGAGCAGATCTCGACCTTCGCTCCGGCCAAGGACTTCAGCTACACCGGCGAGCCGCGCGTGCCCGGCATCGTCGGCGGCATCAATCTCATCGGGCCCTACGATGCGACCGGGCTTTCGCGCACGCCGAGCCGCGAGAAGCTCTTCATCTGCCAGCCGGAGGTTCCGGCCGAGGAGCGCGAGTGCGCCGAGCGCATCACCTCGAATCTTGCGCGGCGCGCGTTTCGGCGGCCCGTCACGCAAAAGGATCTCGACCGCCTCATGCCGTTTTACGAGGAGGGCCGCAAAGGCCCGGGCGGCTTCGACGAAGGCATCGAGCTCATGACGACCGCCGTCCTCGCGAGCCCGGACTTTCTCTACCGCACGATCACGCCGCCCAAGGACCTCGAGGCGTTCGCGTCCGGCGGCGCCTATCCGCTCGACGACTTCGAGCTCGCTACGCGCCTCTCGTTCTTCCTCTGGAGCCAAGGTCCGGACGACGAGCTGCTCGACCTGGCGAAACAAGGACAGCTCTCCCGTCCCGGCGCCCTGGAGGCGCAGGCGCGGCGCATGCTCGCGGATCCGCGCGCGAAGGTGCTCGTCAAGAATTTCGCGCTGCCGTGGCTCGGGGTCGACGATCTCGACGCCGTGCAGCCCGACGTGAATCTCTTCAAGTTCGAGTTCACCGACGACCTGCGCAAGGACTTCGCGGAGGAGATGCGGCTGTTTCTCGACAGCGTCCTGCTCGGCGACGTCGACGTGCGCGAGCTGCTGTCGGCCGACTACACGTTTTTGAACGAGCGTCTCGCGCGCCACTACCGGGTGCAAGGCGTCGTCGGGCCGCAGTTCAGGCGCGTGACGCTCACGGACCCCGTGCGCCGGGGCTTGCTCGGCAAGGGCGCGGTTCTGCTCCGCACGTCGTACGGCGACCGCACGTCGCCGGTCCTGCGCGGCGCGTGGGTGCTTCGCACGCTCATGGGAACGCCGCCGTCTCCGCCGCCGCCCGGCGTCAACATGAACCTCACGACGCCCGAGGGCGAGCAGCCGAAGACGGTGCGCGCGCGGCTCGAGCAGCATCGGCGCGAGCCGGTCTGCCAAGCCTGCCACGCCGTGATCGATCCCTACGGCCTCGCGCTCGAGAATTTCTCGGTGACCGGCCGCTGGCGCGACTACGACAACGAAGCGAACGCGCCGATCGACGCGAGCGCCGAGCTGCCCGGCAAGCGCCCGATCGACGGGCCGGTCGAGCTCACGCAAGCGCTGCTCGCGCGCCCCGATCAATTCGTTCAGGCGCTGACCGAGAAGCTCATGATGTATGCGCTCGGACGCGAGCTCGAGTATTTCGACATGCCGCAGGTGCGCGCCGTCGTGCACGAGGCGGAGAAGAAGGGCTACCGCTTCTCGGACATTGTCGCCGGCATCGTGCGCAGCGACGCGTTCCGCATGCAGGCGGTCGGGGACGATGCCGGGAGCAAGAGCACCGGCGGGAGCCGCGACGGCGACGGCGGCAAGCAATCCTCCGAGCTGGGCACGGCCACGGCCCGCCGGAGCGGCGCGGACTGACGGCCTCCACGGGACGCCCGCGAAGTGGCCGTGAAGGGGAGTAGGCGATGTATCTGACGAAGAAGCATCTCTCGCGACGCACGGTGCTCAGGGCCGCCGGCGTCTCGCTCGGTCTGCCGCTGCTCGACGCCATGATCCCGGCCGCGACCGCGCTCGCGCAGACGGCCGCGGCGCCGAAGCTCAAGGCCGGGTTCTTCTACCTGCCGCACGGGGCGATCATGTGGAACACGGCGCACGGGGCCGCGATGGATCACTGGACGCCGAGCGGGCAGGGCGCGGACTTCAAGCTGAGCCACATCCTCGAGCCGCTCGAGCCCTACAAGCGCTACGTGACCTCGTTCAGCGAGCTCGAGAACAAGGCGCCCGCGAACTCGGTGCACACGATCGTGCCCGCGACGTGGCTCAGCTGCGTGAAGCCCGACGACAAGGCGACGGGCGCGCACATGGCGCCGACCATCGATCAGCTCATCGCGGCGAAGATCGGCCAGGACACGGTGCTGCCCTCGCTCGAGGTGGCTTCCGAGACGACGCTGCAGAGCGCCGCGTGCTCGAGCGGCGCGTGCTACTACAGCTCGACGCTCTCGTTCCGGAACGCGACGACGCCGCTGCCGATGGAGTTCAATCCGCGCAAGGTCTTCGTGCAGCTCTTCGGTGCCGGCGACACGCCCGAGGAGCGCGAGCGCATCGCGCACCGCACGCGCAGCCTCCTCGACCTCGTCAACGACCGGGCGGGCGAGCTCAAGGCCACGCTCGGCGCGCGCGACCGCGCCGTGCTCGACGATTACCTCGAGTCCGTGCGCGAGACGGAGCGCCGCGTCGCGAAGGCCTCGGACCGCGACCTCTCGGGGCTCACGCTGCCCGACACGCCGATCGGCGAGCTGCCCGACTTCGACAAGCAGGTCAAGATGATGTTCGACCTCATCGCGCTCGCGTTTCAAGCGAACGTCACCCGCGTCGCGAGCTACATCATGGTCGGCGAGGGCACGAACCGCACGTACAACCACATCGGCGTGCCGGACGCCTTCCACCCGCTCTCGCACCACGCGAACAACCTCGAGCGGATTCAGAAGCTCATCAAGGTGCAGCGCTACCACGTCGAGCGCTTCGCGGAGTTCGTCGACAAGCTCGCGCACATAGAGGACGGCGAGAACACGCTGCTCGACAACGCGATGCTGCTCTACGGCTCGAACATGAGCAACAGCGACCGGCACAACAACTATCCGCTGCCGAACATCCTCGTCGGCGGCGGCGCCGGCACGCTCAAGGGCGGCCGGCACGTCGAGCTGCCCGAGCGCACGGCGCTCGCGAATCTCCACCTCACGATCGTCAACAAGGCCGGGCTCGGGCTCGCGAAGTTCGCCGACAGCACGGGCGAGCTTGCGGACGTTTGACGGCGCAGAGGGCGCATGGGCGCAGACGGCGCAAGGGCGGAACCATGTTCGCGCAAATCATGACGACTCAGGCGGCTTTCCGGTGCTTGCTCGTCGCGGCGCTCGGGCTCTCCGGCCTCGGCCGCGCGCTCGCGGAGCCGACGCTGGCGGATCGAATCCAGAACGGCGACCTCGAGGGCGCGCTCGCGCTCGTCGAGCACGGCGCCGACGTGAACGCCGCGCAGCCGGACGGGACGACGCCGCTCCACTGGGCCGTCTACAAGCTCGACGTCCCGCTCGTCGAAGCGCTGCTCGCGCGCGGCGCGAACGCCTCCGCCGCGAACGACTTCGGCTCGACTCCGCTCGCCGAGGCGGTCAAGGCCGCGCAGGCGGGGCTCGTCGCGCGCCTGCTCGAGGCCGGCGCGGATCCCGAGTCGCGGAATCAGGACGGCGAGACGGCGCTCATGCTCGCGGCGCGCGCGGGCTCCCTCGACATCGCGAAGCGGCTCGTCGCGCGCCTGCTCGAGGCCGGCGCGGATCCCGA
>DASTSM010000265.1:0-22988 GCA_035760685.1 Gammaproteobacteria bacterium | reverse complement strand
CCCGCCACGACCGCGGGCTGGATCGGCGCCGCGTGGAGCACGACGGCGTACGCCGCCTGCTACATCTTGACGATCTGGTACCTGACGTTCGGCATCGTCGGCGCGGCGTTGCGGTTCTGCGAGAAGGAGAGCCCGGTGCGCCGCTATCTCGCCGATTCCTCGTATTGGGTCTATCTCGCCCATCTGCCGATCGTGTTCTTCCTCGCGGCGGCGTTCGCGAAGGTGCCGTGGCACTGGGCCATCAAGTTCCCGCTGATTCTCGCGATCGCGATGACGGTGCTGCTCGCGAGCTATCACTACCTCGTGCGCCCGACCTGGATCGGCGAGCTCCTGAACGGCCGAAGGTATCCGCGCGGGAAGAAGGGCGCGGCGCCTCGCGGCGCGGGGGCGAGCGCAGCGCCGCTGCCGGCCGTGCAGCCCCTCGCCGAGCTCGTCGGCGCGACCAAGCGCTACGGCAAGACGGCCGCGCTCGCGGGCGTCGACCTCGCCGTGCGCCGCGGCGAGGTGCTCGCCGTGCTCGGCCCCAACGGCGCCGGCAAGTCCACCGCGATCTCGCTGTGGCTCGGCCTGCTGCAGCCCGACGAGGGCGAGGCGCGCCTCGTGGGCCGCTCCCCGCTCGACGTCGAGGCGCGCCGCGAGGTCGGCCTCATGCTGCAAGAGGTCGTGCTGCCGCCGACGTTGCGCGTGCGCGAGCTCGTCTCGCTCACGGCGAGCTACTACCCGAGCCCCTTCACCGTCGAGCAGACGTTCGAGCTCACGGGCACGAAGGCGCTCGCCGACAAGTTCTGCGGCAAGCTCTCCGCCGGGCAGAAGCGCCAGGTGCAGTTCGCGCTCGCGATCTGCGGCCGGCCTCGGCTCCTGTTCCTCGACGAGCCGACGGTCGGCCTCGACGTGCAGGCGCGCGAGACGATGTGGGCCACGATCCGGCAGCTCATCGCGCGCGGCTGCTCGATCGTGCTGACGACGCACTATCTCGAGGAAGCGGAGGCGCTCGCGGATCGCGTGGCCGTGCTCGCGCGCGGCGAGCTCATCGCGCTCGGCACCGTCGACGAGGTGCGCTCGATCGTGAGCCGCAAGAAGATCACGTGCTCGAGCGCGCTGCCGATCGAAGGCGTGCGCGCGTGGCCGGGCGTCGTCGACGCGACCGGCGACCGGCATCGCATGCAAATCACCGCGACGGACGCCGAGGCCGTCGTGCGCCGCTTGCTCGCGGCCGACGAAAACCTGCGCAACCTCGAGATCACGCAAGCGGGTCTCGCCGAAGCGTTTGCCGAGCTCACGAAGGAGGCTGCTTGACATGAACACGATCGCTGCTTCGGATTTCGTCTTCGAGCCCGCGGGTCCAATGCCGCTCGGCCGAATCTTGCGCGCCTACCTCCAAGCCGCGCGCTACGAGTTCGTCACCGCGCTGCGCGTTCCGGCGTTCACGCTGCCGTTCCTCGCAATGCCGGCGGCGCTCTATTTCTTGTTCGGGATCGTGATGGCGGGCGGCTCGCCCCAGGCGGCTGCACCCCCGCCCGAGCAGCTCGCGACCTATCTCATTTCCGGATGGTGCGCGATGGCGGTGACCGGTCCCGGCATCTTCGGGTTTGGCATCGGGCTCGCCATGGAGCGCGACGCCGGGCTGCTCAAGCTCAGGCGCGCGCTGCCCCTGCCCGCCGGCGCCGCGCTCTTCGCGAAGATGGCGATGGCGATGCTGTTCGCGGCGCTCGCCGCAAGCTCCGTCGCGATCGTCGCGCTCGCGGCCGGCAAGGTGACGATCGGCCTCGGCTCGTTGTCGATCCTGCTCGCCGTCATGATCTTGGGCTCGGTGCCGTTCTGCGCGATCGGCCTTTTGATCGGGGCTTACGCGAGCGCGAACGCGGCGCCCGCGATCGCGAACTTGATCTACCTTCCGGGCCTGTGGCTCTCGGGCCTGTTCTTCCCGCTGCCCGAGGCGCTGCGCCCCTGGGCCGTGATTTGGCCGGTGTTTCACTTGAACCAGACGGCGCTCGGCGCGGCAGGCATCAAGGAGTTCAGCTTCGTGAACCCGACCTGGACCGGGGCCGTGCTCGTCGCGATCACGGTGATCTGCGCGGGGCTCGCGCTGCGTCGGCTCGCGCGCGTGGGGTGACGCGGCGGAGCTCGCTTCTGCGCCGGAAAGCGCTTCCGGGGAAGCACGCCGCGAGTCATGGACGGACGCTTCCGAGGAAGCGCGGCCCACGGACAGGAGCCGACGCCGCCGAGGAAGTCCGTGAAGCGCGACTGGTGTACCGAATCGGACGCTCGCGGCGCCACGAGCCCTTCCCCCTCCGCATTTGAGGCGAGGTCCGCCCTTCATTTACGATGCCGTTAGAAGTTGGCCGCGCGGGCTCGATCATGGACGGCTCCGCGCCTACGCTCACGCACGGGCATCGACGCCTCTCCCGAGGCGAAGACCAGGGGGATTTTCGACATGAGACGTACGACTTTTGTCTCGGCCGTTTTCGCTTCAACGCTTGCCGCGGGTCTCTGGCTCGCGAGCTCGAGCGCGCAGCAAAATGGAGCGCAGCAAAACGCCGATCAGCAGCAGGGCGGCGGCTTCGATGCTCAGCAAGGTCAGTCCAATCTGTTCCAGGGCGGCTCGACGGACACGAAGCCGCCGGCAGGCGTCGAGCCGCTGCCGCTCGATATGTTCGGGAGCAAGAACTTCTACCTCGACGAGAAGCTCTGGCTCGACAAGCGCTACGCGCGCTGCAACACGCCGCGCCAGCTCACGGACATGTGGGTGACGCACCGCGTCGGCGCCTGGGGCGACTGCAACGTCGACTACGACGTCGACAAGATCAAGAGCCCCTACCCTTACCAGACGGCCGAGGAGCACTACAACGCGCTGCTCGCGCAGGCGAAGTCGCACGGCGGACCGACGCACTACGACCGCGCGAACCTGCCGAACTGGGACGGCTGGTACCGGCGCGGGGGCCGCGAGGACCAATGGACCTACGGCCGCAATCTTCAGACGGCGACGATGCTCTCGCTGCTGACGCCCGAGTATCGCAAGCGCATGGTGCAGCAGAACTACCACGAGACGGTCAGCAACGCGCCTCAGTGGAACGCGGCATTCTGCTATCCGGAAGGCATGATGCGCTGGTGGGCCGAGGCCGCGATTCGCGACATCGAGGTCATGGTCACGCCGACGCAAGTCCAGCTGCTCGCCGGCGTCGCGGACAACTTTCTGCGCAAGGTGCTCATCGATCAGAAGCACGTGCAGCAAGTGCCGCAGTGGTACGGCGAGACGGTGGGCTTCTGGGACGGCAACAAGCTCGTGACCTGGACCGCGAACGTGCAGGGCTGGTCGCTCTCGCACTCGATGTTCGAGTTCAGCAATTCGCTTCAGATCGTCGAGGTGTTCACACCGACCGCGGACGGCAAGGGGCTCACCGTCGACGCGACGTTCTACGATCCCGAGGCCTTTCTGCAGCCGCTGCACGAAGTCACGCCGTGGACGAAGACGGCGGGCGCGGCGGATCCGGACCAGCGCTACACGTTCGTCGAGTGCCGCGTCATGAGCCAGATCGTCAACGACGAGACGGGCCACCCGACGCAGCTCGTGCCCGGCGACGAGGGCTACATCGACTACTTCGGCCGGCCCTGGGCCATCGACTGGGAGACCCACTTCGAGCAGGGCTGGGAGCACCCGAAGAAGTAGGCACGGTCAGGACGATCCCGGCTCGGCCGGAGGAGGCCCGGCCGGAGGCTCCTCGTCGCCGACGCTCGTCATGGGCGTCGCGCCGGGCGGCGTGCCCGGGGCGATGGTGCCCGGAGAGGCTTGCGCGGTCGCGCCGCTCTCGAGCTCTTCCTCGGTATCGACCGTTGCTTCGGAAACGTCGGCGTCGTCCGATTCGTCCTCCCACGCCCCCGACACGAGGCCTTCCGTCTCGATGAGCTCCTTGAATCCGTCGAGCGTGCTCTGGACACGAATGCTCATGACCATCCACGCGTCCGCGGGATCCTCGCGCACGTCGCCCGGCTCATAGCTGACTGCGAGCCGGAGCCGCGTGCGGCCGCGCGGGAGCGGCTCGAAACGCACCCTCCCCGCGCCCGGCGCGTCCGTGGACGTGCTGCGCCAAGCGAGGAGCCGGTCCGGAACTTGCTCCGTGACCTCGACGTTCCACTCCCGCTCTTCGCCGCGAATCTCGCCTCGCCAGCGCATGTGCGTCGCGTCGAGCTGGCGCACGTCGTCGACGCCGACCATGAACTTAGGGTACTGCTCGAACTGCGTCCATTGGTCGTACACGGTTTCGACCGGACAAGCGATCTCGATGGCCTTTTCTACGGCTTCCATGGCTCGCTGCTCCCGCTTCTAGTCAGCGAGAGATGCAACATGCATTCCGAGCGACGGACCGAGCGGGCCGGCGAGACGAGGGGCGACGGCGCGCCGCGCCCTTCCGATCGCTACTTCGGCAACGCGAGCGCGACGAGCTCCGCGGGTTCCGGACGGCCGACCGAGAGCACGATGTACTGCCGGCCGTCGAGCATGTAGGTCATCGGAACGCTGCCCGCCTGCCCGGGCAGCCGGATCTCGGCGACGACCTTCCCGGTCGCTTTGTCGTATGCGCGCAAAATCGGGTCGCCGCCCCACCCTTCGCCGGCGAAGAGCAGCGTCTTCGTGACGAGCAGCTCGGCGCGCACGGGCTTGCCGGTCGGAGGCACCTCGACGCCCTTGAGGGCGGGATTCTCCTTGATGCTCTTCGGCGTATCGCCGTTCGGCACCATCCAGACGTTCTCGCCGCGGTTCATGTCGATTGCCGTGATGCGCCCGTAGGGCGGTTTCACGAGCGGCAGACCCATCGGGGAAGGCACCTGCCCCGGCGCGAACAAGTACTGCACCTCGGACGACGCGTCGGGGTTGCGCTCGAGCGCCTCGACGACCGGGTTCGTTGTGGAGCCGACGTAGAGGATGCCCGTCTCGGGGTCGACCGCTCCGCCTTCCCAGTTCGAGCCGCCGCCGTAGCTCGGCAGCACGAGCGTGCCCTTCGTGCCGTCCGGATCGTCGTTTCTGGAGGGCGGCGTGTAGAGCGGCCCCATGCGCAGGCCCTTGATCGACTCGAGCGCGGCCGCCCGAATCTCGGGCGTGAAATCGACGAGGTCGTCTACCCCGAAGCCTTGCCGGTCGTACGCGGGCGGCCGCGTCGGAAACGGCTGCGTCGGCGAGGACCACTCGCCGGGCACGTCGGAAGCCGGGACCGGACGCTCCTCCATGGGCCAGAGAGGCTCGCCGGTGGCACGGTCGAACGCGTAGGCGAAGGCCTGTTTCGTCAGCTGCACGACGGCCTTGACGGGCCGGCCGCCGACGTTGACATCGAGCAGGATCGGCGACGTCGGATTATCCCAGTCCCAATGGTCGTGATGGATGAGCTGCTGATGCCAGCGCCGCTCGCCCGTCTTCGCGTCGACGGCGACGAGGCTGTTGCCGAAAAGATCGTTTCCCGGGCGCGAGCCGGCGTACATGTCCCCGGTCGGCGCTTCGACGGGCAGATAGACGAGGCCGAGGTCGGGGTCGGCCGCCATGGGCGCCCAGACGCCTGCGTTACCCGTATACTCGGCGGAGCCCGCGAGCCACGTGTCGTAGCCGAATTCGCCCTTCTCGGGGATCGTGTGGAAGGTCCAGAGGAGCTTCCCCGTGCGCGCGTCGAAGCCGCGCACGTCGCCCTTCACGTGGCTCTTCGACTTCGGCCGGGCGCTGACCAAGTGCGCGGGCCCCACGACGACGACGTCGCCGACGACGAGGGGCGGCGACGACGAGCCGATGTCCATGTCACCGGTGCCGCGAAGCCCTTGCTTGAGATCCACGACGCCGCCTTCGCCGAAGCCCCGCACCGGCAGGCCCGTTTGCGCATCGAGCGCGACGAGCTGAAATCCCGGCGTCACCGTCATCACTCGTTCGTCGCCGCGGCCGTCGCTCCAGTAAGCCACCCCGCGGCCGGAGCTCTTGCGAGGCGCCTGTTCGAAGCGCTCGCCTTCGTTCGGGCGCCAGACCCAGAGCGTTTCGCCCGTCGCGGCGTCGATGGCGACGACGTTGCGCGTGACGCCCGCCGTCGTGTAGAGCACGCCGCCGATCATGAGCGGGGTCGCCTCGCTGCGCGTCTCGGGACGCGGCCCGTAGTTCGCGCCGTACCAACTCCAGACGACCTGAAGCTTCGCGACGTTCGACGCGTCGATCTGATCGAGCGGAGCGTAGTGCTGCGCGGCGAGATTTCCGCCGTAAACCGGCCATTCGAGCGTCGCGCCGGCGCCGCCCGGCTC
Organism: Gammaproteobacteria bacterium; assembly: GCA_035760685.1. Classification (GTDB taxonomy): domain Bacteria; phylum Pseudomonadota; class Gammaproteobacteria; order Steroidobacterales; family Rariloculaceae; genus ZC4RG20. Next base: position 16,724 of record DASTSM010000265.1, on the reverse strand, counting down.
ATCGCCGCGCGCACCGCCGGAAATGCCGAGCGCCGCAGCCGATACGGCGAGCACGGCCCGCGACACGCCGAGCGCCATCGCGGCCGACGACGCGGAACGAAGCTTCTCGATCATGATCAGTCCCCCTTGAGACGCCGGCCTCGACGACCCGGCTTGGAGTTGTTGTTTGCCAAGCGTACCGCGATTCGTCGCGCCTTGGAAAAGTTCGGACTGCGCCCGTTGACAGAGGGCTTTCCGCGGGCCTATACCCTTCCGGTAGACCGAAATGCGTGCTCGCCGAGTCCTAGCGAAGCGCGAGCATCGCTCGGCCAGCCATTGCCGCCGGCACTATTCCTTGCCGGAGCCGGCGGCCCGTGCGCATGAAGCGACGCCGCACCATCGAGACGTTGAACATGTCGTTCCTCGACACGATATGCAACGCCTTCGGCGCGCTGATCCTGCTGCTCATCTTCACGAAGATCGCTCAGCCCAACAGCCTCGAGGTCGACGAAAAGCAGCTCGACGGCAAGCTCGCGCGCTACGAGCAGGAGCTCAACGACATCCTCGGCGAGACCGAGGACGTGCAGCGCGAGCGAAATACGGCAGTCGCGGACGTCAGCCAGGAGCAGACCGACGTCGAGCGTCTCGAGCAGCAGCTCGCTCGGGTCAGCGCCGCCATGAAGAGCGACAAGGACGACGCGGAGGTCACGAGCGAGCTGGCAGGCCGGCTCGCGCAGGCGAAGGAGAAGCTCAGCGACGAGATGAAGCAGCTGCTCGCGAACTACAAGCCCCGGCCCGACGAGTACAAGATCGGGGGCATCCCGGTCGACAGCGAGTACATCATCTTCGTCATCGACACGTCGGGCAGCATGCGCCAGTTCGAATGGGACAGCGCGATGCGCGAGCTCAGCGAAACGCTCGACGTGTATCCGCACGTCAAGGGCATTCAAATCATGAACGACCAAGGCGAGTACATGTTCAAGAGCTACCGGAATCAATGGATTCCGGACTCGCCCGCGATCCGCAAGAGCGTCCTCGCGGCGATGAAGAACTGGAACGCGTTCTCGAACTCCTCGCCCCGCGCCGGAATCCTGGCGGCGATTCACACTTTCTACGACCCGAACAAGAAGATCTCCATCTACTTCTTCGGCGACGACTTCTCGCAAGGCTCGAGCGCGATCGACTCGACCGTGCGCGAAATCGACCACGAGAACCACGCGAGCGACCGCAACGGCCGCCGCGTCAGGATTCACGCCGTCGCGTTCCCGAGCTACTGGGAGGTCACGAGGGCGCGTACGCCCGAAGAGCTGCTGACGGCGGCCGATTACGCCACGCTCATGCGCGTCATCTGCGAGCGCAACGGCGGGACCTTCATCACGGTGCCGCCGAGGGGCGCGCCCTAGCCCCAGGACGAAAGGACTTACGGCCAGACTCTGATGAGCCCTTCTTGAGCCGTCGACGCGACGAGCCGCCCGTCCGCCGTGTAAAACCGGCCGAGCGCGAGGCCGCGCGACCCGGACGCGTTCGGGCTCTCCATCGCGTAGAGCAGCCACTCGTCGATGCGGAACGGCCGGTGAAACCACATCGCGTGGTCTAGGCTCGCCATTTGCAGCCGCCCCGACACGAAGCTGACCTCGTGCGGCAAGGTCGCCGTGCCGACGAGCTGATAGTCCGAGACGTACGCGAGCAGGTTGCGGTGCAGGTGCGGGTTGTCCGGCAGCGGCGCGATCGCGCGGATCCAGATGTGGCGCTTCGGCTCGGCGCGAGCAGGATCGAGCAGCTGGATCGGCTCGACGGGCCGGATGTCGAACGGCCGCTCGTGGGTCAGAAAGCGGACCATCTTCTCGGGCACGCGCCGGAGCACGTCGTCCGGTATCTCGCGCACGTCGTGGAGCCCGTCCGGGCCCGGCACGCGCGGCATCGGCGCCTGGTGCTCGAGCCCCTGCTCAGGGACCTCGAACGACGCGGCCATGTTGAAGATCGGCCGGCCGTGCTGGATCGCGACGACGCGGCGGTTGCTGAAGCTGCGGCCGTCGCGCGCGCGATCGACCTCGTAGACGATCGGTGCGGCGACGTCGCCGGGACGCAAGAAATACGCGTGCAGCGAGTGCACGTCGCGGCCGTCGACCGTGTAGCTCGCCGCAGTCAGCGCCTGGCCCACGACTTGCCCGCCAAACACGCGATCGCTGCCGATGTCGCGGCTCTCGCCGCGGAAGATATCGTCCTCGATGCGCTCGAGCTGGAGCAGATGGATCAGATCGGCGAGAACGGGAGGCATCGCAACTTCGCTCGTTAGGGTGCTCGCGCCGCCGCGTCAGCGCTTCGCGTCCCAGTTGAGCCGCGCAATGAGGCTCGACGTATCCCAACGCCGGCCGCCCATGCCGACGACGTCGGCATAGAACTGATCGACGAGCGCCGCGACCGGGAGCTCCGCGCCGTTGCGCCGCGCCTCGTCGAGGCAGATGCGCAAGTCCTTGCGCATCCATTCGACGGCGAAGCCGAACTCGAACTCGCCGCGGACCATCGTCTTCCAGCGATTGTCCATCTGCCACGATTGCGCGGCGCCCTTGCCGATCGCGCCGATGACGGCCTCGGGATCGAGGCCCGCGCGGAGCGCGAAATTCAACGCCTCGGCGAGCCCCTGCACGGCGCCGGCGATGGCGATCTGGTTGACCATCTTCGTGAGCTGGCCGGCGCCCGCCGGGCCGATGAGCCGCACGTTGTGCGAGTAGGACCGGATCACCGGCTCGGCACGCGCAAAGGCGGGCTCGTCGCCGCCGACCATGACGGTCAGCTTGCCGTTCTCCGCGCCCGCTTGTCCTCCGGAGACCGGCGCGTCGAGGCAATGGATGCCGTGCTCGGCGCCCGCCGCCGCGATCTCGCGCGCGAGCACGGCCGAGGCCGTCGTGTGATCGACGTAGACGGCGCCTTTCTTCATCGAGACGATTACGCCGTCGCGGCCGAGCACGACTTCGCGCACGTCGGGATCGTCGCCGAGACACGTGAAGACGAAGTCGGCGCCCGCGACGGCGTCGACCGGGGAATCCGCGACGCGGCCGCGATACGTCTCCGCCCATCGCTCGGCCTTCGCGGACGTGCGATTGAATACGGTGACGGCATGCCCCGCTTTGCTGAGCCATCCCGCCATCGGGAAGCCCATGACACCGAGGCCGAGAAATGCGACGTGCTCGCCCATGACGATCGACTCCGAACTCAACTCAACCACGTGCTCGCCTCGGCCGCAAACTCGAGATAGGAGTCCGCGTTCGACGCCGACCGTGCGGCCGCGAGCGCCCAGAAATATCCGAGTAGCCGCACCAGCCTGACGACGTCGTCGAGCTCGGCCGGCGTGAACGGCACGGGCGCGTCCGCGTAGTACGCTTCCGCGAGCCGCCACCGCTCGCCGGCCTCGTAGCCGTTCAGCCCCGCGAGCCCGGCGAGATCGAGCACCGGCGCGGCCGAGACAGCATACTCGAAGTCGACAAGCCGCAAGCGGCCGTCGTCGAGGACGTTCGAGGCGACGAGGTCGTTGTGGCAGAGCGCCACGCACGGATGGCGCGCCGCATAGGCCCGCGCGAGCCGCTCGAGCTCGGCGCCGCGTGCTCGGTCGCGCGTCGAGAGCTTGGCCGTCCCGCCGAGCGCCGCGAGATACTCGGCGGCGAAGCGCTCGGGCTCGAACCTCCGCACCTGCGGACGAAGCTTGTGGAGACGGCGAAGCAGCGCGGCGAGCCGATCGATATTCTCCGCACGACGCGCAAGCGCAGGCGTCAACGGACGGGCTTTCGACAGGTATTCCGTGACGAGCACGCCGGCGCCGGCGTCGATACCGATGACGGCCGGCGCGAGGCCGTCGGCCGCGGCGGCGCTCGCGACGGCGCTCTCGGCCGCGAGGTCGAGCGCGCCGCTCGGCTGCGCGCGCGCGACGCGCACGGCCCACGATCGGCGCGCGAGCGAGAGCCGATACGTGCGCTCGCCCACGCCGCCCGCGAGCGGCTCGACGCGAACGCTCGCGGGCGGCGCCGAAGCGATCTCCGGCAGAACGCGCGCCGCCGCGACCGCAACGCGGTCGCGCAGCTCGCGCTCAGCGGCCGTCACGAGCGAGCCCGGCGCTCGCACGCGCGGGCGCCGGCGGCTGGGAAGGATCGGCCGCTAGCACGCGCGGGTGATCGCCCGCCCCCGGGCGCGAAGAGGCCATCGCCGCCGCGCCTTGCTCCGCCCGCCACTGCCGCGTCCACGCCCTAAGGCCGATCACGACCATGACGAGGTAGACGGCGAAAAGCGCCGCGTAGAGATAGAGGCCGCGCGAGACGTACATGGCAGCCGACACGGCGTCGATCACGAGCCAATACACCCAGTTCTCGAGCACCTTCTTCGCGACCATGTAGGTCGTCACGAGCGCGCCGATCGTCGTGAACGAGTCGACGAACGGCATCGCGTCGTTCGTGTAGGTGTGAAGATAGAGTCCGAACGCCGCCGTGAGCAGAGCGATCCCGGTCAGCGCCGCCGCGTGTGTCGTCGCCGTCCAAACCTGAATCGGCACGCCTTCGCCGCGCTTGCCGCCGTAGCGCCACTCGTACCAGCCGTACACGGACATCACCGCGTAGAAAACCTGGAGCAGCGAGTCCATGTAAAGCCGCCGCTCCCAGAAGAGCACGAGCGAGAGCAGCACGCCGACGAGGCCCGCGGCCCAGCACCAGATGTTCTCGCGAATCGCGAGCCACAGGTAAAGGACGCCGAACACGACGGACGCCGCCTCGAGCGGCGAGGCCGACGCCGCAACCGCGGCCGCGACGTCAATCCAATGCCGCAAGGCGCGGCGCCTCCGCGATCGGCAGGTCCACGTTGAGGAACTTGGCGACGAGCACCTGCTTGTCGCCGCCCGCGAACGAGCGGCCGAGCGCCTTCCCGACGACGTCGAAGACGTCGGCCAGCTCGCCGCGCAGCTGCGTGCTGAGCTGATTCACGACGACCTCGACGCGCGCGTCGGCCGCGACGTCCTTGATGAACGCGACGATCGCCGGAATGGCGGCTTCCGTGCCCAAGGGATAGAGGCTGAGCTCAGCGGTGATTCTCATGCGTCCTCCGTCGTTGTCGTAGCGGATCACAGCCGGTAGTTGATCGTCACCCCGACGTGCCGCGGATCGCCGAGCCGCACGTAGAGCTTGTCCTCGAAATCGGGCGGCTCGTTGCCGAAGAAGAAGCCGCGCACGGCGTAGCGCTTGTCGAAGAGATTCCGCGCCCAGAGCGTCGCGCTCCAGGGACCGAAGTCGCGGCCGAGACGCAGATTCACGATCGAGTAGCTCTTCGACTTCTGATCATGGCCGTAGTCGAAGTAGAACGAGCCGCGGCCCTCGAGATCGACTCTTCCCCACCAGCCCTGCGGCGCGCGGTACTCCGCGCCGAGCGCGTAGTCCGAGCGCGGCGCGTGCGCTTGCTCTCGCCCCTCGAGCGCCGGATAGAGCGAGAACTCCGTGATCTCGGTCGAGAGAAGCCCGAGGGCGCCGGTGATCTCGACGCGCTGCGTCGGCCGCCAGGCGAGACTCGCCTCGAGGCCGCTGTGCTTGCTCTCCTCGGCGTTCTCCGTGAGAAACAGGAACGTCGACGGATCCCCGCGCCGGAGCTGCAGCGGAATCTTGATCTGCTGGTCGTCGCGGCGCGCCGCGAAGAGCCCGACCTCGCCGTCGAGCCGGCCGTCGAGCCAATCGCCCTTGATCCCGGCCTCGAGGCTCCAGAGCGATTCGGGACCATACTCGATCTCCTCGGGATTCACGTTGTCCACGGTGCTGAAGTCGACGCCCGCGAACGACGTGTTGAAGCCGCCCGCCTTGTAGCCACGTGCAAGACGCGCATAGGTGCGCCACGTGTCCGCGACGCGCCAGGTCAGCGCGAGCTCGCCGCCCATCATTCGGTCGACGGGCGCGAAGCGGTTGCCGTTCGTGTCGGCGTAGTGCGCGGTGCGGCGCTCGGAACGCAGGCCCGCCGTGAGCTCGGTCTTGTCCCCGAGCGTGAAGCGGACCTCGCCGAAGGCCGCGAGGTTGCGCGCGTCGTAGTCGCTCTGCGAGCGGGTGTCGAGGACGTCCGAAGCCGCGACGGGAACGGCGAGGCGGCTATCGCCCAACACGCCGGTATCGACCCGATCGTTGCTCTCTGCGAGATCGAGCAGGTAGACCCCGGCGAGCCAATCGCCGCGGCCATCCGCGATCGCGCCCGGCTTCGACAGCACGCGTACTTCCTCGTTGACGGTCCTGCGCAGGCGGTTGTTCTTGGAGAAGTAGTCGTAGATGTACGGCGCCCAAAGGTCCGGATTGCCCCAGTCCTCATCGAAGCTGTAGACGGCGTTCGTGCGGTTCGCGCTCGAGATGCTGACGACGTCGACCCCGTCGAGGCTCGCCGTGAGGCGCACCGAGCCCGCGACCGAGCGCTGCGCGTCGCGGCCCGGGCGGTCGGATTCCGTGGTGAAGTCGTTGTCGATCGTCCATGCGTCGTAGCCGTTGTCGAGATCGACGTAGAGACCCGTCGCCTCGACGCGGAGGCGCTCGCTCGGGTCCCAGCGCAGCTTCGCGCGCGTCGTGCTCTCGTCGCGGCCGTAGGTGTCGTCGCGATGCAGGTACGTGTTGCGCCTGAAGCCGTTGCTGCGATAGTCCTGGACGGAGACGCGGTACGCGGCGTTGTCCGAGATCGGTCCGCCGACGGCGGCGCCGAGCGCGGCGGTGTCGTCGCTTCCGCTCGTGAGCTCGAAGTTCGCCGTGAGCTGGTCGGGCGGCTCGGTCGAGCGCATGTAGATGAGGCCGCCGAGCGCGTTGGCGCCGTAGCGCGTGCCCTGCGGACCGCGCAGCACCTCGACGCGATCGACGTCGAACAGCGTCGCGGCGCTGCCGAGCGAGGAGAAGTCTATGTCGTCGATGACGAACCCGACGGACGGATTCGGCGCGCCCTCGTATTGCTCGAGCTCGCCGATGCCGCGAAGCTGAAAATAGCGCGCGCGCGACCCCTCGCCGGACCAGTTGAGGTTCGGCACGAAGGCCGTCGCCTCCTCGAAGTGCTGCAACGTCGAGTCGCGAAGCATGCGGCTGTCGAGCACGGTGACGCTCGTCGGCAAATCGAGCGCCGCGGCATCGCGGAACGAAGCCGAGACGACGATCTCTTCGAGCTTGGCGTCCGGTTGGGCGGACGCGCGTGCGGGCGCGTCAGCGGCTCGGTCGGCCGCAAGTGCCGGCGGAAGCGCAACGGCGGTCAGCGCCGCCAGCGCGAGCGCCGGCGGCACGCGCCGCGCGTGCGCCGCGCGTGCGCGTTCACGAGACGAATGAGGCATGGCGGATCTCCTTGGTCAAGAGATCCGGTCGGGTCGCGGTGGGGATAAGGCTTGGCTCCAGTCCCTACGCCGGCACTAACCGGATCAGGTTCAAAGGGTTGGCTGACGGCACCCGTCAACCTCTCAGGCCAGTGACGGCCACCCCTCGGATCTAACCGAGCCATCATAGAAGAAACGCCGCGGACGGTGAAGTACGCGGGCGAGAGCGTCGCCAAATCACTCTTCGAGTCTTTGGCCAATCACTCTTTGAGTCTTGGAATGAGCTCCGCGAAATTGCAGGGCCGGGTGCGATTGTCGAGCTGCTTCGCGAGAATCTCGTCCCAGCCCGTCTCGCATGCGTGCGTCGAGCCCGGCAGGCAGAACACATAGGTACCGTTCGCGACGCCGGCGAGGCAGCGCGATTGCACGCTCGACGTGCCGATCTCTCGGTACGAGATCGCGCGAAACAGCTCGCCGAAACCCTCGATCTGCTTGTCGAGCAGAACGGCGACGGCCTCGGGCGTGCCGTCGCGTCCCGTGACGCCCGTGCCTCCCGTGCTGATCACGACGTCGACCTCGGCATCGGCGATCCAGCGCGATACGACGGCGCGGATGCGGTAGACGTCGTCGGCCACGATCTCTCGCGCGGCGAGCCGATGGCCGGCGCCCTCGAGACGCGCCACGAGCGCGGCGCCGGACTTATCCGTCTCGACGGTGCGAGTATCGGAAACCGTCAAGACGGCGATGTTGAGAGGAAGGAACGACCTCGGCTCTTGCGCCATTCGCTTGCCCCCGGGAAAGCCGCTTCGCCGCGGCCGCCTCGACACTTGCTTCGTTGCCCCAGAACGCGAGGCCGCGGCTCGCTTCGCGCGCGCATCGCTATGAATGCTTCCACTGGAAATCCTCGGTGCCGGAGAAATCCGCGATTCGGAGATCGTGCGCCATGCAGATCGCGTCCTCGCGGCCCGAGTAGTAGCCGCCGCGCCGGCCGACTTCGCGATAGCCGAGCTTTTGATAGAACTTTCGTGCGCCGTCGTTGCTCGCGCGCAGCTCGAGCCGAACGAGGAACGTTCCGGCCGTGCGCGCGGACGACTCGAGCCATTCGATGAGCCGCACGCCGACGCCGCGGCGCCGATAGCCCGGATGCACGGCCAAGAGGTTCAGGTGCGCGTGCTCGTCGAGGAACTCCATGATCGCAAAGCCGGCGAGCCGGCGTCGATCGCGCGCGACGAGCACGGCGGACTCGGCGTGCAGGATGCAGCGCAGCACGCGCGCTTCGGTCCACGACCAAGGCAAGCCGTGCTCGATATGACGCCGCGACATCTCGGCGATGTCGGCCGCGTCGTCGCGTCTTGCCAAGCCGAGTCGGATCGTCGTCACGCGTTCTGCCCTCGTCCTGAGTATAGTGCCATCGTGACCCACGCAGGGCGACACGTGACACGTTTGGCGTGCATCGTTCTCGCGGCCGGCGGCTCGCGGCGCCTAGGCCGGCCCAAGCAGCTCGTTCGATGGCGCGCGCGGCCGCTGCTCGTGCACGCCGTCGAGGCCGCGGCGGCCGCGTGCGCGTCCGCGCCGATCGTCGTGCTCGGCGCGGACGCGATGCGGCTGCGCGGCGTGCTGCGCCGCGCGAAGGCCGCGAGCGTCGTCGTCGAGAATCGCGCCTGGCCCGAAGGGCTCGCGGCGTCGCTGCGCGCCGGGCTCGACGCCGTTCCTTTGCGAGCGGACGCCGTGCTCGTCGTTCTCGCGGATCAACCGCACGTCGGCGCCGCGGCGCTGCGCCGCCTCGTCGCGGCCTGGCGCCGGCGGCCGGGCCGGCCGGCGGCCTCGGCCTACGCGGGAAGGCTCGGCGTGCCGGCGATCCTGCCGCGCACGACGTGGCGCGCGCTGCGCGCGCTCGAAGGCGACGTCGGCGCGCGGCGCGTGCTGGCAAGCGCGCCGAGGATCACGGCAGTCGCGATGCCGGAAGCGGAGCTCGACGTGGATCTGCCGGAGGACCTCACGCGCTTGTCGCGCGGCCGCCCGTCGCGCAGTTGACCCAGCCGCTCTCGCCGCTCGCGTAGTGCTCCTTCTTCCAGATCGGCACGCGGCGCTTGACCTCGTCGATGACGTAACGGCATGCGTCGAACGCGGCGCCGCGATGCGCCGCGCTGACGCCGACCCAGACGGCGCAATCGCCGATCTCGAGCTTGCCGACGCGATGCACGCAGTGCACGGCAATGACGTCGAAGCGCTGCTCGGCCTCCGCGAGGATCTTCCTGCCCTCGGCCAACGCAATCGGCTCGTGCGCCTCGTACTCGAGCGCGGAGACGCCGTCGCCGTCGTTGTGATTGCGGACCCAGCCTTCGAAGGTCGCGCAAGCGCCGGCCGCCGCGTCGGGCAGGCGCGCCTTGAGCGCGGCGGAGTCGATCGGCTCTCGGGTGATCTCGAAGGTCATGATGCCCTCATCGCCATGGGCGCGGCCCTCGGCGGCGCCGCGGCGCACTCCTCGGCCCGCAGCCTCATCCGCCCGCGACGGGCGGGAAGAAGAGCACGACGTCGCCCTCGCGCAAGGGCCGCTCCCAGTCCGCGAGCTCGTCGTTGACGGCGACCTTGCACCGCCCGGCCGCATCGAGAAAGCCGTGCCGAACAGCGACCTCGCGGTAGAGCTCGCTCGGGGTCGCGGCGCTCGTCGAGAGCCGCTCGGTCTCGCGTCCCGCGCGCTCGCGAAAGGCCGCGAAGTAGCGAGCCGTGATCTCGATCACCGCACGCCCTCCTGCGCCTCGCGCCGCTTCTCCCCGGCCTCGGCGGTCGAGCCGTCCGCGGCGCGGTAGTCGCGCTTGCCGCCCGTCTTCGAGAGCAGCGCGATCTCGCGAATCGCGATGCCGTGCGTCAGCGCCTTGCACATGTCGTAGATCGTGAGCGCGGCGACCGAGGCGCCCGTCAGCGCCTCCATCTCGACGCCCGTCTTGTGCGTCGCGCGCACGGCGCAGCGCACGACGACCTCGCGCGGCCCGGCCCACTCGATCGAGATCTTGCAGTCCTCGAGCGGCAGCTGATGACAGAACGGAATCAGCTCGTGCGTCCGCTTCGCGGCCATGACGCCGGCGATGATGGCCGTGTCGAAGACGGGACCTTTCTTCGTGCGCAAAGCCTCCCCTTCCGCAAGGGGCGTATCGTCGGGGAACACGACGACCGCGCGGGCCTCCGCGGTGCGCCGCGTAACCTCCTTGTCGCCGACGTCCACCATCGTCGGACGATTCGCCGCGTCGACGTGCGTCAGCATCAGCCGCCCATCCGGTACATCTCGACGCGCTCGCGCTCGCGCTCGCCGTTCTGCTTCAAGCGTCCGCGCAGCTCGCTGTATCGATCGGCGCGCCCGCGCCAGACGTTCTGCAGCAGCCCGACGATCTCGGCATCCGCGGCGCCCGCGCGCAGCGCATCCCGGAGCGGCGTGCCGTGAGAAGCGAAGAGGCACGTGTACAGCGTGCCGTCCGCGGAGAGCCGCGCCCGATGGCAATCGCCGCAGAAGGGCTCGCTGACGGAGGAGATGAAGCCGATCTCGCCGTGACCGTCGACGAAGCGGTAGCGCTTCGCGACCTCGCCGCGATAGTTGCTGCCCTGCGGCTCCACGGGCCAGCGCGCCGCGATGCGGTCGAGCAGCGTCTTCGACGTCACGACGTCCTCGGGCCGCCAGCCGTTCAACGTGCCGACGTCCATGTACTCGATGAATCGCACAATGACGCCCGTGCCGCGGAAATGCTCGACGATGTCGAGCACGCCGGCCTCGTTCTTGTCCTTCAGCACGGTCACGTTGATCTTGAGGGGGGAGAAGCCGGCCGCGCGCGCGGCCTCGATGCCCGCAAGCACCGCGTCGACGCCCCCCCGGTTGCCGTTCATCTGCCGGAACACCGCGTCGTCGAGGCTGTCGAGGCTCACCGTCACGCGCTTCAGGCCCGCCTCGCGCAGGGCCGGCGCGAGCGCCTCGAGCCGCGTGCCGTTCGTCGTGAGCGCGAGGTCGTCGACGCCGGGCAGCTCCGCGAGGCTGCGGACGATCTCGGCGATGTCTCGGCGCAGCAGCGGCTCGCCCCCGGTCAGACGGAACTTCGTGACGCCGAGCTTGAGGAACAGGGCGCCGAGCCGCTTGATCTCGCCGGGCGTGAGCCACTCGGACCGCGGCAGGAAGGCGTGCCCCTCGCCGAAGACGTCCGCTGGCATGCAGTACGGGCAACGGTAGTTGCAGCGGTCGATGACCGAGATTCTGAGATCGCGGAGCGGCCGGCTGAGCCGGTCCAGGACCCGCCCCTGGCCCTGCCACTCGCGCACGCTGTTCGTCGTCATGGGTACCTCACGCCGCCTATCTTAACGCAGCCCTCGGCGCCGGCCGATCGCCGTGCCTCATGCCGGCGCCGTCTCACGCTTGAACGACGTATCCGGGCTCGTCCAGTCGACAGCCTCCCCGACGGCTTAGACCGTTTCGGCCCCCGCCGTTCACCCGCGGCGGCGCGGCATGGCAGAATACGCGGCTCGAGCGGAGAATAATCCAGTGAACCGAACACGCGTCGAGCCCCTCGGAGTCCCCGATTCAGGCAGCTTCGCCACCGAGCCGCAAGCCTCGGCGGCCGGCACGGCTTCGGCCGCCCAGGGGCCGCCGGCCGCCCTCGATCGGTGGCTCGTCCGGAAGATCAGCGCCAAGCTCGCGAGCAGCCCCGTCCGCGTCGTGCTCTGGGACGAGCGTCCCGAGGAGGCGACCAGAGACGGCAGGCACGTCACCGTCCGCATCGGCGATCGCGGCGCCCTCGCGCAGCTTCTCGTCAATCCCGAGCTCCATTTCGGCGATCTCTACAGCGCCGGGCGCATCGAGGTGCACGGCAATCTTCTCACGCTGCTCGAGGAGGCGTACCGCTACACGGCGCCGACGGGCGCGCTCGGGCGCTGGGTTGCGCGCGGGCGGCGGTTCGCCCCCGACCTCTCGGAGTCGCGTCGCAACATCCATCATCACTACGACATCGGCAACGATTTCTACGAGCTCTGGCTCGACCGCGAGGCGCTGCAGTACACGTGCGCCTACTTCCCGGATCAGGCGATGACGATCGAGCAGGCGCAGCAGGCGAAGATGCATCACGTCTGCAGGAAGGTCCAGCTCGCGGCCGGGCAGACCGTCATCGAGGCCGGCAGCGGATGGGGCGGCTTCGCGCTGTTCATGGCGAAGAATTACGGCGCGCGCGTGCGCAGCTTCAACATCTCGAAGGAGCAGGTCGCCTATGCGCGCGCTTGGGCCGAGCGCGAGGGCCTCTCGCGGCAGGTCGAGTTCGTCGAGGACGATTTTCGCAACGCGAGCGCGCCCGACGGGGTCGACGTCTTCGTCTCGATCGGCATGCTCGAGCACGTGGGCGCCGGCAACTACGAGACGCTCGGCGCGCTCGCCGCGCGGCTGCTGAAGCGCGAGGGCCGCGGCCTCATCCACAGCATCGGCCGCGATCGGCCCGAGCGGCTGAACCCTTGGATCGACAAGCGCATCTTCCCGGGCGCCTATCCTCCGACGCTCAGGGAGATGATGGACATCTTCGAGCCGAACGGCCTCTCGGTGCTCGACGTCGAGAACATACGCCTGCACTACGCCAAGACGCTCGAGGCCTGGCTCGAGCGCTACGAAGAGAACGTCGACAAGGTCCGCGCGATGTTCGGCGAGACCTTCGTGCGCGCGTGGCGCTTGTATCTCTCGGGCTCGATCGTCGCGTTCCTGCAAGGCAAACTTCAGCTCTTCCAGGTGGTGTTCGCGCGCTCCGGCATGAACCGGGTTCCGTGGTCGCGCGCGCACCAGTATGCCGACGGAAAATAGCGCGGGCGCCGAGCACGCCGGCCTTCGCGCGCATGACGCCGCGAGCGGCGCGGCTCGCGAAGGCTTCGCGCGCTACGAGCGCAAGAAGGCCGAGCTCGCCGCAGCGTTGCAGCAAACCGCCGCGCAGGCGGGCGGGGGCCAGCTGCGGCTCGCGAAGTCGACGATCTCGAACCTGTTCCGCTATCAAGGGCGCGACGCACCGGTCCGCCGCCTCTCGCTGGGCCACTTCAACGAGGTCATCGCGCTCGATGCTTCAGGCCCGACGATGGACGTCGAAGGCCTCACGACCTACGAGACGGCGGTCACCTACGCGCTCGAGCGGGGCTTCCTGCCGCTCGTCGCGCCCGAGCTCAAGCACATCACGGTCGGCGGCGCGACGGTCGGCATCGGCATCGAGTCGACGTGCTTCCGCTACGGCTTCGTGCACGACGGGCTCGTCGAGGCCGACGTGCTGCTGCCGGGCGGCCGCATCGTGACGTGCACGGCCGACAACGAGTACGCCGATCTCTTTCGCGCGCTGCCGAACTCCTACGGAACGCTCGGCTACATCCTGCGCGCGCGCATCCGCTTGCAAAAGGCGCAGCCCTTCGTGCATCTCTCGATGCGGCGCTTCGACGATCCCCAGCGTTATCTCGATGCGATGCTCGAAGCGACCGAGGACGCCGAGAACGACTTCGTCGAGGGCCTCGTCTTCGCCGCATCGCACTGCGTGCTCATGACGGGCCGGTTCGCGGCGTCCGTGGCGCGTGCCGACGACATCGTGCGGCGCGACGTGTTCTACAAGCTCGTCGAGCGGCGCGACGACGTTTATCTCGCCACGCGCGACTACATCTTCCGCTACGACCCCGACTGGTTCTGGAACATTCCGGAGTCGTGGCCCTACGCCCTCTTCCGCCGCTACGCGCCCGAGCGCTTCCGGAACTCCGGCTTCTACACGCGCTACGTCGCGCTCAAGGCGCGCCTACGCGAGCGCGCCGGCCTCAAGCCCGACACGACGACGGAGCCGTTGATCCAGGACTGGGAAGTGCCGTGGCAGCATGGCGAGGCGCTGCTTCGCTTCGCGCTCGAGCACGTCGACCTGGGCGGCGGACGTCCCTGGGCCGCCGTGCCGATCAAGGCGCCTCGGCAGCCGACGCTCTATCCGATCGAGCCCGGCGTCATGTACTTCAACCTCGGCTGCTACTGCCACGTGGCGAGGCGCGCCGACAAGGAGCCCTACTACTACACGAAGATCCTCGATCGGAAATGCTTCGAGCTCGGCGGCATCAAGATGCTCTACTCGTCGACGTTCCTCGGCGAGCAGGAGTTCGATGCGCGGTACAACGGCGCGGCGTATCGGGAGCTCAAGCAGAAGTACGATCCGGAGGGGCGCGCCATGACGCTCTATCGCAAGGTCGCGCTGGCCCCTGCTTAGCGCTCGCGGCAGCCTCAGGCGCTCTCGGACGCCGAGCGCAGATAGGGCAGCCCGCCGCGCTTGACGTAAAGAATGCAGCCCGCGGGCGAGCGCGGGCGATGCATCGTACCCGCCGGCAGGCGCAGCCAGCAGCCGCGCGAATAAGCTCCGTTCTCGTCGCCGAAGCCGCCTTCCAGCACGAAAAACTCGACGCCATGCGGATAGCTCTGCACGCCGAGCTCGGTTCTCGGCGCCCAGCGCTCGAGCCGCACGACGTCGGAGAACCCGGCCTGCTCGTAGAGCAGCTTGCACGCGACGCCGGCGGTCTCCGCTTCCTGCCACCCCAACCGATTCGTGTCGATCGCGACGTGCTTGCGCTCGCGCCCCGGCGACTGCCGGAGCTTCACGAACAGGAGGCATCCGCGCTTGGAGAACGGCGCGTGACGGAAGCCCTCCGGATTCAAGAGATACGTGCCTGCGGGCCAGTCGCCTTCCTGGTCCGAGAAGACGCCGTCGAGGACGAGGATCTCCTCGCCGTCAGGATGCGGATGCGCGGGGAACGTCGAGTCCGGCTCGTAGCGCACGACCGAGGTGACCTGCCCCGACTCGGGAGGACCGACGAGATGCACGCGCTTGCGCCAAACCGTGCCGCTCGGGCTCGGCGTCCATGGCATGCGCTCGGTGTCCGCGAACGCGCGAGCCGCGAGGTCGCCGTTGATCGCGCCGGTCGTCATCTAGCCCTCAAAGCCGCACCGGGCCGCGCTCACGCGCCCGCGGCCGCGCCGCGCTCCGCCTCGCCCCCGACCGCCTGCTGCTCGATCTTGACCCAGCTGTCGCGCAGCGTGACCGTGCGATTGAACGAAGGCTTGCCCGGCCTCGAGCGGCCGGGATCGACCGAGAAGTAGCCGAGCCGCTCGAACTGAAACTTCTCTTCCGGCGCGGCTTCCGCGAGCGCAGGCTCGAGCGCGGCGGCCTCGACGATCTCGAGCGAATGCGGATTCAGCTCCTCGGCGAGCGCTTTCTCGCCCGGGTACGGCACGGCGAACAGCCGGTCGTAGAGCCGGACCTCGCCGCGCACGGCGTGCCGCGCCGACACCCAGTGGATCGTGCCCTTGACCTTGCGCGTCTCGCCCGAGCCGCTCTTCGTCGCGGGATCGTAGGTGCAGCGCAGCTCGACGATGCGCCCTTCGGCGTCCTTGACCACGCGCTCGCACTTGATGATGTACGCGTAGCGCAAGCGCACCTCGCCGCCCGGCCGCAGCCGATGAAACTGCTTCGGGGCCTCCTCCATGAAGTCCTCGCGCTCGATGAGGAGCTCCCGGCAGAACGGCACGCGCCGCGAGCCGAGCTCGGGCCGGTTCGGATGGTTCGCGGCCTCGAGCCACTCCTCCTCGCCCTCGGGGTAGTTCTCGAGCACGACCTTGACGGGATCGAGCACCGCGAAGCGGCGCGGCGCGCGCTCGTTCAGATCCTCGCGGATGCAGCTCTCGAGCAGGCCGAGCTCGATGACGTGCTGCTTCTTCGTGAGCCCCGCGCGCCGCACGAACTCGCGGATCGACTCCGGCGTGTAGCCGCGCCGCCGGAACGCGGCGAGCGTCGGCATGCGCGGATCGTCCCAGCCCTCGACGTGCCCTTCCTCGACGAGCTGGCGGAGCAGCCGCTTGCTCATCTGCGTGAACATGATGTTGAGCCGCGAGAACTCGATCTGCTGCGGCCGATGCGGCACGGGCAGCTGGTCGAGGAACCAGTCGTAGAGCGGCCGATGGTCCTCGAACTCGAGCGAGCACAAGGAGTGCGTCGTGCCTTCGATCGCGTCCGAGAGCGTGTGGGCGAAGTCGTACAGCGGGTAGATGAGCCACTTGTCGCCCGTCCGCTGATGCGGGACCTTGCGGATGCGGTACAAGGTCGGATCGCGCAGGTTGATGTTCGGCGAAGCCATGTCGATCTTCGCGCGCAGCACGCACTCCCCTTCCGCGAACTCCCCGCGCGTCATCTTCTCGAACAGCGCGCGGTTCTCCGCGACGGAGCGGTTCCGGTAGGGGCTGTCCCTCCCCGGCTGCGTCAACGTGCCGCGATACTCGCGGATCTGCTCGGCGGTCAGATGATCGACGTACGCCTTGCCGTCCTCGATGAGCTGAAGCGCGTACTCGTAGAGCCGATCGAAGTAATCCGAGGCATGCCGGAGCCGATCGCCCCAGTCGAAACCGAGCCACTCGATGTCGCGCTTGATGGCCTCGACGTAC
>DASTSM010000264.1:0-5891 GCA_035760685.1 Gammaproteobacteria bacterium | reverse complement strand
GCGGCGATCGATACCTTGACGCCCTTCGAGCCCCGGAACTCGGCGCGCGCGATATCGTCAGCGATGCCGCTCGCGAGCTCGTGGACCCGCTCGCGCTCCGCGTGCCGCAGCATGGCGGCGACGGCGTCGCCGTCGTAGCGCGCGACCGCGCTCGGCACGTCGCGCCAGCCCGGGGCTCGCAACCGTCCGCGGATCGAGTCGGCCACGGCTACGACGACGGCGTCGCCCGCGCGAAAGCCGGACCGCGCATTGACCCTCTTGAGGTCGTCGACGTCGGCGACGCACAACGTGAAGGCTTTGCCCGTCTCGTCCGCGCGCACGACCTCGCGCTCGAGCATGGCGACGAAGAACGGTCTCGACAACGTCTGCGTCAAAGCGTCTCTGCCGCCCGTCTCCGCCCCGACTGCGTTTGCACTGGTAAACATCTTCGTAACTGCGGCTCCGCGCTTGCCGAGGTCTGGCCGCTCAGCGTGCCAGGGTCGCGCTGCACGGTAAGTGAACGCCGTCTCAAGTCAGCGCGGACTCGGCCGAGCACCGCCTCTCGTCTCGGGCCGCGGCGGTGGCGATCACTCGCGCGTTCGCCCTAGAATCGCGCGATGTCCGTGAAGCCCCTCGAGTATCACGATCGATTCGGCTGCATCGTCGTCGGCGGCGGTCACGCCGGCACGGAAGCGGCGCTCGCGGCCGCTCGCATGGGCGTCGCGACGCTGCTCGTGACGCAGAACATCGAGACGCTCGGCCAGATGAGCTGCAATCCCGCGATCGGCGGCATCGGCAAGGGCCACCTCGCGAAGGAGATCGACGCGCTCGACGGCGCGATGGCGGCGGCCGCGGATTCCGCGGGCATCCACTTTCGAACCTTGAATGCGAGCAAGGGTCCCGCCGTGCGCGCGACGCGTGCGCAGGCCGACCGGCAGCTCTACAAGCAGGCCATTCGAAGCGCGCTCGAGACGCAGCCGAATCTGACCCTGCTGCAGCAAGGCGTCGAGGACCTCTGGCTCGAAGGCGACCGCGTCAGGGGCATCGTCACGCAGATCGGCATGCGGATCGAGTCGCGAGCCGTCGTCCTCACGGTCGGCACGTTCCTCGCGGGCAAGATCCACGTCGGGCCCGTCAACTACTCCGGCGGGCGGGCCGGCGACCCGGCCGCCGTCACCCTCGCGCATCGGCTCCGCGATCTCGGCCTCGGCGTCGGGCGCCTCAAGACGGGCACGCCGCCGCGCCTCGACGGACGCACGATCGACTACGGCCGTCTCGAGGAGCAGCCCGGCGACGTGCCGGTTCCCGTCTTCTCGTTCCTCGGGCGGCGCGGCGATCATCCGCGGCAGGTGTCGTGCCACATCACGCGAACCACGGAGCGCACGCACGACGTCATTCGCGCCGGGCTCGATCGATCGCCTCTCTTCGGCGGCGCGATCGAGGGCGTGGGCCCGCGCTACTGCCCGTCGATCGAAGACAAGGTCGTGCGCTTCGCCGAGCGGACGAGCCACCAGATCTTCATCGAGCCCGAAGGCCTCGCCACGCACGAGGTCTATCCGAACGGGATCTCGACGTCGCTGCCGTTCGACGTGCAGCACGCGCTCGTGCGCTCGATCCCGGGCTTCGAGCGCGCGCACATCACGCGGCCGGGCTATGCCATCGAGTACGACTACTTCGACCCGCGCGGCCTCGAGCCGACGCTCGAGACGAAGGCGCTGCGCGGGCTCTATTTCGCGGGCCAAATCAACGGCACGACGGGCTACGAGGAGGCGGCCGCGCAGGGCATCGTGGCCGGCATCAACGCCGCGCTCGCCGTGCAGGAGCGCGAGCCCTGGTCGCCGCGCCGCGACGAGGCGTATCTCGGCGTTCTCATCGATGACCTCGTGACGCGCGGGACGACCGAGCCTTATCGCATGTTCACGAGCCGGGCCGAGTACCGGCTCTCGCTCAGAGAGGACAACGCGGATCGGCGGCTCACCGCGGCCGGGCGCGCGCTCGGCGTGGTCGCCGACGCGAGATGGGCTGCCTTCGAGCGCAAGCAAGAAGCCCTCTCTAACGAGCGCGAGCGGCTCGAGAGGACACGCCTCGGCCCCGCGGACGTGCCGGCGGCGAGCCCCATCGGCCCGCTCGCGCGTGAGCTCTCGGCGGCCGACCTTCTACGCCGGCCGCACGTCCGCTACGAAGACCTCGTCGCGCTCTCGGCCGTCGCGGCGGAGCCGGCGATGCAGGCGCTCGCGCCCGAACTCGTCGAGCAGATCGCGCGGACGCTCGAGATCGAGGCGCGCTACGCGGGCTACATCGAGCGCCAGAGCGACGAGATCGAGCGGCAGCGACGGCAGGCTTCGACTCCCGTGCCCGCCGACTTCGACTACGCCGGCGTGCGCGGTCTCTCGAACGAGGTCCGCGAGAAGCTCGAGCGCGTGCGGCCCGCGGACATCGGTCAGGCCGCGAGGATTGCGGGCGTCACGCCCGCCGCGATCTCGCTGCTCTTGATCCATCTCAAGAAGCGCCGGCAGCGCCGCATCGCCTGAGGCGAAGCGGCTTTCGGAATGAACGCAAGGACCGCGCGGCTCTGCTGGCTCGCGGGTCTCGTGCTCGCCGCATGCAACGGCGGCCCTGCCCGCGGCCCGACCGCCGCGGATGCAGCCGACGGCGCGCCCGCGGCCGCACCGCAGGTCTTGCGGCGGGGCAACGGCGCGGAGCCCGTCACGCTCGACCCGCACAAGGCCGAGGGCGATCCCGAGCTCGGCATCGTCCGCGACCTCTTCGAAGGCCTCGTCGGCGAGGCGCAGAACGGCAGCCTCGAGCCCGGCGCGGCCGAGTCCTGGCAGGTCGCCGCCGACGGCAAGACCTATACGTTCGCGCTGCGCCCCGACGCGCGGTGGTCGAACGGCGATCCCGTGACGGCGGACGACTTCGTCTACGGCTTCCGCCGCAGCCTCGATCCGAAGACGGGCTCTCGCTACCGATTCATCCTCGCGCCGATCCAGAACGCCGAGGCCGTCGCGGCCGGGAATCTTGCGCCGACCGCCCTCGGCGTGCGCGCCGTGGACGAGCGCACGCTCGAGATCGCGCTCGAGCGTCCGACGCCCTACTTCCTCGGCCTCCTGACGCACCCCTCGACGTATCCCGTCCACCGAGCGGACGTCGCCGCGAACGGCGAGCTCGACGACCGGCCCGGCGAGCTCATCTCGAACGGCGCCTATCGGCTCGCGCGATGGGTCCGAGGCTCATACGTCGAGGCGACCCGCAATCCGTTCTACTGGGACGACGCCTCGACCCGCATCGACACCGTCTATTACTACCCGACTCACGACGTCGACGCCGAGCTCGATCGCTATCGCGCCGGCAAGCTCGACATGACGTACGCCGTGCCGAAGAAGCAGATCCGCTCGCTCCGCGAGAGCCGTCCCGCGGAGCTCGCCGTGGCGCCCTATTTCGCGATCTACTACTACGGCCTGAACCTCACGCGCCCGCCGTTCAAGGACAACCTCGCGCTTCGGCGCGCGCTCGCGCTCGCGATCGATCGAGACTTCATCGCGCGTGAGGTCACCGGCGCCGGCGAGATTCCCGCCTACGGCTGGGTGCCGCCGCTGCCTAGCTACGCCGGTCAGCACATGCCGGAGGCCGAGTGGTCGCAGCCGGAGCGCGAGACGGAGGCGAGGCGGCTCTACGCGCAGGCCGGCTATTCGCGTGAGCATCCGCTCGAGATCGAGATCCTGTACAACACGCAGGAGGATCACGAGCGCGTCGCGCGCGCGATCGCCGCGATGTGGAAGCGTGTTCTCGGCGTCGAGACGCGCCTCAAGAGCGAGGAGTGGAAGGTCTATCTCGAGAGCCGGAACCGATTCGAAAGCCAGGTGTTTCGCGCGAGCTGGGTCGGCGACTACGACGATGCCTTTACGTTTCTGGGTCTTCTCGCGTCGCAGAGCGGGCTCAACAGCACGGGCTATGCGGACGCTCGGTACGAGCGGCTGCTGCGCGCCGCCGAGACGGCGGAAGGTCCCGTCGCACGCGCGCTCGCGCTCGAGGAGGCCGAGCGCGTTCTGCTCGACGACATGCCCGTGATTCCCGTCTATTTTTATGTCACGGCGCGCATGGTTGCACCCTGGGTCCGCGGGTACGAGGAGAACGCGATGGACCACCACCTCAGCAAGGATCTCGCCGTCCTCCCTCACTAGGCGCACGGGCGTCGCGGGCGTGGGCGGCGCGTGCAGCAGGAATTTCGCGGTCGGTGCCATAAGCACTGTCCGCAACTAGCAATATGCCCCCGCTGCGCCTAACATACCGGCCCTTTGAGGGCCTACCGCACCGACAGGGAGAGTCTTCGGAACGTGTCTACGCTCGTCACGAACAGGGTTTCTTTCGCCGCGAAGGCGCTCGCCGTTGCGCTCTTTCTCGCGCCGTTCGGATTCGCGGCCGCGCAGCAGCTCGCGGCGAACACGGAGCCGACCCAGCCCCCGCCGCCCCCCGTTTCGCCGATCACGCTCAAGGGCGATCCGGAGCAAGGCCAAACGCTTGCGACGACGTGCTCTGGATGTCACGGCGTGCCGGGCTATCAGAACGTCTACCCGACGTACAACGTGCCGAAGCTCGGCGGTCAGAACGGGGCCTATATCACGGTCGCCCTCCAGGACTACCGGCGCGGCTCGCGGAGCCATCCGACCATGCGCGCGCAGGCGTCGGTGCTCTCCGATCAGGACATCGCCGACATCGCGGCCTACTTCTCGAGCGTCAAAGGCAAGCCGAGCACCGGCATGTCGGACGGCACGCCCGCCCAGATTCAGGCGGGCAAGGAGAAGTCGGCGGCCTGCGCGGCCTGTCATGGAGAGGCCGGGATCTCGAAGGGACCGCAGTGGCCGAATCTTGCGGGCCAACATGCTTCTTATCTGCGCCAGGCTCTGCAGGAGTACAAGGCCGGCGGCCGGCGCGACGTGATCATGGGGCCGATGGCCACGACGCTCGACGACGACGCGATCGAAGCGATCGCGGCGTACTTCGCCGCCCAGCCCGGGCTGTTCACGACGCCCGGTCTGTAGTCCGCTACCGGCCGGCGGCCCTTCCCGTCCAACCCGATCGAGCGACCCCGCCGCTCCGCGAGCGGCATCGTGTCGCTCGCGCCGCCCGAAAGCGGTCCCTCGCGCTGCGCCCTTATACTCGCCCGCATGGCAGACGCAGGCATCGACCTCGGCCGAGTGGGCTCGGGCCTCGCGGCGGCCGGCCTCGCGGTGTCGGCGGAAGAGCTCCGGCGTTTGACCGACTACCTCGGCCTGTTGGTCAAGTGGAACCGCGTCTACAATCTCACCGGCGTCCGCGCTGCGGACGAGCTCGTGGGACGGCACCTCGTCGAGAGTCTTTCGCTTGCGCCGCTGCTGCGCGGGCACCGTATCGTCGACGTCGGGACGGGCGCGGGGCTTCCGGGCATCCCGCTCGCGATCGTCGAGCCCGAACGGACATTCGTCCTCGTCGAGAGCCGCGCGAAACGCATCCGATTCCTGCGCCACGCCGTGGGAACGCTCGCTCTCGCCAACGTCGAGGTTCGGCATGCGAGGATCGAAGACTTACGCGGCGAAACGCCGTTTGATACCGTGCTCGCGCGGGCCGTGGCGCCGCCCGCCGAGCTGATTAGAATGACGGGGCACTTGATGGCCCCCGGAACCCTACTCGTGCTCCTGACGGCGGCGCGGCTCGAGGCCGAATGGCGCGCCCTTGCGGCGCAACACGCCCTGCGTCCGCTCGCGCTCGACCCTGCGCCGAAGCTCGAGCGAAGCTCGATCGTATTGCTGGAACGAACCCATGAGTGAGACGGATCGATGGTCAGGGTGATCGCCGTCGCGAATCAGAAGGGCGGAGTCGGGAAGACGACGACCTGCGTGAATCTGGCCGCGTCGCTGGCCGCGACGCAGCGGCGC
>DASTSM010000263.1:0-12700 GCA_035760685.1 Gammaproteobacteria bacterium | reverse complement strand
ATCTCCACCCATCGTGCTACCCGGCAAACGTGCCGAGAACGAACAGCCCCACCGTGACCGCGGAGAAAATGAAGGCGGTTCGCAGCCACGCACCTCGAGCCGGAGTCATCGCGTTCACCTCGAGCAAGTAACTACGTAAGGTCATGCCAAGAAACACGACGGCGACGGCAAGAAATACGAGCGCGACGCCCGGAACTGCGCCCATGACACCGGATGCTCCCAACGGCTTTCCCCTTCAGTCGATACGCCGGCCGTGAAAATACCACTCGCCGGGTTCGAATTTCGATTCGTTGATCGCCGCCCACTCCCGCAAACGCACCAACAGGCGCCGCTGCTCCACGACCGGCATATCGATCTCGAGCGGGAAGTCGACTCCGTAGCGTATTCGCAGCTCGTCGCAGATCAGAGCTCGGACGCTGTTCGGGATTCGCTCGGCCTCGAGCGACATCAGCAGCGAGCGCACGGAATACGGCTGCCCGTAGCGGTACCTTCGCGCCGGATCGAAGCGAGCCTTATTCTGGGATAACCAGCCCCTCCAGACTGCTGGGTCGGTGGACGGCACGGTCACCGTCGTTCCGAAAGGCTGGCCGTCCGCGCGCTTCGGCCATTCGCCCGTCGCCTCGAGGCAGTCTCGCTCCTCGTCGAACAGCTCGTCGGGAGAGAACTGGTCGGGAAGGAACGTCTCCGCCTGAAGCTCGGCGCCCGTGATGAGCTGCAAGGCCAGAGCCGCCGCCGGCGCAAGGTCCGCGCGGGTCAGGCAATCGAAGATCGCGCGGATCGCCGAAAGGTCTCCGAGCAAGCCGAGTGCGATCAGCGTCTCGTCCGTGGCCTGAGCGCTGCCGGCCGTCGACACGAGCACGGAGACGGCGCGGCGCCCACCGCCTAAACCAAGCGGCATCGCCAGCCATGGGCGCCCCTGAACGCCGTGCAGGCAGTACTCGAGAATTGAACCGGCCGACAGCCGTAAAGCCGCGCGGCAAGCGGCCGCTGAAACGTGGGGCTCGTCCGCGCGCGCGAAGGATGCGACGCACTCGAGACTAGCCTCGCCGCCGATGCGACCGAGCGCGACGAGCACGGCCGCGGCCTTCGCCTCGGGCGTCGAGGGCAGAGCCGCGAGCAATGCCGTCTCCGCCTTGAGCCGGCGCTCGCCGATCAAGGGCGCAAGCACCGGGGCAAGGGCTGCGTGCCGCGAGAGGAGACTTGCGAGCTCGGCGTGCCATTCGGCTGGAGCTTCGGCCTTCAACGCCGCCGCCATCGCTTCGAGATCCGCGGCTTCGCTCGAACCGAACCGCTCGAGCGTCTCATAGACGAGATCCTTGCGGCGTTTACGGCAGAACACGCGAAGCGCCGCCTGCTTCTCTCCCGCGTCGCCCTCGGTGAGCCGGCGCCGGCATACTGAAAGCGCGAGATCGTCGCCGAAGGCCAGTGCATCGATGCGCCGCCGCAAACGCAGCTCCCAGTCGGCCAAATCGCTCCAGGCGAGCGTCGGATCGTGCCGATAGGCCGCGATCTGCTCGAGCAGCGCCGAGGCTTCCTCGAGGTGCTCCTCCCAGAGCGAGACGTAGAAGCTTCGCGCCGATGCGACCATGATCCTCAGCCCCGGCCCGGAACGGACAGTTGACAAGTTGCCTTGACGGCGACGACGTCCTGAATGCCGTCGCGCACGGGAACCGAGGCCCGCCAGACGAGCGTCAGGAGCTGAGCATCGGCGTCGATAACGAGCGTGTCGAGCACGCCGGAAGTGGGCACCTCGCGGCCACCGCGCAGATGAAACAGGGCCGTCGGCGGCTCGCTCCCTGGAAGCCTGAAGCTCGTGCGGGGTGCGGACCCGATGTTCACGAGCGTGACGGACTCGTCGCCGCGCAGAAACTCCGCGCTCGTTAAACCCTCGGAGGCCGAGTTGAAGAAGCGGCGGGAGAAGTCGGCAGGAAGCAGCGGTTTGCGCGAGGTCTCCCAGACTTCGTCGTAGGTGCCGGCCAGCGCCGCCCGCGGCATCCAATGCGGGGCGATGAACCCGAAGCCGACCGGCGCACACGGCACGCCGTACTCCGGATTCGGCATGCGCGGATCCACGATATTCGGCGCGGGGCATGTCTCGCCCGCGCGCAACGGCTTTCCGAAGCCCGTGCCGACAGGATTGCGCGGCTCGACGAGCGGCCTGTCCGGGTCGTGCCCTCCATGGTCGCGTCCGCCGAAAGCCCGCTCGTACGTTAGCGGCATCTGCTCGAACGGCCTCGCAGGCGTCAAAACCGGCGTCCTGCCGTCGTGCAGCCAAGCTCTATCACCGATGATGCGGGCGACTTTCTGCACGGGGCCGACCCGCACTCCGGCCTCGAGCGTCTGAACGGGTCCTGCGAAGGAACGCGCGTGGCCGAGCACCACGACATCGGTGCCGCGCTTCGCGAATGCCGTGTCCGAGTCGAACTTGAGGCTGCTTTCGGCCGGGTCCGCGTAGAATTCGGGCGATAGGCGCACAGGCTCAGGGTCGACTGCATAAAGCGCTCCGTCCGCGTCGAAGCAAAACGTCGCCTTCGTGACGGCGACGACGATAGACCGTCCATCCTCGTCGAACATCGGCACGGCCTGAAAATCGGCGTTGCCGTCGATTTCTATATCGGGATGCGGCACGCCTCGCCCCGTCGTTCCAGCCGCTGCATCGACTCCCTCATTCGGCGAGAGGCGGGTCGAGCGCCAGGCTCGGAATGAAAAGATAGTCGCGCTGCAGGCGAAAGCCCGCTCGAGTCCCGAGCCGATGCAGAGCAATCCCTTCGATGCTGACGCACCCGAGCGTTGCGAGCTCTTCGGGAAGCAGCGCCTCCTTCGCACGGAGGTATTCCATCTCGTCCCGTTCAGCGAGCATGAGCCCTTCGAGCGCTTCCTCGAACGCGAGCTCATTGCCCTCTTCGAGCGCCGTGCAGAGCTCGAGCCTCCAATCGACCTCGTCCCCTTCGAGCTCCCTGTAGCGCGCGAGCAGCGCCGCGCGGGCATCGTTTTCGGCATCGCCGGCGCCGACTCGCGACATCAGCAGCTTCGTGTACAAATAGTCTTCCTCGTACTCGCCTTCAGGGTCCCAAGCCGCATGCGCGAGGGCGCGCGCGAGGTCCGCCGCCAAGCCCCACTCCTCCGCGGCTATGGCATCGAAGAAGCCAGCGCAGCGGCTCAAGCCGAGCCCGTCGCGGCCGTTGCTCCCGGCGCGCTCGAGCCAGGTCTTCAATCCGCGGGCGCTCGCCGCCAAGTCGCTGCGGAACGGCGCGCTATCGGCGCCGAGCAGCAAGGAAGCGATCGCCGAGATGCGCAGGCACTTCGAGAACCGCGAAACTCCCTCGCCGCCGCCGTGCCCCGACAGCACGAGCGGCTGCAATTCCTCCGCGTCGTCCGAAGCGTTGGCGAGGAATACAGGCAAGTGGTGCGAGGACACGTCGACTCACACCTGAGGCATCTCATTGCCCCAAACGTTGGTCACGCCGGCCTCGTTGAAACGGCGCCCGAGCGCGCGGCTGAAGACATATTCGACGGGCTTCTCCCGAATTCGAAAGAGATGCGGCGCCTTATCGATTTTCGGTTTCGACAACACGTACTTCGCAATGGACTTCACGTCGCCGCCGGCGTCCCTCGTGACGCCGCTCGCCGCTTCATCGAGGCAATCGAACCCGCCGAGCGGATTGACGATCGAGTAGTCGCGGCTGTGCACTCGCTTCTTGTGGTTCAAGATCACGAACGGAAATATCTCGAGCCGCTCGTTGGGGCACATCTGCCGCACGACTTCGACGCCGGGCTTCGACAGGATCAGGAGCCCGACGGTGTTGCCGATGAAGCCGGGGAGCTCGAGGCCTCGGTTCTCCTTACGCAGACGGATGACGGGCTCCTCGGGGACGTGCTTCTGTGCGGACTTGCCGAGCGCGAGCTTCGCTGCGCGCAGGCCCATTCCTTCCGGGGGGTCCTCGATGAAGACCAGGGAGTCGTCGTCGACGTCGCCGCCGGTATCCCAGAGAAAGAAATCCATGCGTCCCCCTTCGCTTCAGAACGTGCTCGTCTTCGGCTTGAGCCCCATTTCGTCCTTGCCCATCTCATCGAGCGCGCCGGCCTCCGAGCTCTTGATTGCGTTGAAGAGCTCCTCGGACAGCGCTTCGATGTCGCTCTTTACGCTGTCGTACTTCCTGGCCTCGTGCGCCTCGATGCGGTCTGCCAGCGGCTGAAGAATAGCCTTGAGCCGTCGCGACACCATGTTGCTGTAGCCCTTGTGGCTCCGGACAGTCGCCGTCTTCCGATGCCGCGGCAGCTCGAGCGCCATGGATACGGGCTTGTCCATGGGCAGCATGATCATGTTCTTCTTGTCGTTCAGGTTGTACTTCTCCTTTGCGAGGCCTCTCCTGACCGCGATCGCGCAGTCGCCGAGATCCGCGATCGCGCCGCGCAGCGTGCTGTTCGGCACGACGTGATGAGCCTCGTGCCAATACGGGTCGTAGCACTTGACGAAGAAATTCTTGCCCTTGACGTTCCAGTCGCCCTTCGCCGGAGGATCGAGGTAGGTTCGATAGTACTTCGGAAACATGTCCCCGCTGCCGGCGCGCAAGCGAGCGGTTCTCCGGCGAACGCCGGCATCGGTCAGAGACTTGTACTTCGGCCAGTTGTAGAGCGACTTGGTCGCCTTCATCTTTTCGTAGGCCTGCCAGCGATGACTGCATGGATTGTCGACGCTGTCGCATGGAGGGTCGCCGACGTGTCGGTTCAGACATCCGCCGTCCGGGTGGTGCGGCACCTTGTCGGCGACGTCGGATTCGTGCTGGTCTTCGGACATCGATCCGCCCCCAATTGTCCGGCCTTAGTCTCCGACCGATAACATGGCCGCACCCGCGCGCCCGTCGAAAGAGCTACCGAGCACGATGCCGTCGCGCGCTTCTACGAGCCCGGAGCTCAAGACCATGGCCGAGAGGCAGCACGCGAGGGCACCCGACGCCGCACCCGTATCCCCGACGGATACCGCCGGGAGCAGGACGGCGGCGCGGCTCGGCCACGCCGAGCCGAGCGCGAGGCCGCAATACCCGAACTCTTCGGCGCGCCATTGCTCGCCGTTTTGATCGCTGATCAAAACGCACCCGGCGCCCGCGGGATCGCGGAGGGATGGCAGGCAGCCGGACATCACTCGTGCCAGCCTGCGGCCGCGGTCGGCAGTCGTCAGGCCTTCCTGATCTGCCGCCGATTCCTGCGTCGCCGCGCGCACCGCGACGCCGAGTCCTCGTGCGCCGCTGTGCGCCCCGCCCCGCCTCGGCTCGATTAGCATCGCCGAAGCCGCTTCGCCCGGCATCAAGCCGGCCGGCGCCGAAGGGGACTTGAGGCGATGCCGCGAGGCCAGCCACTCCAGCGTCAAGGTGTCGAGCAGAGAGTCCACGGCGAGGACGAGGACGCGGTCGAACGCGCGTCGCTCGAGCATGGCGGAAGCGGCCTTGAGCGCCGTGAATACGCCCGTTCGTCCCATGCAGACGGCGTGCAGATGCTCCGGGGTGCGCGGGATACCGAGCCAAGCGGCGATCTTGTGCAGGAAAGGTTCGCGCAAGCTGCCGGCCGTCTCGTCTCCGTCGCTCATGAAGCGTTCGCTGCGGATGTCGGGGGTCACGGCGATCAGCGCCGTGCTCCCCCACTCCTCGGCGCCCCGCGGCATCGCCGGCGATGTCCGGCGCAGCAGATCCTCGAGGCAGGCGATGCAGGCCCTGATCCAGAGGCCGTACAGATGAAAACCCTCCGTCAGCGCCTCGATCGGATGTCCCGTCACGCCCTCGGGCTCCTGAAACTCGGGATCGGTAACTGCGAAGTACCCGATCTCCTTGGGACGGGAAACCCCGCAAAGGATCGACGTCAGCGTGGTGCCGGCGTCCCGGCCGACGGAGGTGACCATGCCGACTTGGTTGATTTCTGTCTCGAGCACCGTGCCGCCTTCAAAGGGGCTTGTCGCAGATCATGCACTTCGGCTGGACGGGGCTCGGAATCGCGACGATCGGCTGCTGCAGAACAGGGAAAGGCGGCGTGTTCTTGTCGTTGTGCAGCATGATGTCGAACGCACGGCAGACGTTCTTGCCCTCGAAGCTCACATCGAACGAGAACATGACGAACTCGGCCTTGCCCTTGATCTTGCTGGAGACGACGCCGCCGGCGCTGCCGGCCTCGTCGCCCGAGCTCATGCTGAAGTTCGAATCCTTGACGCAGGCCGACTGCCCGTCGCACTTGACCTTCTTGGTGCCTTGCGCCGTGTTCGACGACATCGCGACATTGGGATAGGGAATCGGCACGGGCCCCGCGGGCGTCGGCGTCTTGCAGACGTCCGGAAACGCGATGCTGGTTCCGTTGCTGCCTTTGTGGACAACGGACAAGAAGTTCACGCCGACCGTGACGGGCACGAGTCCCCCTGAGCCGATCTTGGCTTGATCTAGTTGATCTGCACCGTGCCGCCCTTGATCCGGTTCGTCTCCGCCGCCCGGGACGAAATCCGGGAGCCGCGCAAGACGATGCGTCCGTCGCGCGTCAAAACGATGGTGCTGCGGCCGCAAGTCAGGCGGATTTCCTCCTCGCCCGTGAGATGGATGCGCCGTCCGTTGACCTCCAACGTCCGCGGCACGTTCTGCCGCGCCGCGTCGAACGTCACGCGATCGGCGATGATGCCGACGACTATCGGCCGCGCGGGATCGTCGGCGGTCTCGAGAACCAATACTTGCGCCCCGGGGACAAGGCATTCCGGGGGCACGTGGCTCAGGATGCGCGCCTCGACGTCCGCGCTCCCGGTCCGGAGCCGCAGGAACACGCGGCCTTCGCCGTCGACTCCAGCGACTTCCGCCGCCGAGGTGCGCTCCGTCGCGATGGGGGACGGAAGCGCCGTCACGCTACTGGCTCTTCGACTCATATTAGTTCGCCTGAATCTTGTTAGTTCGCCTGAATCTTGCTGCCTTTGAGAATCACGTCCCCGCTGCCGTTCACGGTGATCTTCTTGCCCTTGATCGTAATGTCGCCGTTCTTTTTCATGACGATCTCGGCGCTTCCCGTTTTCAGCGTGATGTCGTCGTCCGCCGTGATTTGGATCGACTTCGCCTTTGCGAGCAGCTTCTTGTCGACGTTCTGATTCGCGTCGCCAGCGACGCGAAGCTCGTAGTCCTTGCCTACCTGCTGCCGCAGGTTTTCGGCGACTTCGAGCTCCATGTCCTTGCCGACGCTCGTGCCGTAGGACTTGCCGACGGAGACATCTTTGCTGCCGCCTACGGTCTGCGTCTTGTTCGCGCCGACGGATTCCGTGAAGACACCGCCGACGGTGAGCTCCATGGCGGCGCCGACGGTCTCCGTGTAGTTGATCGCAACGGTCTCGGTCAAAGTGTTCCCGACCGAGATCGTCATGTTGCTCTTGATGCCCTCGCTGTGGTCCTTTCCGACCTGGATGCTCTTGTCCCGGTCGACATTCTCCGTCTTGTCTCTACCGACGTGCAGGGTGCGATCCTGGCCGATGTCCTCGGTGCGATCCCGGCCGACGGTGACATGCTTGTCGCGCCCCACGTCCTCCGTTTGATCGTTTTCGACGACGGAGCTCTGATCCTTCTCGGCATGGATGTACATCTGCTCCGAGCCCTTGAGGTCCTCGAAGCGGATCTCGTTGAAGTTGTCGCCGTTGCCGCCCTTCGAGCTACGGCTCTTGATGCCGCTCTGCGTCTTGTTGTCAGGCAGGCCGTACGGCGGCATGTTGTCGGCGTTGTAGACGCGGCCCGTGACGATCGGCCGGTCAGGGTCGCCCTCGATGAAGTCGACGATGACCTCCTGGCCGACCCTCGGAATGTGCATGCCTCCCCAATTCGATCCAGCCCAAACCTGCGCCACGCGCACCCAGCAGGAGCTGTTCTCGTCGGCCTTGCCGTATCGGTCCCAATGGAACTGCACCTTGATGCGGCCGAATTTGTCCGTCCAGATCTCTTCGCCCGCCGGGCCGACCGTGATCGCGGTCTGCGGCCCCTGCACGACGGGCTTCGGAGTCAGGCGCGCGACGCGATAAGGTGCGGCGCTGTCCATTGCATTGAAGACGCACTTGAACTGCATGGACTGGTCGGCCGACTCGTAGTCCCCGAGCGAGATGCTTTGATGCGCCGAGACGATCAGGTATTCGCGGTTTTGGTCCTGCCTCGGGTACTCGGCCAGCTTGAACAGCCCTCCGGTGCAGACGCCCCGTGCGTCGCAGACGCCGCGCGCGCGCTCGTGCTCGGTCTGGAGCTCCTCGATGCGGGCTTTGACGTAGGCATCGCCCTCGCCGCGCTCGAAGTACTCGCCGGGATAGTCGAAGACCTCGAACTCGGCCTGAGCGTGGTCTCGCGAGACCACGGAGTTGACCTCGAGGTTCGCCTTGGGCTTGCGGAAGTCGTACGCGCGCAGCACGTACTTGCCGGGCTGCACGGACTTCTGAAAGTACCAGTCGTAGATGTGCTCGTCGCGAACCGCTTGCGCGGGCGGGTAGTAAGGGATCTCGGAGTAGCCGTTGTCGAGCGGCGAATGGGCGCCGTGGGAATCCGACAGCACCAACGTGTGCTTACCGTCCTCGTGCAGGAAGTAGTAGTAGATGCCTTCCTGCTCCATGAGCCGGCTCACGAAGTTGAAATCCGTCTCGCGGTACTGGACGCAATACTCCCAGGTCCGGTACGACCCGCTCAGCGAATCCTTGAAATCCGAGAAGCCGTGCTCGCGAAACACGGCCGTGACGATCTCGGGCACGGTCTTGCCTTGGAAGATCCGGCAGTCCGCCGTGCGCGTCAGGAACCAGAGCCAAGGCCGAAGCTGCATACGGTACGTCGCGTACCGCCCGCGCCTCCCGGTCTGCGCGAACTGCGTGACGTAACCGTGAAAATACCGCTTGGCGCCGCCCCGCACGTCGAGCGTGACGCACGCCTCCTGGCCGAGGACATCGTCGAGCGCGAGGTCCTCCTTGGGGCTCAGCAGCTCGAGGTCGTAAAGAAACGGCCGGCCGAGCTCCTCCGTGCCGTCCATCGTCCGGAACAGAAGGTCCTCGTCGGCCAGCGCGGTCTTGATCTTTACGGGCTGTGCGTTAGCCATAATGCGTGCGGCGGCGATCTCGCGCCGAGGTTGTCGTTATCGTTCTCGGCACTGGTCGCAGATCAAGAGTCGCCGTCCTCGCGCGCCCACTTCAAGCACACTTCGTCCTGCGTCGAGACGAGGTAGTAGCCGCGCCATTGGCCTTCCGTGTCGATGATGACGGGCTCCAGATCTTCGCCTTTGGACTTGCCGAACGATCTGAAGGCCGCTTCCTTGACCCGGTGCTCCCGTACCCACTTCTCCCAGCGCTCCTTCTCGGACGGCTCGATGCGCTCGCCGGCCGCGATCGCTCGGCGCAGCGCCTGCTGGAACGGGAAATAGTCGACCTCAACGATACGAGGACGGGCCATGCGTCACTCCTGAATGCACCATCTTAGCAGTAACGTGTAGGTCTTTGCATAATATCGTAAATAGACCATGTCTCACTTCTCGAACATCGACTGATCGGCGGCATCGCCCCCCTGCGGCCCTCCCGGTTCCTCCGCCGTCCCTGCGTTAGACGAAGCTGTAGGCGAACTGCCCGTCCGCGACCGAGATCTCGATTCCCTTGACCGGCTCTCCCCGCAGCATTCTGTTCAGGAACTCCTCGCTGATGCGCGGCAACACGGTGTTCGTCAGGATCGCGTCGATCATCCGGCCGCCGCTCTCGAGCTCAGTGCAGCGCCTGCGGATCAGCGCGACGACCTCGTCCGTGTACTTGAACGGCACTTTGTGATTCTCGAGCACGCGCCGCTCGATGCGGCCGAGCTGAAGACGCGCGATCGAGTCGATCATGGTGTCGCTGAGCGGATAGTACGGGATCGTCACGATGCGGCCGAGCAACGCCGCCGGGAAAACCTTGAGCAGCGGCTCGCGCAGCGCCTTCGCGACGCCCTCGGTATCCGGCATGAGCTCCGGGTCCTTGCACATATTCATGATGAGATCCGTGCCGACGTTCGTCGTCAACAGGATCAGCGTGTTCTTGAAGTCGATGAGGCGGCCCTCGCCGTCCTCCATGATTCCCTTGTCGAAGACTTGAAAGAAAATCTCGTGGACGTCGGGGTGAGCCTTCTCGACCTCGTCGAGCAGCACGACGCTGTAAGGCTTGCGGCGCACGGCCTCCGTCAAGATGCCGCCCTCGCCGTAACCGACGTACCCGGGCGGCGCGCCCTTGAGCGTCGAGACGGTGTGCGCCTCCTGGAACTCGCTCATGTTGATCGTGATGACGTTCTGCTCGCCGCCGTACATGATCTCGGCGAGCGCGAGCGCGGTCTCCGTCTTGCCGACGCCCGACGGCCCGGCCAGCATGAAGACGCCGACCGGTTTGCCCGGATTATCGAGACGCGCGCGCGACGTGCGCACGCGGCGCGCGATCATCTCGAGCGCGTGGTCCTGGCCGATCACGCGGCGTCCCAGGGTCTTGCCGAGGTTCAGCACCGTCTCGATCTCGTTGCTGACCATGCGGCCGACCGGAATGCCGGTCCAATCCTGCACGACGGATGCGACGGCCTGCTGGTCGACGCTCGGCAGAATCAGCGGCGCCTCGCCTTGCAGTTCCGCAAGCTCCGTCTGCAGGCCCTTGAGCTCGCCGAGCAGGGCCTCGCGCTCGGCAGACGACAGGCGGCTCGACCCGCCCGCGCCGGCGTCGTCCGCAGCGCTCGTCGCGCTCGCCGCGCCCGCCCCGCTCCCGACCCCGGCGCTGCTTGCGGCGCTCGCGGCGCTGGCCGCGCCGGCGCCGCTGGGCGCGCTGGCCGCGCTGCGGTCCGCCGCCTTCTCGAGCTCGCTCTGCGTGCCTTCGACCTTGCTCGCGCCGTCGCGCAGCCGCGCGCGGAGCGCGAGGATCTTCTCGACGAGCCCACGCTCCTTGTCCCAGCTCGCCTCGAGCTCGGCGAGGCGCGCGCGCTCGGCCGCGAGCGATTCCTTCGCGACCTTCTCGCGTTCCGCCGTGTCCACGCCGATCGCGGTCTCCCGGCCGATGATCTCGAGCTCGGTCTCGAGCGCCTCGATGCGCCTTCGGCTGTCCTCGACCTCGGCCGGGGTCGCGTGCTGGCTCACGGCCACGCGCGCGCACGCCGTGTCGAGCAGGCTCACGGCCTTGTCGGGCAGCTGGCGCGCCGGTATGTAGCGGCTCGAGAGCTTGACCGCGGCCTCGAGCGCCTCGTCGAGGATCTGCACGCGGTGGTGCTGCTCCATCTTCGACGCGACGGCCCGCATCATGAGGATGCCCTTCTCGTCCGAGGGCTCGTCGACCTGCACGACCTGAAAGCGCCGCGTCAGCGCCGGATCCTTCTCGATGTACTTCTTGTACTCGGCCCAGGTCGTCGCGGCGACCGTGCGCAGCGTGCCGCGGGCGAGCGCCGGCTTCAGCAGGTTCGCGGCATCGCCCGTGCCGGCCGCGCCGCCCGCGCCGACGAGCGTGTGCGCCTCGTCGATGAAGAGGATGATCGGCGTCTCGGAGGCCTGCACCTCGTCGATGACCTGCCGCAAGCGGTTCTCGAACTCGCCCTTCATGCTCGCGCCGGCTTGCAGCAGCCCGACGTCGAGCACGCGCAGGGCGACGCCGCGGAGCGGCGGCGGCACGTCGCCCTTCGCGATTCGGAGGGCGAAGCCCTCGACCACGGCCGTCTTGCCGACGCCGGCCTCGCCGGTCAGGATCGGATTGTTCTGCCGGCGCCGCATGAGAATATCGATGATTTGGCGGATCTCCTCGTCGCGCCCCACGACGGGATCGATCTCGCCGCGCTTCGCCTGCTCGGTCAGATCCACGGTGAACCGGGCGAGCGCCTCCTGCTTGCCCATCTGCGCGGGCGCCATCGCGCCGCTCGCCTCTCCCGGAGACGCGCCGCCGCCGATCTCGAAACCGTCGTGCGCGCGCATCGAAGCCTCGGGCGAGCCGGCGCAGACTTCGTCGAAGCGATCCGTCAGCGTCTCGTACTTGACCTTGTCGAACTCCCGGGAGATGCCGGAGAGCGCGAGCCTGAGGCCCCGGTTCTGCACGATGCCGGCGACGAGATAACCCGTGCGCACCTGCGCCTCGCCGAACAGCAGCGTTGCGACGACCCAACCGCGCTCGACGGCCTCCTCGACGTGCGACGAGAGATCCGAAATCGTCGTCGAGCCGCGCGGCAGCCGATCGAGGGCCTCGGTGACGTCGCGCGCAAGCCGCGACGGCTCGAGGTTGAACTGCTTGACGATCCGGTGCAGATCCGAGTCCTGGAGCTGCAAGATCTGATGAATCCAGTGGACGAGCTCGACGTAAGGATTCCCGCGCATCTTGCAGAACACGGCGGCGGCCTCGATGGCCTTGTAGCCGACCGGGTTCAGCTTGCCGAAGAGCGCGGTCCGACTGATCTCCGCCATTCTTCTACTCCTTAGAAACGGTGTTCGCGACGGAAAATGGGGTCAGACCCCATTTTTCCTTCATAGGGCTTGCCGATCGGCGCCGGCCGCCGAGGATAAATGGGGTCTGACCCCAATTTCCGCGGCCGGGTCGAGGACGACGTCGTCCGCGTCCTCGGCCGCCGCGCGGCGGCCGAGCCATGTGGTCCAGCCGAGCCGGGCGCCGGCGCCGGCGCCGAGGCGGCATTCGGGCACTTCCTCGCGGCGCAGCACGAGCCGGATCGTCCATCCGAGCTCGTCTCCGACGTAG
>DASTSM010000262.1:0-4473 GCA_035760685.1 Gammaproteobacteria bacterium | reverse complement strand
TGCGCGACGAAGCCCGGCACGACCCGCGAGATCGGCGTGTTGTCGTAGAAGCCCGACTTCACGAGGTCGATGAAACGCTCGGCGGCATTCGGGGCCGCCTCGGGGTAGACCTCGATCGTCACGTCGCCGGCCGTCGTCTGCATGGCCACCGTGACCGCGCGCGTGAGCTTCGGCGCCGCGCTCGTCTTGCCGGGCAGGGGCACGAGAGCGCCCGCGATGTCTGTCGATGAAGGAGTCGTCACGGCTTGTCCTTCGCCGGGGGAGGCTGCCGCCGGCGTCTGTGTGCTTTGGCCCTTCGGCTGACAGGCCGCGAGCGCGACCAGCAGAAATCCGAAAAATCCGAGGAGAGCGAGTCGTGGAGTCATGGAAGGATTCGATGGAGTCTTCGAGGCAGTCATGAGTCGCGCGTGCGCGAAGTTCTTCGAGACCTGCAAACTACCGAGGTTGCCGCCGCTTTTCAATGCGTATTAGAGTGCCTCGAGCTTCCGAGAGTCCCGTCGAAGATCGAGGGTGCGACGACGCGAGCGATCAAATCGATCGCGCGGCGAGCCTAGCGATCGCTCGGAAGACGTGAAGCCGCGCCGGAGGAGCCGTGAATAGAATCCTCACCACGCATGTGGGCAGCCTCGCTCGGCCGCCCGAAGTGCTCTCGATTCTCGAGGCGCTCGACCGCGGCGAAACGGTCGACGAAGCCGCACGGGCCGAGGTGCTCCGGCGCTCGGTCGCGGACATCGTGCGGCAGCAGGCCGAAGCCGGCGTCGACGTCGTGAGCGACGGCGAGATCGGCAAGGTCAGCTGGATCTCCTACCTCTTCGAGCGCTTGGCGGGTCTCGAGGTTCGAGAGCAGAAGCCGGGCACGACTCGCATGCCGCCGAGCCGGGATCGGCAAGCGTTTCCGGAGTTCTATGCCGAGGACGACAAGCAGTTCGCGGCCGGCATCCGCCGCATCGTGTTCCTCGGCGAGCGCGGGGTGCGTCGGCGCGCCGGGGTAGTCCCTTCGGCGCCGGAATCTTGGGTGTGCACCGGGCCGATAAGCTACGACGGGATGGATCTGCTTCAGCGCGACATCGCCAACCTCAAGGCAGCGCTCGAGCGCGTCGACGTCGCGGCCGGCTTTCTGCCCGTCGTCGCCCCGGCCAGCGTGTATTGGCTCGAGAACGAGCACTACAAGACGGACGAGGAGTTCGTGTTCGCGCTCGCCGACGCGCTGCACACCGAATATCGGGCCGTCGTCGACGCGGGCTTGTTCCTCCAAGTCGACGACGCCGTGCTCGCGCACGAGTACGACTCTATCCTGTCGCGCGGCGGCACCGTCGACGACTACCGCCGCTGGGCCCAGGTCCGCATCGACGCGTTGAAGCACGCGCTCGAAGGCATTCCCGAGGAGCGCGTCCGCTATCACATCTGCTGGGGAAGCTGGCACGGTCCGCACGTTTACGATCCGCCGCTCGCCGAGATCTTGGGCTATATGCTCCAGGTTCCGGCGCGCTAGTACGCGATCGAGCAGGCCAACGCGCGGCACGAGCACGAGTGGAAGCTCTGGGAGCGCGTGAAGCTGCCGGAAGGGAAGGTCCTGATCCCGGGCGTGGTCACGCATCACACGAACGTCGTCGAGCATCCCGAGCTCGTCGCGCAGCGGCTGGTTCGGCTCGCGCGCGTCGTCGGGCGCGAGCGCGTCATGGGCGGGACGGATTGCGGCTTCGCGCAGGGCGCGTTCGTGCGCCGGGTTCACCCGTCGATCCAATGGGCGAAGCTCCGGTCGCTCGCCGACGGCGCCGCGCTCGCGAGTCGGGAGCTGTGGGGAGCCGCGGCGACGGCTTGAAGCGGCCGGCGCGCGGATAGGGGCTTTCCCCCGGGGCGCGTCCGAAGCCTGGGCTCGACCGCCCGACGACACGCCAGCGGGTCTTCTTCTCGCGCGAGGATGTGCCAAAATGGCTCGAAAGAACACACGAATCGTAGGATTCGACGGGAGAAGAACAATGCAGACACCTCGCTTCATCGTCGCCGCAGCCTTGGTCGCGTTCGCGATGCCGGTGCTTGCGCAGCCGCCAAGGTCTCCGCAGCCTGCGCAGCAGTCCGCGAATCCCGATTGGAAGAAGGACGCCCCGGGCCGCGTGCACAAGGTCGATCTCGCGGCGCTGCCCGCTCCGTTCGCGACGCAGTCAAACGTGAATTTCCCCCGCGTCGTGCCGAAGCCGGACGACGCGAAGCTTCAGCTTCCCGAAGGATTCAAGATCGACGTCTTCACGCGCGGCGTCGAGGGGCCGCGCGTCATGCGGCAAGCACCCAACGGCGACATCTTCGTGGCCGAGACGCAGAAGGGCCGCATCAAGATCCTGCATCCGTCCGCGGACGGCGGGACGGCCGCGAGTCAAGACATTTACGCAGAGGGCCTGAAGCAGCCGTTCGGCATGCAGTTCTTCCCGGCCGGCGATCGGCCGCAGTGGCTCTACGTCGCCGAGAACAATCGCGTCGTTCGCTATCCGTACAAGGCCGGCGACAAGAAGGCGTCCGCCGAGCCCGAGGTCGTCGTGCCGCAGCTGGCGTCGACGACGGGGGGGCACTACACGCGCGATCTCGTGTTCTCGCCGGACGGCAAGCGCATGTTCGTCTCCGTGGGCTCGGCCTCGAACGTCGCCGAGAACATGCCGAAGAAGAACCCGGAGGAGATCAAGGCGTGGGAGGCCGAGCACGGCCTCGGCGCCGCGTGGGGCGACGAGACGAACCGCGCGGACGTGCTCGTGTTCGACGTCGGCTCGAAGAACCCCGGCAAGCCTTTCGCGACCGGCATCCGCAATTGCGTCGCGCTCGCCATGCAGCCCGATACGGGGGACCTCTGGTGCACGACGAACGAGCGCGACGGCCTCGGCGACAACCTCGTGCCGGACTACTCGACGCGCGTCAAGGAAGGCGCCTACTACGGCTGGCCGTGGTACTACATGGGCAATCACGAAGAGCCGCGCCACAAAGGCGAGCGCCCCGATCTGGCCGGCAAGGCGACCGTTCCGGATGTTCCGTACCAGGCGCACTCGGCCGCCGTCGGCTTCACGTTCTACACGAAGAGCTCCGGCCCCTCGGCGTTCCCCGACGAGTACGTCGGCGACGGCTTCGCGGTATTCCACGGCTCCTGGAACCGCGCCGACCGAACCGGGCACAAGGTCGTGCGCGTGCCGATCGAGAACGGCAAGCCGACGGGCGAATACGTCGATTTCCTCGTCGGCTTCATTGCCGCGGACGGCAAGCCCTGGGCGCGGCCTTCGAGCCTGCTCGAGGTCAAAGACGGCTCGCTGCTCTTGAGCGACGACGACGGGAACGTGATCTACCGGATCTCGTATTCGCGCTGAGCGGGCGCGCATGCAAAGTGACGCGGGAGCGCCCGGCGGCTCCCGCGTCCGTTCCGCCGACGCGTGGAACGTGCACGACGCCGGCGCTTTCGCGGCCGCCTTCGCCGAGGACGCGGATTTCACGAACGTCTTCGGGATGCATGCCAAGGGCCGCGCGGCCATCGAGGCGTTTCACGCGCCGATCTTCGCCACGATGTTTCGCGACAGCCGCCTCACGATCGAGGAGCCGCAGATCCGCATGATTCGCCCGGACGTCGCCTCCATCGACGCGCGCTGGCTCATGACCGGCGCGCGCGACCCGCACGGAAATCCTTGGCCCGAGCGCCGCGGCCTTCTGAGCTTCATTGCGACGCGCGGCGCGGCGGGATGGCAGCTCGACGTCATGCACAACATGGACCTGCCCGACGAGGCGCGCGCGAATGCACAGCGCGCGCTTCAAGGCGGAGGCGCGCCGAGCGGCGCCGGCTGAGCGCCCCCGCGTACGGGAGACGCATCGCGTCGCGCTGCTGGACTTTCCCGATCGTCGTATTGTTCGGTTTGCCGAACATGGTGCGATCCCTTTATTTCTCTTCGCCACAGTTGTGGTCGGTCACCTCCGAGCGACATACTCGCGTTGGGGACATACCTAGAAGACGAAAGAGGGGGAGAGATGAGGGATCGAAATCGTCACGCGAAGAACGAGCGGGAAGGCGCGGGCGCGATTGGGCGTCGCGCCGCCGGGCGGCGCGGGCGCAGATCGTTGCACGGTGAGCTTCTGTGCGCGGCCGCGGCGCTATCGTCGTCGGCGCTGCTGCTGACGAGCGAGGCTCGGGCGCAGGAGCAGGCGGCCGACGCGCAGCAGGGACGCGTCGAGGAGGTCGTTGTTACGGGATCGCGCATCATCCGGTCCGGCATGCAGACGCCGACGCCCGTGACGACGGTCTCGACCGAGCAGATCAGCCAGCTCGATCCCGGCAACATGGTGGATGCGCTATCGCAGCTGCCGCAGTTCCTGAACAACACGGACGCCGTCAACCGCAGCAATTTCCTGACTGCGGCCGGGGGCGCGTTTCTCAACGTGCGCGGCCTCGGCACGAACCGCACGCTGACGCTGCTCGACGGCCATCGCGTGCCGCCGTCCGACCGCAGC
>DASTSM010000261.1:0-8277 GCA_035760685.1 Gammaproteobacteria bacterium | reverse complement strand
CGACCTGCGTCTTGTCGCCGATCTCGACGAGAAAGAAGGAGATCAACGTCGTCAGAAAGGCGCCGTAGGAGAAGCGCGCGCCGGCCTCGTCCTCCTTGTCGGGGATCAGGAGCCAAAGTCCCATCGCGATGAAGGACCCGGCGACCGCCCAGCGGAGCACGCCCGGCGAAACGAGGGACGTGAGCCAGGCGCCGAGCTCGGCGGCGACGGCATGATTCGCGAGCGTCGCGAGCAGGATGCCGGCGACGATGGGCCAGGGCCTACGGAATCGCGCCGCGAGCACGAGCGCGAGCAGCTGAGTCTTGTCGCCGATCTCGGCGACGGCCACCGAGACGGCGGACACTAGGAAAGCTTCCAAGACGGGTCCTCGAGGCGGCGGATCGCACGAAAGCGCGCGACGTTCGTCAGTCGATTCCGGAGCGGGTCGCCTCGGCGGCCTCCGTCCGGGCCCAGAACGCCACGGTTTCCGTCCACGCCGAGACGCCGACGTCGACGCGCGCCGCGATGACGGCGCTCGACGCGCGCCACTTGAGCAGCGAGAGCTCGCCCGCCTGATCCTCGGCGAGCGCCGAGCAGCTCTCGACCCAGTCGCCGTCGTTGCAGTAGAGAAGGCCGTCCTTCTCGACGCAGTCCGCCATGTGGATGTGCCCGCAAACGACTCCATCGACCGCCGCCTGCCGGGCCGCCGCGAGCGTCGCGTTTTGGAACGCCTCGACGTAGCGCTTCGTGCCGCCGAAACGCGACTTCACGTGCTGAGCGAGCGACCAGTACGGGCGCCCCGCGAGGTCGTGCAGCCAATGAACGAAACGGTTGAGTGCGAGCAACGCCCGGCAGGCGAGCCCGCCGAGCAGCACGCCGACCGATCGCCCGCGGACCACGGCGTCGAACTCGTCGCCGTGCAGCACGAGCAGGCGGCGGCCGGAGCGCGTGGTATGGACCGTCTCGCGCGCGATCTCGATGTTGCCGACGCGAAGGCCGGCGAGCGCACGGAGCTCGTCGTCGTGATTGCCGGGTATGTAGATCACGCGCGTGCCCGCCCGGCTCTTCTCGAGCAGAAGGCGCAGGGCCTCGGAGTGGCTCGTGGGCCAGTAGAAGCTGCGCCGAAGGCTCTCTAGGTCGATGATGTCGCCGACGAGATACAGCACGTCGCAGCGCGTGCGCCGCAGGAAATCGAGCAGCAGGCCCACGCGGCAGTCGCGCGAGCCGAGATGGACGTCGGAGAGCCAAACCGTGCGCAGCCTCGGCGTGCTAGGCGATTCGGTGTCGCCGTGCTGGCCGTGCGGCGCAAAGGTCTCTTCGTAGCTCATCGCGCCGAGCGTAGCCGGGGAGCGCGCCCGCGCGCGCCGACGCGCCTCGCAAAATTGCGAGGCGACGTGCGAGATCCGGATCTCGTCATCGCGGGCGTTTCTTGCGTGCTCATTCTCTGATGCGCTCGAGACGCTGGAGGGCGTCCGAGACGTGGGTTGTGCGAGGCGTCTGAAGGGTCGGCTGCTGCAAGGCTCCGACGCCGGCCGGATGTTACGCGGCCGAGCCGGATGCATCAAGCCGCGGGTGCATTTGCCGCGGAGAGGCGGAGGATCGATACTCGTGTGCGTCGTTCGTTCGTTCGTTCGTCGTCGACGGCTAGCGGGTCCGGCCCGCGCGAGGTTACGACGGCTGCGGGCTCGGCATCCATGTGTAGGGTCGCGGCATGCGCCGCGCGGAGGGAGAGAACGTATGACCGCTCCGATTTCTCGTCGAAGCGTGCGCGCCGTCGGCGTCGCCGCTCTCTTCTCGGTCTGTGCGTCCACGGCGTTCGGCGCGGCCGCCGACTGGAGCAAGGTAGACGCGGCGCTCGGCCTCAAGGGCAGCATGCAGCCCGGAGACGTCTACAAGTACAGCCTGCCGCGCACGGATCTCGACGTGACGCTCGACGGCGTCAGGATACTCCCCGGGTTCGCGCTCGGCTCGTGGCTCGCGTTCGAGCAGACGGGCGACGGCGCGCTCGTCATGGGCGACCTCGTGCTCCTCGAGAACGAGATCGCGCCCGTCATGCAGCGGCTCCTCGAAGGCGGCGTCAACGTGAGCGCCGTGCACAATCACCTCGTGCGCGCTCGGCCCTTCCCGATGTATATGCACGTCGAGGGCCACGGCGACGCCGTGAAGCTCGCGACGACGCTGCGAAGCGCGCTCGAGGCCAGCAAGACGCCGCTGCAGCCTGCGCAAGGCGGCG
This sequence comes from Gammaproteobacteria bacterium, assembly GCA_035760685.1. Lineage (GTDB taxonomy): Bacteria > Pseudomonadota > Gammaproteobacteria > Steroidobacterales > Rariloculaceae > ZC4RG20. Next base: position 6,065 of record DASTSM010000261.1, on the reverse strand, counting down.
GCGCCGCGCGTCCGCAAGGCCCGCTCGACGGTCAGGCCCTCGATCGAATCCTCGGGCGCAAGGGATCCGACAAAGGCGGCGTCTACCAGTTCGGCATCGCGCGTGCCGAGCCGATCAAGATGCACGACGCGCCCGTGCCGCCGTCGATGGGCACGGCGATCGGCATCAACTTCGAGCCGGCCGGAGACGGCAAGGCCGCGACGACGGGAGACTTCGTGCTGCGCGCCGAGGAGGTCGATCCCGTGATGCGCGCGCTCGTCCAGAACGGCATCGAGGTCACGGCGCTGCACAGCCACATGGTCGGCGAGGAGCCGCGCCTCTATTTCATGCACTTCTGGGGGCACGACGACGCCGAGAAGCTCGCGCAAGGGCTAAAGGCCGCGCTCGATCACGTCGCGCTCGCGAAGCAGTGAAGGAGCGCCGCTGCGCGCGGATCGGCTCGCGACTCGGCTTCTAATCGTCGACCGAGCGTATGAACCGTGCCGGCACGCCGCCGACGACCGTCCGCGGGGCGACGTCGTCCGTCACGACGGCCCCGGCGGCGACGACGGCGCCGTGGCCGATCGTGACGCCCGGCGTGATGATCGCGCCGGCACCGATCCAGACCTCGTCCTCGACGACGATGGGCCGCGTCGACTCCCCGCGCCCTTGGCCGGGCGCGTACTCGAGCGCGTGGTTCGTCGTCTCGAACATCACGCGCGGGCCGATCTGAACCCGATCGCCGATCGTAACCTTGTCCTTCGGGACGCCGAATCGGATCTCGGTATTCAGGAAGCACCCGGCGCCGATCTCGACGTTGCGGGCGCCGCCGATCGGGCGGATCGTCAGCGGCCCCCAAATCCTCGAGCGCCTTCGGATGCGGACGCCCGCCCACTTGAGCACGAGGTAGCGGACGTCGTCGAAGACGCGCAGGCGCGGGAGGTGGTTGGCCAGCGTCAGGAAGATGAGCTCTCGCATGTTGGGGCTATCGCGTCCGTCGAACGGCGCAATCTTGGCAGAGCTTCATTTCGAGGGCATCGGGCGGACGCGAAGGTCGAGCAGACGGCATCGAATGGACGCGAAGGTCGAGGCGGCACGGGAAGGCGAGGGCGATGCTGCGTGGTGCCGAGGAGAGGACTTGAACCTCCACGGGGTTGCCCCCACTGGCACCTGAAGCCAGCGCGTCTACCATTCCGCCACCTCGGCATCGGGGGCTGGAAGGCGGACGAATGTACTGACCGCGTCTGATGCTGTCAAACATCCGGCGCGAGTGCGCGCGCATTCCTATAAGATGGCGTCCGTGAAGCCTCTTTCATTCTCTTCAGCTCCGAACCGGAACTCTCGTTGATGGCGCGCCGTCGAGATCGCCGTGCCGAGCACGGACGGAGCCGTTCGCAGCGCCGCCATGCGCCTTCCGGCGGCCCCGCCGCGCCGATCCAGGAAGACCTCGAGGCCGTTCACCCCGGCCGCGTTCGCCACCCCGAGCGCCGCGTGGGTGAGCCCGAAGGCCGCGGACGCAGCCATGGCGAGCGCGGGCGCAGCAACGACGAGCACGGGCGCGACGAGCGCGCCCGCAGCGGCGGCGAGCCCGAGCGCCGCTACGAGCATCCGATCCCGAGCCGCGACGAGATCATCGCCACGATGGAGAAAGCGGGCGGCCCGATGACGCTCGTCGCCCTGGCGGCCGCCGTCGGTATTCACACCGAGCCGCATCGCCGCGCCCTCGAGAACCGCTTGAAGGCGATGGTGCGCGACGGCCAGCTGATCCGGAACCGCGCCCGCGAGTTCTGCCTCACGAAGCACCTCGATCTCGCGACCGGCCGCGTCATCGCGCATCGCGACGGCTTCGGGTTCCTCCGACCGGACGACGGCACCGACGACATCTACATCCCGCCTCGCGACATGCGCGCGCTTTGGGACGGCGATCGCGTCGCCGTTCGCGTGAGCGCGGGCCGCGACGGGCGCAGGGAAGGGCGCGTCGTCGAGATCCTGGAGCGCACGAAGACGACCCTCGTCGGCCACTTCCGGCGCGAGCGCGGCATCGATTACGTCATCGAGGAAGGCGACCGGCGAGCGGAAGTCCTCATCGCTCGCGGCGAGCACGGCGGAGCGCGAATCGGCGATCTCGTGCACGTCGAGATCGTGGAGCAGCCGACCGAGCGCAGCCTTGCAATCGGGCGGGTCATCAAGATCGTCGGCCGCATCGACGAGCCCGGCATCGAGACCGAGGTCGCGATCCTCGCGCACGGCATTCCGAGCGAGTGGCCAGGCGCCGTCACGGCCGCTGCACGCCGAATTCCGCCGCAGGTGACGGTCGCCGCGAAGCGCGGTCGTGAGGACGTGCGCAAGGTCCCGCTCGTGACGATCGACGGGCCGGACGCGAAGGACTTCGACGACGCCGTCTATTGCGAGCCCCATGCGGAAGGATGGAAGCTGCTCGTCGCGATCGCCGACGTGAGCCACTACGTCGAGCCGGACACGCCGCTCGACCACGAGGCCGAGAAGCGGGGCACTTCAGTCTATTTCCCGGACCGCGTCGTGCCGATGCTGCCCGAGGAGCTCTCGAACGGCCTCTGCTCGCTGAACCCGCACGTCGATCGGCTATGTCTCGCCTGCGAGATGATCGTCTCGCGGCAGGGTCAGGTGAAGCGCTCGCGCTTCTTCAACGGCGTCATGCGCTCCGCCGCGCGGCTGACCTACAACGGCGCCGCCGAGCTGCTCGAAAGCGCGAAACCGAATGCGCACGCGAAGCTGCGGCCGGAACTCTTGCACCTGCGCGACGTCTACCGGGCGTTCGCGAAGGCGCGGCGCCGGCGCGGCTCCATCGACTTCGATCTGCCCGAAACGAAGATCGAGCTCGACGAGCGCGGCAAGGTGCGCCAGATCCGTGTCCGCGAGCGGCTCGAGACGCATCGTCTCATCGAGGAGTGCATGATCGCGGCCAACGTCGAGGCCGCGAAGTGGGTGCGCAAGAAGCGCGTGCCGGCTCTCTATCGCGTGCACGAGGGCCCCGAGGACGAGCGCCTCGAGGAGCTCACGCTGTTTCTCTCGACGTTCGGCTTCAAGCTGCCGCCTCGCGGCAAGCTGACGCCGAAGGACCTCGCGCGCATCATCGAGCGCGTCGCGGGCCGGCCCGAGGCCGAGCTCGTCGAGACCGTCGTGCTCCGCTCGATGAAGCAGGCGCGGTATCAGCCGAGGAACGTCGGCCATTTCGGGCTCGGCCTTCCGGCCTATGCGCACTTCACTTCGCCCATCAGACGCTACCCGGATCTGCTGCTGCATCGCGCGATCCGCTGGACGCTCGGGAACGGGGCGGCGAAGGGCTTCCCGTACTCGATGCCCGAGATGGAGCGGCTCGGCGAGCATTGCTCGCGCACGGAGCGCCGCGCCGACGAAGCCGTCTGGGACGTCGAGGAGCAGCTCAAGTGCCTCTACATGGCGTCGAAGGTCGGCGAAGACTTCAAGGTCATCGTGAGCTCGGTCGTGCCGTTCGGCCTTTTCGTGCGGATTCCCGAGCTCCAGGTCGACGGGCTCGTGCACGTGACCTCGCTGCCGCGCGACTACTACCATCGCGACCCGACCGGCACGCGCTTGCAGGGCGAGCGCACGGGCACGACGTATCGGCTTACCGATCCCCTGCTGGTGCGGCTCGTCGGCGTCGACGTCGACGAGCGCAAGATCGATTTCGTCCCCATCGAGCGGATCGAAGGGGACTCTCGCGCCGCTCCGGCCGAGACGCAGGAGAGACGCGGCCGCAGGCGTCGCGCGCGTGCCTGAGCGCCGCATCGTCTACGGGCTGCACGCCGTCCAAGGGCTGCTCGAGACGCGTCCCGAAGCGATCGTCCGCGCCCATGTGCTCGAGCACGCGAGCGAGGGGCGGCTCGCGCAGCTCGCGCGGGCCATCGCGGCGCTCGACGTGCCCGTCGAGCGGGCGCGCCGCGGCGAGCTCGATCGGCTGGCCCGCGGCGGCGTGCACCAGGGCATCGTCGCCGAGGTCTCGGCTCCCGAGGCGTTCTCGCTCTCCGAGTTCGAGGACCTCGTGGTCGCTCGCGGCGGCGCCCTTCGGCTCCTCGCGCTCGACGGCGTCGAGGATCCGCGCAACCTCGGCGCGTGCCTGCGCACGGCCGACGCCGCAGGCATCGACGCCGTCGTCGTGCCGCGCTCGCGCTCGGCCAAGCTCACGCCGGCCGCCGTGAAGGCCGCCACGGGCGCGGCCGAGACCGTGCCCTTGCTCGAAGCCCCGAATCTCGCGAGGACACTTCGTTGGCTCAAGGACGCGGGCGTGCGCGTCGTCGGCGCCGACGCCGCGGCGCCGCGATCGCTTTACGATGCGCCCCTCGATCCGCCGGTTGCGCTCGTCCTCGGCGGCGAGGGGCGGGGCCTGCGGCGTCTCACGCGCGAGCTGTGCGATGAGCTCGTCACGATTCCCATGGTGGGCCAGGTCGAGAGCCTCAACGTCTCGGTCGCGGCCGCGCTTCTCATGTACGAGCTCGTGCGGAGGGCGCGCGGCGCTTAGGCTGGCTGTCGGCGCCGCCGCGTCGCGGGCCGCCGCCGCGTCGCGGCTCGAGTGTGCTTCGGGTCGCCGCCCGAGTCGGCGCGCTTGAGACCCGCGCCGAGGTCGCGTAGCATGGCCGCCCCCGGGCCGAGAAGCCCGTTGCTCCTTGCCTCACCGCGTCGACGGGAGGCTGTAACCCGAGAGGAGTCGAGTGAGACATTACGAGATCGTGTTTCTGGTCCACCCTGACCAGAGCGAGCAAGTGCCGGCCATGATGGAGCGCTATCGAAATATGATCGAGGGCGCGGGCGGCACGATCCACAGACAGGAAGATTGGGGGCGGCGCCAACTCGCGCATTCGATCGCGAAGGTGCACAAAGCCCATTACCTGCTCCTCAATATCGAGTGCAACAAGGACACGCTCGACGAGCTGACGGGAGCGTTCCGGTTCAGCGACGCCGTCCTGCGTTACCTCGTCATCAATCGCGACAAGGCCATCACCGAGCCCTCCGTCATGGCGAAGGCCCAGGAGGAGGAGAAGGCGCGTGAGTCGCAGAGCGGCGGGGGCCGCCGCGCCCGCGAGGGCGACGGCGAGTCCGAAGGCCGCTCCGCAGACGATCGCCCGGCGCGCGCGCCGGCGCCTGCCGAGCAGGAGGCCGAGGAGAGCGAAGAAGAAGCGACCGAGCGCGAGCGAAGCTGAGCGCCGCCGCGTTCGTTAGGAGACTATCGATGGCACGGTATTTCCGACGAAAGAAATTCTGCCGGTTCACGGCCGAGGGTGTCGAGGAGATCGATTACAAGGATCTCGCCACCCTCAAGGCCTACATCACGGAAACGGGCAAGATCGTTCCGAGCCGGATCACGGGAACGCGGGCGCCCTATCAGCGGCAGCTCGCGACGGCGATCAAGCGGGCGCGCTTCCTCGCGCTGCTCCCGTACACGGATCAGCACTGAGCCGCCTAGGCGGGGGATAGACCGGGATAGACCGGGATAGACCGGGACCGGGATGGACCGATCCGGATAGACCGGGATAGATGCGGGCCCGCGCCGGCCGGGCGCGCGCCGCGCCGGTGGCGGCGGAGGGCATCGAGCCGGCGGCCTGGTTTGGAACGCGCCGGTGGTTCAGAATTTGCCGCCGCCGGCGCTGTTTCGCTTCTTGTTCCAGTGGCTCCTCGGATGCACGCTTGCCGTAAGCGCGCGCCCCGGGCCGGCCATGGAGGTGAGTCATGCAAGTCATTCTTCTCGAAAAGATCGACAATCTCGGCGGCATCGGCGACTTGGTGAAGGTCAAGCCGGGCTACGCACGGAATTACCTGATACCGAAAGGCAAGGCCACGGTCGCCACGCCGGATAACGTGGCCAAGTTCGAGGAGCGCCGCGCCGAGCTCGAGCAGCGCGCCGCCGGAGAATTGGCCGCGGCGCGGGATCGGGCGGCCAAGCTCGAAGGCCAGACGATCAAGATCCGGGCGCAAGCGGGTCCAGAAGGCAAGCTCTTCGGATCCATCGGCACGCTCGACATCGCCGAGGCGTGCACGGCGCTCGGCACAGAGCTCGAACGCAGCGAGGTCCGCCTGCCCGAAGGGCCTATCCG
>DASTSM010000260.1:0-31570 GCA_035760685.1 Gammaproteobacteria bacterium | reverse complement strand
GGAATCGGCTGCAAAACTCAGCACGATCAAGTGCCGCCTGCTCGACGAGGAGGAGCGCGCAGAGTATTGGAAACACTATGGCGAGCGCCTGAGCCACGACGAGCCGGCACAATAAGCTCTTCGAGCCGACTCCCGGAGGGCAGCGCGCCCGACATGCAGCGAGCGCACTCAGTGGGCAGATGGTGACGGAGAGCCGACGACCACCAGCCTCGAGCACCACGATGCCAAGATTCATCGCGGCCGACTCGAGCCCCCTGATCGGACTCGCCGCTGCCGGTGCTTTCGACTTGCTCCGGCGACTCTTCGGCACCGTGACGGTCACGCGCATCGTTCGCGACGAGATCATGGCCGGACGCGGAATGCCGGGTGCCGCCGAGCTCTCCGCCGCGATGCGCGAGGGATGGATCCGGGTCGCGCCCGCGCCCCTCGAGACGTGGAGGTTCGCCGAGCTCGGCGCCGGCGAAGCCAGCACGATCGCGCTCGCGCTCGAGCACGCCGGAGACGCGCTCGTGCTCATGGACGACGCCGCGGGCCGCGCACAGGCCGCCGAGCTCCGCCTCGAGGTTGCCGCGCTCGCCGACCTGCTGCTCGCCGCGAAACGTGCCGGCCTCGTCGATGCCGTCGCGCCGATCTTCGAGCGGCTCGCGCGCCGGGCCTTCGTCGTTCCCGAGGCGGAGGTCAGAAGAACGCTCGAAGAGGCCGGCGAGGCCGGGCACGCTTCGGCGCGCCAAATGGGGGACTGAACGTGCGCCTCAGCGCGCCACGCCGGGCGGGACGCAAACGTGAACCGATTCCTCAAGACTTGCGCGATCTCAGAAGCCGTCCCCGAATGTGAATGCGGCAGTCCGTTCGCACTGTAGGACGAAGGTTGTATTGGTCGAGCTCGAGGCGCTCGCTCTAAATTCCCTAGGCCGCTCGGCCCGGGCCCCGCTGGCCTCGTTCATCGCGATGAATGCGCTGCCACAGGAGAGCGAGGTGATTGCTGACCAAACCGAACCCGATGAGCTGCGGGTGATCTTCAAGGAAGCGTACATCTACGGTTTCCCGATGGTGGACAGCTACCGCATCCAGCACTCCTACTTCGTCGACCAAGACCACCCGGAGTACAAGGGACGCTGGAATGTTCTGCACAACCTGGCGCGTGTCTACACTCCCCGAGATAGGGCGATCCAGACGCCCAACTCCGATACGCCCTACGGCTTCCTAGGTGCTGACCTGCGCGCCGAGCCCCTCGTCATCAGCGTGCCTGCGATGCCGGACCGCTACTATTCGCTGCAGTTCGTCGACATGTACACGCACAACTTCGCGTATGTGGGCAGCCGGGCGACGGGCCGCGGCGCCGGCAACTACCTGCTTGCCGGCCCCGACTGGCAGGGTGAGGTGCCGGATGGCATCGACTCCGTGATCCGTTCGGAAACGGAGCTGGCCTTCGTGCTCTATCGCACCCAGCTGTTCGGCGCCGACGACCTGGAGGAGGTCAGGAAGATCCAGGCTCGGTACCAAGTCATGCCGCTGTCGCAGTTTGCGGGAACCCCGCCAAAGCCAGCAGCGCCCATCGACTTCATCGAGCCGCTGTCGGCCGAAGCGCAGAAGAGCGCGCCGGAGTTCTTCAGCCTCCTCAACTTCCTCCTCCAGTTCGCGCCTACCCACCCCAGTGAAACGGCGCTGATGCGCCGCTTCGCCAAAGCCGGCATTGGTGCGGGCAAGCCGTTCGAGGTCGCCAGGTTCTCGCCCGATCACCGCGAGGCGATCGAAAACGGCATCGCCGACGCCTGGAAAGGCTTCGCCAAGTTCAAGAGCGAAGAGATCGACTCCGGCAGGATGCGCAGCGCCGACGGGTTCGGCACGCGCGAGTTCCTTGGCAACAACTACCTCGTACGCATGGCATCGGCGGTGCTTGGAATCTATGGAAACTCCAAGGAAGAAGCGAACTATCCGGCGTACTTCACCGATTCGGAAGGCAAGCCCCTGGACGGCGCGACCGGCCGCTACACCGTGCGCTTCGAGGCGGGAGGGCTGCCGCCGGTCAACGCGTTCTGGTCCCTGACCCTATACGAATTGCCGGCCAGCCTCCTCACCGAGAACCCGATCGATCGCTACTTGATCAACTCGACCCTGGAGCCGCAACTCGTTCGCGATGCGGACGGCAGCGTCATGCTGTACATCCAGCACGACCCCCCGGGCAAGGACAAGGAACCCAACTGGTTGCCCGCGCCCGACGGGCCCTTTTTCATGGTGATGCGGCAGTACTGGCCGAAAGCCGAAGCGCTGGACGGTACCTGGAAGGCACCGCCCGCTGTCCGCACGGGGACCGTCGCGACCTTCGCACCGGAGGCTTCCGCCGGGACGACGCGCTCGAGCGTGCCCGACCTTGCTAGCCCGGAGCGATGGCGGAGAAACGCCGAGGGCAAGATCATCGTGACACCGGACAACTTCGTCCGCGCCGAATCCGATACCTACATGGCGGGACAAGTCAAAGACGGCGCATTCGGACGGTTCAAGCACACCCGCGAAGTCGCTCCGGTGGACAAGCAGCTGATCGTGCGGCTCAACCGCGACACGATCTACTCGTCCGGCGTGTTCGACCTCGATACCGGCCCGGTCACCCTCACACTGCCGGATCCGGGCGAGCGCTTTCTTTCGGCCCTGCTCATCAACGAAGACCATTTCAACCCGTACGTCTTTTACGGCGGCGGCACCCATGCGCTCACCCGTGAGAACGTGGGCACTCGCTACGTCATGGTGGCCGTGCGTATCCTGGCCGACCCTGCCAACTTGGAAGACATGAGAGAGGCCCATGCGCTGCAGGATGCCATCACTGTCAGCCAGCCGGGCGGGCACGGAAGCTTCGAGATTCCGGACTGGGATCCGGTCAGCCAAAAGCGGGTGCGCGACGCGCTCATCGCGCTTTCGAAGACGCTCCCGGACCTGCGCTATGCCGCAGGTCCCGACGAGCACTCCGTCGATCCGGTCCGGCGACTTGCCGCGGCTGCGTCGGGCTGGGGCATGCCTACTCGGTGAACAGCATCACCGGCAAGCGGCGCGAGGACGGCTCCATCGTGATCCAGTTCGGCGACTGCGGAGCGGATACGCCGAACTGTCTGCCCGTGACCGCCGGGTGGAATTACATGGTCCGCCTGTATCGTCCGCGTCGAGAGATCCTCGACGGCAGTTGGTCGTTTCCGGTCGCCGAGCCGGTCCGATGAGGGCCGGCCCCGGTTGCGACCCCTCTCAGCTCACGCTCACGACCCGCACGTCGCCCGTCCGCGCCGGCACTCCCGCGAGCACCTCCCCGTCGCGCAGGCGCAGGCTCACGTCGACGCGCTCGCCGCGGAGTTGAATCCCGCGCAGGGTGACGTCCTGCAACCACTGCGGCAGCACGGGGCGATCGAAGCGCAGGATCTTGGCCGCGGGGTCGAAGCCGAGACCGAGGCACGCCTGGAGCAGCGCGATCGGCGCCGCGGCCGCCCAGGCCTGCGGCGTGCAAGCCACCGGATACAACGTGGCGCCGCGGCCGGGACGGCGCGGGAATCCGCAAAAGAGCTCCGGTAACCGGCGGAGGTCCATGTGGGTTGCGGCTGCGAACAGGCCGTCCATGATCTGCACGACCGCATCCTTCAAACCGTAGCGGGCGAGACCCAGCGCGATCAGCGCGTTGTCGTGCGGCCAGACCGAGCCGTTGTGATAGGACATCGGGTTGTAGAGCGCTTCCCCGACGGCCACGGTGCGGATTCCCCAGCCGCAGTAGAACGCATTGCTCAGCAAGCGCGCCGCCACGCGCCGCGCGCGCTCCGGCTCGGCAATGCCCGAGAGCAGCGCGTGCCCCGCGTTCGATGTGCGAACGCGGCACGGCCTCTTGTCGCCGTCGAGCGCCACGACGTAGGTGCCGAGCTGCTCGTCCCAGAACGCCGCCTCGAACTGCACGCGCAATGCTTCCGCCTGCGTTTCGAGCGCGACGGCATAACCGTGCTCGCCGAGCGCGCGCGCGACCGCGGCCGCCGCCCGCTTCGCGGCGTAGACGTAGCTCTGCACCTCGACGAGGGCGATGGGCCCGCGCGCGAGCCGTCCGTCGGCATGAAACACGGAGTCGGGGCTGTCTTTCCAGCCTTGATTCGGAAGCCCCTGCTCGCTGCGGCGGCCGTACTCGACGAAGCCGTCGCCGTCCCGGTCGCCGTAGCGATCGATCCACTCGAGCGCGGCCTTGATGTTCGGCCAGATCCCTCGCAGGGTCTCGAGGTCGCCCGTGCGCTCGTAATAGGCGCCCGCGACGGCGACGAACAGCGGGGTCGCGTCGACGCTGCCGTAGTAGCGGCGGAACGGCACCTCGCCGAGCATCGCCATCTCGCCCTGACGCATCTCGTGCAGAATCTTGCCGGGCTCCGCATCCGCGGCGGGGTCGTCGCCCACGGCCTGATGCGCGGCGAAGAATCGCAGCACGCCGCGCGCGAGCTCGGGATCCATCCACAGCGTCTCGAGCGCGGTGATCAGCGCGTCGCGCCCGAAAGGCGCGCTGAACCACGGAATGCCGGCATACGGGACCGGACCTTCGGGCTTGTCGGTGACGAGCATGCAGAGGTCGGCCACGGACCGCCGCACGATCTCGTTGAAGATTTCGTTGGACGTGGCGATCGACGCCATGCGCAGCGCCGAGCGGCGAAGCGCATGGCGGGCATCGCGGATCACCTTGCGGAAGTGACGCGCCGGCGCCGGTTTCCCATCGAAGTCGGCAAAGCTCACCTCGATGTGAATCGTGCAGCCTCCCTGCGGAGGCAGGGTCAGCTCGAACAGCGCGTGGTCCCCGCGCAGCCGGGCCGGTGCCGGGTCGAAACGCAGCGACGTGACCCGGCGTGTCCCGCAGAGGCCCGTGTAGCCCAGGACGACGCGGTCCGCCTGCACGACCGGCGGATGCAGCGCACCGCGGCGCGCGCGCTTGGCGCCCCGCACCTCGAAGAGGTCCGCGAAATCGGCGTTGAAGCTCAACTCGACCTTCAGGCTCTGCGGCTCGGTGGAATGGTTCTTGAGCCGCAACCGCTCATAGCAGGCTCCCTGCCAGAGGAACGTGGTGCGGCGGATGTGAATCACGCCGTGCGCGATCGCGAGCCGCCCGTTCTCGAAGAGGTCGGGGTTCGTCAAGTCGCAGGTGAGCGTGGCGTTGTCCGCGCGCAGCGTGGAGCTCAGCAGCAACGGGCGCCGCCCGTTGATCGTGAGCCGGCTCTGGGACAGATGCCGGGTGTCGGCATGGTAGAGGCCTTCGGGGCTGCCGGGACCATGCACGATGTCGCCGTTGTGGTCGAACACGGCGAAGGTATCGCCGTGCTTCAGCGTCCGCGGCCGCCGCTCCTGGATGGAGGTCGTCGCCGGGATATAGAAAACCGGAACCTCGCCGGCCGATAGCGCCGGCATCGCGTGATCGAGCGTCGCGTCCGTCATTCCGCCGCAGTCCTCCTGATGCCTCACGCCACGCGCCGCCCCTTCGCGGGTACGGACGCCAGCGACTCGTACAGCGTCACGTAGTCGCGCATCATCCGCGCCGCCGAGAAGCGCTGTTCGAAGCGCCGGCGGATCGCCGCCCGGTCGAGCCGATCGAGCCGGTCGATCGCGGAGACGGCCTCCTCGACGCCATCGACGACGTAGCCCGTGACGCCGTCCTCGAGCACCTCCGGCACGGAGCCGCGGCGAAAGGCGATCACGGGCGTGCCGCATGCCATCGCTTCGATCATCACGAGGCCGAACGGCTCCGGCCAATCGATGGGGAACAGCAAGGCCGCAGCGTTGCCGAGGAACTCGCTCTTCTGCGCCTCGCCGATCTCGCCGATGAACTCGACACCGGGAAGGCGGAGCAGCGGCTTGATCCGGGCCTCGAAATAGTCCCGGTCGACCGCGTCGATCTTGGCCGAGAGCCGGATGGGCAGGCCCGCGCGCTGTGCGATCTCGATCGCGAGATCGGGCCGCTTCTCGGGGGAGACCCGGCCGAGGAAGGCGAGGTAGCCGCCCGCGCGGCGGCTCGGCTCGAGCAGATCGACGGGCAGGCCGTGGTGCACCGTGGCGCACCAGTTCGCCCGCGGCAGCGGCCGACGCTGGTCGTCGGAGATCGACACGAGCGGAAACTCGGCGAACTTGGCGTAGAACGGCGGCAGGTCCGGCAAGTCGAGGCGCCCGTGCAAGGTCGTCACGGTCCGCTCCGCGACGTCGCGAAAGAGCGGGAAGTGCAGCAGGTCGATGTGGAAGTGCAAGACGTCGAACTCGTCGGCGCGCCGGCGCACCTCGTCCAGCGTCATCAGCATATAGGGCACGGAATCCCGCACGGCCGGGTCGAGACGCAGCGCCCTCGGCCAACCGGAAACGAGCGCGGCCGCGGTGCGAGAGTCGCCGCTCGCGAACAGCGTGACCTCGTGTCCATGGCGGACCAGCTGCTCGGTGAGGTACGAAACGATCCGCTCGGTCCCGCCGTACAGCCGCGGCGGGACGGCTTCTGCAAGCGGAGCAATTTGCGCAATCTTCATCGTGCACGCTCCTCCGTGAAGCTAACGTCTAGCCGATGGTTTCCCCGCCCGGACGCCGCTCCGCTGGAGCGAGGGGCAGGGATAGCAGATGCGAAAATAGGGATGGCCGGGGCCGTTTCAAGCCCAGCGACGATGGTCCGCGAGATCGACGCCGACCGCGAGACGCCGAAGGAAGTGCAGGCGCGGATCAAAACCATGCTGACGTTTCTCACGAGCCTCATGACCTGGTTCGATCAGATCGTGCAGTTGCCGAAGGGGACCCTCGTCGCACTCATGAAGCTCGGCGCCAAAGTCGGCGCGCTCGTGCCGAAGCCCGTTCCGCTCGTGGTTTCGTTCTGGGCGCTCGACGCATCGAGGATGAGGGCGGAGGGACTGACGGCGTCGGCGGCTACGCCGAGTCTCGTCGTGGGAGGCGTGCTCGGATTCGTCGGGCTCGTACGCAGCTACCGCACCGCGCCCGAGGCCGGACCGGGCGGTATCGAGCTCACGATCGTGTTTCTGCTCGCCGGCATCGCCGCCGCGCTCGCTCCGATCGCCGGCGTCGCGTCCGCGTTCGGCGGTCAAGCTCCGCTGGAGGCGGTCAAGGTCGCCGCGGCCTGCGTCGCCGTCCCGCTCACGGTCTTGATCGTCGCGGCGCTCGGAGCGATCCAGAGAATCACGCGGGAGTATGCGGCTCGTGCCGGGAAGCCCTTCGACCCGCTCCCCGTTCTCTTTCTCTCGGTGGCGCTCGCGCTCATCGTCTGCACCGCCGTCGTCGCGAGCACCCTGTCGCACGGCGCGGCCTAGCGCGGCCGCTTCTCGCACTCGAAGCGCGCGGGCGCGGGCGGGTATCTTGCCCGCGCCCGGTCGCGCGGCGTCAGGCCGCCTTCACCTCGATATGCTTGACTTTCTCCTGGGCTTCCTTCGTTTTCGGCAAGTCGATCGTCAAGAGCCCTTTGCTGCACTTCGCCGCCGCGTGGAAGACGCCACGGCAGCGAACGAGGTGGAGACGCCGCCGCGGCACACCCTTGCCGGCGCGATATCCTTCGCGCACGCTATCGCGGTAAGCCCCCAGCCCTGCAATGAGCATCGTGCGCATGTTTCAGAACATCCTGCTTCTCGTCACCGAGGACAGCAACGCGTCGGCAGCGCTCACGCAAGTTCTGCGGCTCGCCTCGCTCCCCTCGGGTGCGAATCCAAGACTCACGCTTCTGACCGTCGCGGAGCCGGTTCCCGAGGAAGCTCGTGCGACGATGCCCCCGCAGCTCATCGACGAGATCGTCGCCGCGGTCGCCGCCGAGCGGCGGGAACGGGTCGAGGCGGTTGCCGAGCAGGCGAAGCACGCCGGCCTCCCTGTCGAGACTCGCACGCGAACGGGCGCGACCGATCGCGTCGCGGTCCGCGAGGTGCTCCTCGGCGGACACGATCTCCTGATCAAGACGGCCGAACCGGTCGGCGGCTCGTTCCGCGCGCCGCGTCTCAGCGTCGACAAGCAACTGCTTCGCAACTGCCCCTGCCCCGTGTGGCTCGTTCGGGAGGACGGCGAGGTGCCGCTCAGGAAGGTCCTCGCCGCCGTCGACCCGGATCCGTCCGTTCCCTCGGAACCCGCATTCAGCGCCAAGATCCTCGAGACCGCTGCTACGCTCGCGGCGCTCGACGGCGCGGCGCTGCACGTGCTGCACGCATGGCGCGTGTTCGGGGAGGTGCTGCTCCGCCGGCCGCGGCCGCTCGTCTCCGATCCCGAGGTCGACTACATCGTCGGCGGCGCGCTGAACCGCCACGTGGCGCTCGTCGACGCGCTCGTCGAGAAGACGCCGCTCGCGGGCGTCACGCCCGAGAAGCACGTCGTGCATCAAAATCCTGCCCACGCGATCATCGACTTCGTCGAGAGGGAGGCGGTCGATCTGCTCGTGCTCGGGACCGTCGCACGGACCGGCGTCGCCGGATTCCTGATCGGCAATACGGCCGAGCGCGTGCTCGACGAGGTGACCTGCTCGGTGATAGCGCTGAAGCCGGCCGGGTTCGTCTCGCCGGTAAGGCCGGAGGAGACGGCGTAGAGATCGGACCGCGAGAAGTGGGGCGGTCCTTCCATCGCGCAACTCGGACGCGATGCTTGCGAGCGCCGAGAGTGCAATGATTCCAATGCCCGGCAACGAGCGGCTCTCATGATTGCGCTGCTGCGACTCAAGCTTCCCGAAACCCTCAAGGCCGTTTCGCCGCTCATCGTCGTCGTCTGCCTGCTGCAGCTCACGGTCGTGCGAGCGTCGACGCCGCTTTTCCTGCAGTTTCTCGCCGGCTCGGCGCTGGCGACGCTAGGGCTGCTGCTGCTCTTCGCGGGCATCGACCTCGGCATTCTGCCGATGGGCCGATTCATCGGCGCCGCGCTGCTCGAGAAGCGATCGGTGTCGCTGATGCTCACGGTCGTCTTCGCGCTCGGCTTCGCGACGACGGCTGCCGAGCCCGACGTTCTCGTTCTCGCGGGTCAGGCGAAAGCCGTCTCGCAAGGCGCTCTCGGCGGACAGTGGCTCGTCTACGTCATCACCGCGGGGATCGGCCTGTTCATATCGGCAGCCCTGCTGCGCGTTCTGAAAGGCTTCTCCATGGCCGCGCAATTTGCTGCCGTCTACGGGCTCATGATCGCCCTCGCGCTCGTCGCGCCGCCGCAGCTCGTGCCGCTCGCCTTCGACGCGGGAAGCGTGACGACGGGGGTTTTGACCGGGCCCGTGGTGCTCGCGGTCGCCCTCGGCGTCAGCTCCGTGCTCGGCGGGCGGTCGGCCGTCGCGGACGGCTTCGGCCTGCTCGGCATGGCCTCCGTGGGCCCGATCATCGTGATTCTCCTTCTCGGCCTCGCGCGATGAGCTCGACGCCGATCCTGGAGCTCGTCGTCCGAACCGCCGGCAGCGTCGCGCTCGCCGTGCTGCCGCTTGCCGCGCTGTTCGCCGCGTTCCAGCTCCTGTTCCTGAGACTCCCGCGCAGCGAGGTCGTCCGCGTCGCGACGGGGAGCCTCATCGCCGCAATCGGCCTCTTTCTGTTCCTGCTCGGCGTCGGAATCGGCTTCTTGCCGTTCGGACGCGCGATCGGTCAGGCCATCGCGTCGATATCCCACGAGTGGCTGCTCGTGCCGTTCGGGATGATTCTCGGTTTCGTCACGACATGGGGAGAGCCCGCCGTCCGCATTCTCGCCGATCAGGTCGAGCAGGCGTCGGCGGGCTCGATCCGCCGGCCGCTCGTGCTGCTCGCCATCTGCGCGGGCGTCGCGGTCGCCGTCGGAATGGGACTCTTCAGGATCGCTTACGGCGTGCCGTTGCTGTGGCTGCTCGTGCCGGGATACATCCTCGTCATCGTGCTGATGTGGCTCGGCGACCCGGAATTCGTCGCGGTCGCGGTGGACGCGGGCGGCGTCGCCACGGGGCCCTTGGCCAACACGTTCCTGCTCGCGCTCGCGCTCGGCGCCTCGTCGAGCATCGGCGGCAAGGATCTCCTCACACAAGGGTTCGGCCTCGTCGCCCTCATCGCGCTCGCGCCCATCGTTTCGGTGACCGCGCTGGGACTGCTCGTCCGCTGGAAGAACCGACCCAAGGAGCAACGAACATGAACGTCTCCCTCATCGTGAGCATCGTGCGCAAGGGTTGGGGCCGGACCGTGCTCGAAGCGTCCGTGGGCGCCGGCGCGCGCGGCGGCACCGTAATTTTCGGACGCGGCGCCGGGATCCACGAGCAGGAAAAGATCTTCGGCATGTCGATCGAGCCGGAAAAGGAGATCGTGCTCACGATCGTTTATGGTCATCAGGCCGACACGATCCTCGCAGAGATCGTCCGGGTCGCCGAGCTAAACGAAACCGGCCGGGGCATCGCGTTCGTGGTTCCCGTGGAACGCGTGGTCGGCGTCGCGCATTTCATGAAGCAGGCGCCGGAGCACGATTGAACCCGCCGCGGCCGCGCCGGCCGGCGCGGCACTCAGACGGCGGGTTCGATGTTGCTGTTCAGTCGGAATAGATTCTTGGGATCGTACTGCCCCTTGATCTTCTGAAGACGCGGATATGCGGGACCGTAGTTCCCGGCGGCCGCATCGTGATCGAACTCGATATTGCTGTAGTAACCGCCCATGTACGGCTCGGCCGCGCGGTACAGCGCTCGCGTATCCGCGATCATTGGGTCGTCGAGCGCCTGGTCGGTCCAGCCCGCGACGAACACGAGCATGACCTCGGCGTTGCGGTGCGGGAACGCCGTGTCCGTCTCGCCGACGCGAGCGACTGCTCCGCCTGCGACGTGCGTCCCTAGAATCACGCGCGGGTTGTACGCGGCGATCAGCGTGTCGACGAGGCCCTGCGTCCACTCCTTGACCATGCCGTTCTTGGCGTAAGAGCGGATGCCCGGAGCGAACAGGGCGTCTTCGCCGGTCTGCGAGACCATGTAGTCTTGCACCGCGACGCCGTCCATGAGCGGCGAGCCGACCTTGCGCAACGCGGCGAGCTCACGCTCGCCCTGGGCGGGATCGCCGTTGTAGACGACCTCGACGCCGACGACTTCGCCGACGTCCGGCAATTGCGCCATGAACGGGCCGATGTACATCTCGTCCGAATAGCCGGCTGCATGCTCGGCGTAGTGCTCGAGCACCTGACGCGCCTGCGCGAGCGGCCACAGGATGTTGCCCGACAGCACGTTGCGATCGAAGCGGTGCAGCTGGTACTCGAACTCGGTCACGACGCCGAAATTGCCGCCGCCGCCTCGGATCGCCCAGAAAAGATCGGGCTCGCTCTCCGCGCTGATCGTGCGCGTGCGGCCGTCCGCGGTCACGATCGTCGCGCCCTTGAGGTTGTCGATCGCCAAGCCGTACTTGCGGTTGAGCCGGCCGTATCCGCCGCCGAGGGTCAAACCGCCGACGCCGGTGTGCGACACGACTCCCGCCGTCGTCACGAGCCCTTGCGGGAGGACCGTCGAGTCGAGCGTATTCAGCAACGCGCCCCCGCCGGCGCGGGCGCGCTGCGCCCCGGTGTCGACCGTCACCTTGTTCATCTGCGACAGATCGATCATGAGGCCGCGGTCGCAGACCGAGTGGCCGGGCCAGCTGTGTCCGCCGCCGCGGACGGCGAGCAGCAGGTTGTGGTCGCGGGCGAACGAAACGGCCTGGCTCACGTCGTCGTTATCGAGACAGCGCGCGATCAAGGCCGGGCGCTTGTCGTGCATGCCGTTCCAGATCTTGCGCGCCGTATCGTATTGCGGATGGCCGGACAGCAAGACGGGGCCGGACAGGCTCTCGCCGAGCTCCCGCACGGCGGCCCTGTCGAGCTCGATCTCGGCGCCGTCGAGGGATACGGCGGGAATACTCGTGTCGGCTTGCGTTGCGTCGGGAGGTTTTCGGCTGCATGCGGGGAAGGCGGCGCTCACGCCGACCGCAATCGCCGAACGGCAAAACCAGCGTCGATCCATGGGACACCTCCGATGTCATCGTTGTTATCGCGAGGGTCTAGCCAAGGGCGCTAGGCGGTGCGATTAGGCTAGCGCGAAATCGGGGGCGTGTCAGTCGCGGCCGCTAGGCAGACGGCAGGCTTTTCGCGCGCGGCAGTCGCACCTTGAACTCGCTCCCCCGACCGAGCCCATCGCTGCGAGCAGTGACGGCGCCGCCGTGCAGCTCGACGATGCGGCGAACTACGCGCAGGCCGATCCCGAGGCTCGAGCCGCCGGAGATCGAACCCGCGTAGTCGTAGCTCGCGGAAAAGATGTGCGAGAGCAGCTCGGGCAGTATCCCGCGTCCGGAGTCGCGGACGCGAATCTCGGCCTCGCCTTCCGTCTCGGTTGCCGAGATCACGATCTCGCCTCCGGAGTCCGTGTAGGAGACCGCGTTTCCCAGGAGATTCCTGAATACCTGGCAGAGGCGCATCCAGTCGCCCCAAACCGCGATTTCGGGCGGCAGGCGGAGCTGGATGCGGTGCCGCTTCCGCTGCACGGCCTCCTCCATGTCGCCGAGCACGGCGGCGATGAGCTCCGCGAGGTTCACCGAGCTCGTGTGGAGCTCCACGCGGCCGCGCATGATGCTCGAAGCGTCGTGCAGGTCCGCGATGATCGTCGCCATGTAAGCCACCTGGCGCTCGGCCGAATCGAGCGTCCGCTCTCGATCTTCGGGCTCCTGCGCCGCGCGCAGCAGTTGCAGCGCATGAGGAAGCATGGCCAACGGACCGCGCAGCTCGTGAGCGATCATGGCGAGGAAGCGGTCGACGTGCCTGTGCTCCTCGTCGATGGCTTCGAGCGCGCGTTCCAGCCGGGTCGAGTCGACGAGATGGATGCACATTCCGCCCGGAGCCGGGAAGCAGCGGCACGCGAAACGCCGGCCGTCTTGCGCGCGGTGCTCGCCCAAATCCATGGGAGCCTGCGGCTGTTTCTCGAGCGCCGACCGCCACGAGTCTCGCGTCGGCGCGTCCAGGATCGCCGCGAGTAGATCCCAGAGCGGCCGGCCCCGCATCTCGTCGAGCCCCGCGTGCAGCAGCGCGGCGGCTTCGCCGTTCGCGTGCGTACAGCAGAGGTTCGTATCGACGGCAATGAAAGCGTCCCGCTGCGTGGCATCTCCATCGGTCTCGTTGATCGTCATGGGTGGGCTCGTCGGTGATTGTTGTCGCGGCCGGCGTTCGCGGGGGTTCTCATACTGTCCGTAAGGTCGCCGATATCGCACCCGATCCGGCGCGTGCATCCCCTCTCTTGAATATTTCGACGAGATCCGGCGCCGCGTCGGCGGATGCGGCACTCGGCGAGGGCGGCGCATCCGAAGAGCACGGTAGACGGCCGGTGTCAATGCGTACGGAAGCTCATTCGATCCCGGCCGAACCCTTGTTCGGTCCGAAATGAGGATATAAGATGCTACGAGATAGTTAGTGAGCGCACAAATTGGCGAGCACCCAGCGGCCGGAAAGGAAGTGAGTGCACCGGGACAATGAGTCGTCGCGGCAAGCAGCGGAACAGGGCGACTTGAATACGGCCGACCTTGTTGCTGCCATCGCCAACGGGGACCGGAGCGCCGAGACAGCGCTGGTCACGAGGTACGGTCAGGCCCTTCGCTATGTGCTGCTGCGCGAAGTCGGGGATCGGGATCTTGCGGACGACTTGTATCAGGAAACCTTACTGATCGTCATCACGAGGCTGCGCACACGGGGGCTGGAAGCGCCGGATAAGCTCGCGGGGTTCCTCGTCGGCGTGGCCCGACAGCTCGCGAGAGCCCACCGCCGCGAGCAAATGCGCCGTGCAACGATGCCTCCCGCGGAGGAGCTCGCCGATCCCTCGCCGTCGCCCTGCGAATGGGCGATTCGGGCCGAGGAGGCCGAAGCCGTTCGGGCGGCGATCGCGCGCCTTCCGGTCAAAAGGGATCGCGACCTTCTCCGCAGGCGATACTTCATCGAGGAAGATGCGAGGGTCAGCTGCAGCGTGCTGAGCCTCGATTCTCGGCAGCTCAATCGCATGATCCACCGGGCGCGAACGAGGCTCAGGGAAGAAATCGGCAAGATGTGGCTCGAGCCCGCGGACGCCGTCGGGAAAGGCTGAGGGGCGCCGAGCCGAAACCGGCGAAACGCCGAACTGCTGCTTCGGAAGAAGCCTCCGGGCTAACCGAATAAGCGGTGGAAGAGCTCCGTTAGAGCCGCGCCCGACACGGCCCCCGCCAACAAGCATGCCGCGCACGCCCGGCCGCCCCTGAAGCGGCTCGTTGCGTTGTGGATGAAATCGAGCTCGATTCTCTGCACAGCGGCCAGCAAAGCGGGATCTTCTAGCATGCGCGTCTCGAACTCATGACGCTCGACCTCCGGCAGCTTTCCCAAAAGGTACGCCGGAATCTTCGCGCGCTCGCGGGCATCCATCGTCCGATCTCCCCATCCGTGGAGCGATGAACAATGCTAACCCCTGTAACAGCTCGTTTGTCGATATGCCTCACAGTTTTCGCCGGAGTTCGGCGGCCGCCGGCCGGAATCTTGCCTTAGGTGTGACCTCCTGCAATAAATACCCGTGCTAAGAAACCGCTTTGTGCCGCGCCGGGAGCCTCCAGCCGGGCCTGACGAAGTGGCAGGTATAGCCGCCCGGATTGCGCAGCAGATAATCCTGGTGCTCGGGCTCGGCTTCCCAGAAATCGCCTGCCGGAGTCACTTCGGTCACGACCTTGCCGGGCCATAGTCCCGACGCTTCCACGTCGGCGATCGTGTCTTCGGCGATCCGCTTCTGCTCCTCGCTCGTATAGAAGATCGCCGATCTGTAGCTCGTGCCGACGTCGTTGCCTTGGCGGTTGCGTGTCGTCGGATCGTGGATCTGGAAGAAAAACTCGAGCAGCTCTCGATAGCTGATCCTGGCGGGGTCGAAAACGATCTCGACGGCTTCGGCGTGGGTGCCGTGATTTCGATAAGTCGCGTTCTTTACGTTGCCTCCCGAGTACCCGACTCGGGTAGATATCACTCCCGGCCGGCGGCGTATGAGGTCCTGCACGCCCCAGAAGCATCCGCCGGCAAGAATCGCGCGCTCTTCGCTCATCGTGGGTCCTCCACTTGATCCAAGTAAGCCCCGTAGCCTTCGGCTTCCATTTTGTCCTTCGGAACGAACCGGAGGGAAGCCGAATTGATGCAATAACGCAGGCCGCCGCGATCCTGTGGGCCATCAGGAAACACGTGGCCGAGATGGCTGTCGCCGAACTTCGAACGCACCTCGGTCCGGACCATGCCGTAGGAGGTGTCTTGCTGCTCTTTGACGTTCGCCGGCTCGATCGGTTTCGTGAAGCTCGGCCATCCGCAGCCGGATTCGAATTTGTCGGACGAAGCGAACAGCGGTTCGCCCGAGACTACGTCGACGTAGATCCCGGGCTCCTTGTTGTGGAGATACTCGCCCGTCCCGGGGCGTTCGGTGGCGTTCTCCTGGGTCACGCGATATTGCTCCGGCGACAATCTCGCCACGGCTTCGCCGGTCTTTCGGTAATTCGACACTTTCGTTCTCCTTTCGAGGCCGGCGCAAGCACGTCGACGCGGGTTGCGTCGACGTATTGTTTCGCTTCTTCCGCGGTGGTCAAACCCCGTTGAAATGGCCGATGCCCACGCCGTTCTCTTGAGCGTTCTCCAAGGTGTATCGCAAGTCCCTCGTCATGCCGGTGAAGCCGTTGCTGCGCACGGACGAATGCGCCGGGAGCCTGGCTCATATCGGAGCGGACGGTGCCGGCACCGGTGTGCAGGATCGCCGCGCGGTTCGTGAACTCTGCCCCACGGGGCAGCGGCATGAAATGAGGGCCGATGCCCCCTGTCGCGATGCGCACGGCCCGGGGCGGCGGCAAATCGGACGGCAGCGCGAGGTCGAAGCGCTGCCGGCACGTTACGCTGGTTGTCTAGCAGCGCTTGACGGCGCTCCAATTTCTTGTATTATTGTTGTAATACAAGGCCACAAGAATCGGCTACGAGCTTGCGCATACGAATCTCTTCCGACGAGGGAGTACCGGTCTATCAGCAGATCGTGAACCAGATCAAATATCTGGTCGCGTCCAAGGTGCTGCATCCCGGCGACGAGATGCCGCCGATTCGCGCGCTCGCGGAGGAGCTCTTGATCAATCCGAACACGGTCGCCCGCGCTTATCGAGAGCTCGAGATCGCGGGACTTGTCGAGAAGCGCGGCACGGTCGGGACTTTCGTCTCGAGCAGCCCTTCGCGCTTCACGCGCCGCGAACGGCTCCGGATTTTGCGCCAGAAGGTAGACGCGCTGCTCGCCGAGGCGAGCACGCTCGGGATCGGCGTGGCGGAGGTCAAGGCCGTCATCGACGAGCGGGCGGGCGCCATG
Source organism: Gammaproteobacteria bacterium (assembly GCA_035760685.1). Classification (GTDB taxonomy): domain Bacteria; phylum Pseudomonadota; class Gammaproteobacteria; order Steroidobacterales; family Rariloculaceae; genus ZC4RG20. Next base: position 15,303 of record DASTSM010000260.1, on the reverse strand, counting down.
CACGAGGAACCGAAAACCAAGCGAAGCGGCGATGGAGGATGAATGGATGCAAGGCGATGAGAGGATCGTCGAGATACGGGGCCTCGAGCGGCGGTTTGGCAAAGCGCACGCGCTCGCGGGCGTGAGCCTCGCAGTGCCGCGCGGCACCGTATTCGGCCTCGTCGGCGCGAACGGTGCCGGCAAGACGACGCTGATCCGCCACGTCATGGGCCTGCTTCGGGCCGAAGTGGGCGAGGTACGAGTGTTCGGGCGCGATCCCGTTGCCGAGACCACGGCCGTGCTCTCGCGCATCGGTTATCTCTCGGAAGTCGCCGAGCTGCCCGAGTGGATGCGCGTCGCCGAGCTCATCGCCTTCACTCGCGCGTTCTATCCGCGCTGGGACGACGCCTACGCCGAGCAGCTTCGGCGCACCTTCGAGCTCGACGCCGGTAAACGCGTCAGGGAGCTTTCGAAAGGCCAGCGCGCGCGGCTCGGGCTCCTGCTCGCCGTCTCGCACCGGCCGGAGCTTCTCGTGCTCGACGAACCCTCGTCCGGCCTCGACCCGCTCGTGCGGCGCGACATCCTGCGAGCGATCGTGAAGACGATCGCCGACGAGGGGCGCACGGTTCTCTTCTCCTCGCACCTGCTCGACGAGGTCGAGCGCGTCGCCGACCACGTCGCGATCATCGACCAAGGCCGCATCGTCGCGGACGACACGCTCGATGGGCTCAGGAACGCCTATCACCGAGTAGTGCTCCGCTTCGACGCGCCGCCTCCCGCCGCGCCGAAGGCGAACGGCTTCTTCCATTGGGAAGGGAGCGGACCCCACTGGTCGGCGTTCTTCCGCGGCGAGGGGGATGCGGCGGAGCGCGCCGCCGCAGCCCTGGACGCGCGGCTCGTGGAACGCGCGACGCCTACCTTGAACGAGCTCTTCGTCGCGCTCGCCGAGCACGAGCCCGCGGCCGTGGAGCCCCGCGCATGAGCGCGGCGTTCAAGGGCATCGCGCTCTACGTGCTGACCCGCCATCGGCTGCTGCTCGGCGCGGCGACCGTGATCTACCTCGCGATCTTCGCGTCGTTCGACACGCTCTGGGCGCTCGACGGCCGACCGCTCGTCGTCCCGATGCTCACATTTCTGCGCGGCGCACCGTTCTTCCTCCCCCTCCTCCTGTTTGTGACGGCAGCGAGCGTTTTCTCTATCGATGTCGCGAGCCGCGAATCGGCCTTCCCCCGTCACTTCTTCACGCTGCCCCTCGGGTCGATGCGGCTGGCGTTGCCGTTCATCGTGTACGCCGTGCTGCTCTGGGCCGTGGGCTGGGCGCTCGCGATCGAAATCACCGACGGCCGGGTGCTCCTCGCGGGACCGTTGCAGCTGCCGCGCGAGGCGCTGCAGGCCCAAACGTGGTTTCCGTTCCTCGAGCTCAGCTTGCTGGCCTGGGGGCAGGCGCTCATGTGGACGCCTTTCCGATGGCGCGGGAGCCGAGTCGCGCTCCTGATCGCGCTCGTCGGCGCGCACGCCGCCGGCCTCGTCGCCGGCATCCGGCAGACGCTGACGCCGTTCGACATCGCGGCGGCCTGCGTGCTCGGCGCGATCGTCGCCGCGGGCGTCGGCGTGCGCGGCGTCGCTCGGGCGCAGCGCGGCGACCCGCCTCCGCCGGCCGCCGAGTCGACAACGGGCGCGGCGAGCGCGCCGGCATCCTCTAGCACTCTCGAGTCCGGGTCGGAGCCGCATGCCGTCCGCCGGCTCGCGTTCCGCTCGGGCATCGACGCCCAGGCTTGGTACGAATGGCGGCTGCACGGCGTGTCGCGGTGGTTCTTCCTGAGCACCATCGTCGCCCTCCTCGTCCTGACGCCGTTGTTGCTCGCGCCGCGACGCGAAGCCTTGGGCGCAGGCGCGATGACGGCCACCGGCGTCGGTGTGCTTTTCATGGCGCTCGTGTTCGTGCCGTCGTTCGGACCGCTCTTCGCGAATTTCGTGTCGAACCGCTACAAGGCGTTCGCGATGCCCTCGTTCTTCGCCGCGCTGCCGCTCTCGTCCGGGGAATTCGCTTGGGCGAAGATGCGAGCGGCAGCGCGGAGCGTTGCGCTGATGTGCGCGGTGATTGCGGCTTTGATCGCGCTCGGCGGCGCGCTCATCGAGGGGTCGTGGCCGGCAGCGCTCGCCGCCGCATTGCGGGCGCGGTACGGCGCGCTCGAGGGAACGCTGCTCCTCACGATCGGCGCCGCGCTACTGCCGCTCGCCGCGATCGCCGGCACGATGAACACGCTGTGGTTGGCGCTCGCCGACCGCCGAGCCGTCTGGAACGCCTTCAGCGCGCTGCTGGTCGCCGTCGTGTTCGGCTGGGTGCCCGCCGTTGCCTGGATGCATACGTACGCGGATTGGCCGCTCCGCGCGGCGGAGGCGCTGCCCGAGCTCATGGCCGCGCTGGCCGCGGTCAAGCTCGTTGCGCTCGGCGTCTTGACTCATCGCGTCGGCACGCGCCGGCTCTATCCGTGGTCCCGCATCGGCCTCGTCATCGGCGCCTGGCTCACGGCGGTCGTCGGGGCGAGCGCGGTTTGCGTTCGTTATGTGCCGGGCGCCGAAGCGCATCTCCTCATGACCGTGGCCACGCTCGTCGTGCTCGCGCCCGTGCTCGGCATCATGGGCGCGCCGCTCGCGCTGCACTTGAACCGCTGCCGGTGAGAGGCGGATCGACGTCGTTGACGTTTGCCGCCACCGCCGGTCGCTGCCGCTCGCCTTGCCGCCGCAGCCGATTCAATCGAACTCGTACGTGATCGCGCCGTTCATCTCGGACACGAGCTTATTGGCGAACAACAGGTCGACGATGCGATCGACTTCGGGCTGCGCGAGCTTGTTTTGAAACATCGAGGCGATGTGCTGGGACAGCGTCTTTCGTCTGCGTGGCCGAGACTTCTTCTCCTGCTTGCCGAGGACCTCGACGGCACGATTGTAATTGGGATCATCCCCTTGCCCGTCCGTCCTCGGCTCGAGCTCGAGCATGCTGTTGATGCGCCGACAACGGAGGCCATTCTTGTTCAAATGCCGGAGCAGAGGATCGAAGCCCCGGTCTCTGGACAAGATGATGCATTGCGGCGCGCCGCCACGCTCGGCAATGCGTCCCAGCTCGAAGGCGATGAAGAAATCGAGCGCGTTCTTCCCGTTACCCTCGACTCGCTTCCACTCCACGCGCGCGCCGAGCTTCTGAGCCGCAGTAACGAGATCGATCGGGACGTTCTTCTGGGAGGCGCCAACGAAGATCATGACGTCGCAGGCGTCGTCGAGTCGTCCCAAATCGACTTGCTGCACGTTTTCGAAGTCGATCAGCAATAGCTTCTGAGTCATGTGCCGTTGTTCAATAAGCGTAGCCGCCCGTGAGCATGTCACCTCGAGCGCTCGTTGCCCGTGATGAGGCGCTCACACTGAGGGCAGGTCCGCTATCGCCACGGCCGATTCCGCGCAACAAGCGGCGGACGCACGCCGACCAGGAAGTGCGGGATCCCCCAACCCACGACACGAGCCGGCCCTCGACCCGCACCTTCTTGTGTGACCGGCGTCGCAAACCGCGCGCGCGGCGCTTGCTTCCCTTGCGCATTCGTGCATTATTGTACTAATTCACTTTGGACGGCTCCGTGTTCATTCTCAAACCGCATTCCGGGGTGCCGATCTATCGGCAGCTGCTCGAGCAGATCCGGCGCATGGCCGCGAGCGGGCAGCTCGCGCCGGGCACGGAGCTGCCGTCGATCCGCGATCTCGCGGTCAAGCACGCGATCAACCCGATGACCGTCTCGAAGGTTTACAGCCTGCTCGAGGCCGAAGGCGTGCTCGAGCGCAACCGCGGCAAGCCGATGACGATCGCGAAGGGGCCGCGCGCACAGTCTGCGACGGCGAAACGCGTGCAGCACCTGGAGCCGCATCTCGAGCAGCTCGTGCTCGCCGCGCGTCAGCTCGAGCTCGCCGAGGCCGAGGTCGTCAAAGCATTGCGAGATCACTGGGAGAAAACCGATGACGGGTCCGTACGTCGCCGCACGGCGGCTAAGTAAGTCGTTCGGCGCGAAACGCGTGCTCGAGGACGTGTCGCTGACGGTCGAGCCCGGCGACGTCGTCGGCGTGCTCGGCAAGAACGGCGCGGGCAAGACCACGCTGCTCGAGCTCATGCTCGGCTTCACGCCGGCGACGGAGGGCAGCGTTCAATTGTTCGGCTACGAGAGTTTCCGCTTGCCGGGCGCCGCGAAGGCGCGCGTCGGCTTCGTGCCGCAGCAGGACGAGCTCATCAACCATCTCACCGCGGCGGATCAGATCGGCGTAATCGCGTCGTTCTATCGGCATTGGGACGACGCGCTGGTCGGGCGTCTCTGCAAGACCTGGGAAATCGACCTGCGCGAGCGCGTCAAGGCGATGTCGGTGGGCCAGCGCCAGAAGCTCTCGATCGTGCTCGCGCTCGGCCATCGGCCCGATCTCCTGGTCCTCGACGAGCCCGTGGCGAGTCTCGATCCGGTCGCGCGACGCCAGTTCCTCGAGCAGATCGTGGAGGTCTCGGCCGACGGCAGCCGCGCGGTCGTACTGTCGTCGCACATCGTGTCCGACATCGAGCGGCTCGCGAACAAGATTTGGATCGTCAAAGACGGCCGCCTCTGGTGGCGCGGCGACTTCGACGCGCTCAAGGAGTCGATCGTGCGGCTGCACGTGCGCGCGTCGCGGCCGCTGCCCGACGCGCTCGCGATTCCGAACGCGCTGTCCCTCGAGCGCAATGGCACGTCGGCCACCGCCGTCGTGCGCGACTGGAGCGACGAGCTGCACCGCGACGTGCGTGCACGGCTCGACGCGCAGCTCGAGGTAGAGAACCTCGCGCTCGAGGACATCTTCCTGGAGCTGCACCGGTGAAAGCCGTCGCCCGACTCATGCTCGTCTACTTCACGGGTACCGTATGGATGCGCGTCATGAGCGCGCTCGGCCTCACCGCCATCGTGGTGGGCACCGGGATGCTCGCCTATTTGCCGCCGCTCGTCGGGCAATTGGGCCTCCCGTCCCGGTTCTCGGTCGCCCAAGAGGCGGTGCTCATGATGCTGCCTCTTTTCGGCATCGTCGCGCTGATGTTGGGCGGCGCGTTGATGCCCTCGATGGTCTCGCGGCTCGCGGCGAGCCACTACTCCCACGTCTTACCGCACGCGCGCGGCAAGCTGCTCGCGAGCGCGTTCGGCACCGTGGCGCTCATCGCGGTGGTGGCGAGCGCGGCGATGCAGGTCTACATGGGCCAGGAGATGCCGAACATATCGTTCGAGCGATTGCTCGCGGGCTCGATGCTGACGTACTCCTCGGTGTACCTCGCGCTCTGGATCGCGAGCCGGTTGCGCAGCTCGTTGGCGCTCGTCGCGGGCACCTTCATGGTCCTCGCCGCGCTGGTCCTGCCGCTCCGATTCATGGGCTTGGCGGTTCCGCTGCGCTGGGCGGTGGTGCCCTCCGCAATCCTTTGGGCCGTCGTCGCCTCGGCGCTGCTCTTCGCGCCGCGCATGCGCCGCGCCGCCGTCGGCTTGCGCGCACGGATTCGGCAGGTCACGTCGAACGCGTTCGCGAGCATCTACGACGGCCGCGAAGAAGTGGAGCTCGTGCTCGGCACGGCGCGGCCCTGGCTGCTCGCGCTCTGGCAAGTGGTGCCGATCGTGCTCGCAGCCTATCTCGTCGGCTGGCTGTACGGCGACTTTGCGGTCGACCGCAAGGTGAAAGTCTGGCTCGGCTATCTCACGCTGCTCACGATGCTGTCGGCGGGCGCCGCGACCTTCGCGCCCGCGCGCAGCCGCGTGCTATGGCTGCGCACGCACTTCACTCGGGACGAGCTTTTCGCGCGCGTCGAAGCCGCGTACTGGAAGCGCAACAGCTACGTGCTCGGCGTGCTGCTCGTGACGATGACGCTCGTCGGCACGTACTTCGGGCTGCCCACGCGGCCGCTCGCGTTCGGTATCGCGCTGCTCGTGCTCACCGCCACCGTGAGCACGTACCTCGGCCTCATGATCACGCGCTCGATCGGCTGGGCCGTCACGGCGATCGCGCTCGGCAGCATCCTGCTGATGCTCGCGACGGCACTGTACGTCGCAGCCCCCGCCACGCCGGTGGTCGAGATCGTGGCGCTCGAAGCGGCGCTCGCGGCGCTTGCGGCCACGCTGCGCTCGATCGCGAAACGCCGCTGGCGCGGTCTCGACTGGATGTTGTCGCGGCCCGAGGCCGTGACGCGCGCGGCGGCATAAGGCGATGAGAACGCACGTGCATTCCGCATCCGAAACGAAGTTCTTCTTCGAAGACTTTCCGGGCACGATCACCTTTGAAGCGGGCGAGCCCGCGCCCGCATTCGTCGCGGACGTCGCCGACGGACGCCATCGCGGAGTGCGCGTCGGCCGCTAAGTGCACTAAGCGCTCGAGTTGAGACGAGAGGCGGCACGCCGCATCGGCCCGACGTGGGACTTTAGTCCAATCGACTTGGGCGCATGTTTCCGTTGAGGCTGGAAGGATCGATCGCTTCTTTCTTGAGCTCGACGAGCCGACGAAGGCGCGCTTCTTGCGCGGCCGACGCTGCCTTGAACTACGATGTCCAACGACGACAGACCGATCTCTCGAGGCTTTCGCGGGCGGCGCACCGACCCCGGGACTCGCGACCGTGTCCCCCCGGGCCAGTACGTAACTCGGGACTTTCCCGTCCTTTCCGCCGGGCCGACGCCCCATGTGCCGCTCGCCGAATGGACGTTCTCGATGCATGTGGGCGACAAGCTGCTCGGGAAATGGACCTGGGCAGATTTCGAGGACCTTCCTCAAACGCACGCTACGGTCGATATTCACTGCGTGACGAAGTGGAGCAAGCTCGACACCGTCTGGGACGGCGTCACGATCGACGCGCTGCTCGAGGCCGCGGGAACCCCCATGCCGCCGACCGCGTATGTGATGGCGCACTGCGACGGCGGGTACTCCACCAACGTGCCGACGGAAGACCTGACCGGCGGCCGAGCGATGATCGCAACGCGTTTCGCCGGCGCGCCGCTCGCGGCCACTCACGGCGGACCCGCGCGCCTGCTGGTCCCGCACCTTTACTTCTGGAAGAGCGCGAAGTGGGTGCGGAGCATCGAGTTCATCGCGGCCGACCGTCCCGGCTTCTGGGAGAGCCTCGGCTACCATATGTATGGAGATCCCTGGCGCGAACAACGCTACAGCGGCGACTGATGCACCCGCGGCCGCGGGCCGCCTGCCTTGGCGAACCGTCCGCGTCGAGTCGATCGAGCCGCTGGGCCAACGAGCCAAGCTGCTGCATCTAAGTGTCGCCGATTGGCCTGGGCACCTCCCCGGGCAGCACGTGGACCTCCGACTCACGGCCTCTGACGGCTACCAGGCACAGCGCAGCTACTCGATCGCTTCCGCGGCCCACGAACCGGGTCTCTCGATCGCAGTCGAGCGCGTCGACGACGGCGAGGTGTCCCCCTATCTCACGACCGAGCTTCGGGCCGGCGATGTCTTCGAGCTGCGCGGACCGATCGGCGGCTACTTCGTCTGGGAAGCCGCGGCCGGCGGGCCGTTATTCCTATGTGCGGGCGGCTCGGGCGTCGCACCGTTCATGGCGATGCTCGCGCACCGCGAGCGCCTCGCCCGCGGTCTGCCGACGACGTTGCTCTACTCGACCCGATCGCCCGGAGACGCGATGTTCGCGATGCGCATCGACGCGCTGGCCGAGGACGATCCTGCGTTGCAGATCGTATGGAGCTACACCCGCGCGGCGCCTCCCGGCTGGACAGGCTACGCGAGGCGGGTCGATGCGGCGATTTTGCGTGAGACCGCCCCGTCGCCGGACGCAAAACCGCTGATCTACGTTTGCGGCCCGACGTCCTTCGTCGAGGGCGTCGCGACGGCCTTGGTCGATCTCGGCCATGGACCCGGCAGCATACGGACGGAGCGTTTTGGACCCTCGGCAGACTGATTCTCTCGGGAGAGCGGCATGGACAGATCGGACGATGCGAACGGCACACCGGAGTGGGTCGACGGCAATGCGGCGGCCGGAATTCTCGCCTCGGTGTTCGTGCTCGAGCCCACACGAGCCCAGATCGTTTGCGCCTGTTGCGGAAAGGCTGCCGCTGTCGCCGAGCAGAGGGCGTTCGCGCTGGAAATGGGCGCGATCCTTCGCTGCCCCGCTTGCGGCAGCGTGACGCTTCGCATCGCCGCGACGCCGCATGGGCGCTTCATCGACCTGCGCGGAGCCGACGTCGTGCATTTCGGCTGAACCCGCCCGGCAAGAATCGGGCGGGCCTAGCGGCCTCGAAGTCGACAAGACCGTTGTCGATTTCTCCGGCCTTCGTTCGTCGCCCTAGCGAAGACGAATCGAAAAAAGGCCTCGACCGATACTGGAAGGGTCGAAGTGGCAAGCCAAGCCGAAGCCCCATCGAAGTCAGCATTGAGGAGGTAGCCGCTCATGAACACCCTAACGAACTCGATCTCCCCGCCTCGAACGAGCCCGGTGCCGAAAGCGCGCATCTGGACCGGCCGCGCGCTGACCGCGCTGCCCGTGCTCTTTCTGCTCTTCGACAGCGCGATCAAGCTCGTGAAGATCCAGCCCGTGACCGACGCCTTCGTGCAGCTCGGCTTCCCGGACGAGCTCGCGCGCGGCATCGGCGTCCTCGAGCTCGTCTGCACGGTGCTATACGCCGTGCCGAGCACCTCGGTCCTCGGCGCGATCCTCCTGACCGGCCTCTTCGGCGGGGCCATGGCCTCGCACCTCCGCGTCGGGGATCCGTGGCTCAGCCACATCCTCTTCTCGATCTACCTCGCCGTGCCCATGTGGCTCGGGCTCTATCTGCGGGAAGAACGGTTGCACGCGCTGCTGCCGCTGCGCACGCGGCGCGAGCTGAGAGGCGCGAGCTGAGAGGCGCGAGCCAACGAGGCCGGACGACGACTTCGCAGCTCGTCCCGTCAGCGGTCCACCCGGAATCGCTGCCGGTAGTCGCCGGGTCGCACGCCGTGCGCGCGGCGGAACGCGCGCCGCAGCCGCTGGTCGTTCTCGAAGCCCGTCTCGGCGGCCACCTTCTTGAGCGGGGCGTGCGTCTCCTCGAGGGCCCGGCGCGCCGCCCGAGGTCCGCCTCGATGAGGGTTCACGAGCGATGCGCAAGCCCGAAGGAGAAACGCCGTGGCCGCCCGCACACACATCGGCATGCTGCTGTTCCCCGGCATGACGCAGCTCGACTTCACCGGTCCCTACGAGGTCCTCGCGCGCCTGCCCGAGGCCGCCGTGCACGTCGTCGCAACGGCGCGCGATCCCGTGCCGACGGAGCGCGGGCTCATGCTGACGCCTACGACGACCTACGGAACATGCCCGCGGCTCGACGTCATCGTCGTGCCCGGCGGCCCGGGAACGCTCGAGCTCATGCAGGACGACGCGGTGCTCGACTTTCTGCGCCGCGAGGCGGGGCACGCGAAGTACGTGACGTCGGTGTGCACCGGCGCGTTCGTGCTCGGGGCCGCGGGCCTGCTGACGGGCTACCGCGCGACGACGCACTGGCTGAGCCTGCCCTTGCTCGGCCTCGTCGGGGCCGTGCCCGTCGACGAGCGCATCGTCATCGACGGCAACCGCATCACGGGCGGCGGAGTCACGGCCGGCATCGACTTCGCGCTCGCGATCGCGGCGGCGTTGCACGGGGAAGCCGTGGCGCAGCAGATCCAGCTGCAGATCGAGTACGAGCCCGCGCCGCCGTTTCGAAGCGGATCGCCGCGCACGGCTCCGGCGCCCGTCGTCAAGGCGTCGATCGCCGCGGCGCGCGAGCTTCAGGAGCGGCGCACGCGGATTTGCCGAACCGTCGCGGAACGCCTGCTCGATCCGCTAAGCACCGGGTCGAAGACTACTCGTACCGCAGAGCCTCCATGGGGGTCACGCGCGCCGCCTGACGCGCCGGAAAGTATCCCGCCACCGCAATGACGCTTGCCAGAACGAGCGCTGCCGCCCCGAGCACTGCGGGCTCGTCGCCGGAAAGCCCGAACAGCAGGGCCGCCAGGGCGCGGCCGACGAAGAGCGCGGCGACCACGCCGATCGGCATGCCGACGAGCGCCGTCCCTGCGACCTGCCGCAACACGAGGCCCCGGAGCCGGCCTGGGCTTGCGCCGAGCGCGAGCCGGACGCCGAGCTCGCGCGTGCGCTGAGCCACGTTATAGGCTAGCACGGCGTAAAGGCCGATCGCGGCGAGCAACGTCGCGAGGCCGGCGAACGCCGCCGAGAACAGCGCGACGATGCGGTCGAAGAAGACGTTGTTCTCGACCGTCGCCTCCATCGTCATGAGATTCGCTAGCGGCAGGGTCGGATCCACATCGTTCACGACACGCCGGATCGTTGTGAACAGGGCGTCCGGATTCAGCGCGCCGCGCACGTAGAACGCAAGAGTGCCGATGTTGCCGTCCTGGCGCCGGGGCAGGAAGTACTGAGGCGGGATGTCGTCTTTGACCCGGCTATACTTCGCGTCTGCGGCGATACCGACGATCTCGATGTCGAGCTCGACCGCGTTGCCGCGTGCCTCTCCGAAACGCGTGCCGACGGCATCCATCCCCAAGCCGAACTTCCGCAAGAAGGCCTGATTCACGACCGCGACGCGCGGCGCATCGACCGCGTCGGCAGTTCCGAATTCCCGCCCGCTCAGCAATGGAACCGACATCGCGCCGAAAAAGCCGGCGCTGACTTCGTTCTTCGACGCGCTCGTATCGGCGCCCAAACCACCGTCGAAACCCTGTACCGTGAGGCTCGTGCGCGAGTCGTTGTCGGCGATGAGGGGCACCGATGCGGACGCGACGGCGACGACGCCGGGCGCCGCGGCGAGCGCCGCCTCGAGCCGATCGAACACGTTCATCGTGCGCTCGGGACTGTAGCCGCTCAGACGCGGCGATACGGCGAACGTGACGAGCGAATCGATGTTCATGCCGAGGTTCACGCGCGCGACGTTCATGAGGCTTTGCGTGAAGAGCCCGGCGAGCGCAAGCAGCAGCATCGACAAGGCGACCTGCGCCGTCGCGAGCGAGCCTCGAAGTCTCGTCATGCCGCGCCCGCTCGCGGCCTGCGCCGCCTGCCCCTTCACGACGAGGCCCGGGTCCGTGCGCATGGCCTTGATCGCGGGAATCGAGCCGAAGAGAAGCGCCGTGACGAGCGTGACGGCCGCCGCGAACGCGAGCACGGCGGAATCGAGCGGGATATCGAAGCCGGTCCCGGCCTCGACGATCGGAAGCATCGAGTGGATGCCGGCGAGAATGGCCGCCGCGATCGGCAGGCTCGACAGCCCGCCGAAGAGCGCAAGCAGGGCCGCCTCCGCGAGCGACCGCTCGACGAGATGCCGGCGGCTCGCACCGATCGACGCATGGATGGCGAGCTCGCCCGTGCGGGCGATGCCGCGTGCGAGCACGAGGTTCGCGATATTGACGCAGACGATCAGGAGCACGAGGCCCGTCACGCCCAGCAACAACGTGAGCGGCTGACGCGCATCGCGCGGGATCTCGCTTTGGCCGTGCGCGCCGGGCTCGATAACGATCTGCTTCTGCTTGAAGCGCGCGAGCATCTCCGGAGGAAGGAAGGATACGAGCGGCGCTTCGATCTCGGCGATTATCCCGCGGTAGATCCCATTGATGGCGGCCGAGGCTTGCCCCATCGTGACGCCGGGACGCAGGCGCGCGAAGGCATAGACCCAATAGGCGCGCCGATCGTCGGCGTCTCGCGGCTCCGTCGGCTCCATGACCCAGCGCATCGACAGAGGCACGAAAATCCGCGGCTGCGCGCCGATCGTCGTGCCCGAGAACCCGCGGGGCGCGACGCCGATGATCGTGAGCGGCGCGCCGTTGACGACGAGCGTCCGTCCGACGACGCCGGGATCTCCGCCGAAGCCGTTTCGCCAATAGTCGTAGCTCAGCACGGCGACGGCGGATTCTCCGGCGCGCGGCTCGTCCGAAGGCTCGATGAGGCGACCGACGGCGGGCTCGAGCTCGAGCACGTCGAAATAGCTGCCCGAGACCAGCAGACCCGCAGTGGCCACCGCGTGCCCGTCATACGCGAGATTCGCTCGGAAGAAGCTGTGACCGGCGATACCCGTGAACACGTCCTGCCGAGCCTCGAGATCGCGAAACATCGGATAGCTGAAGATCGCGGCGGGGCAGTCTCCCGCGATGCCGCAACGCGTCGAGCCCGGCTTCGGGCCCGGCGAGCTCAAGTTCACGAGCCGGTCGGGCGAAGGCACGTGCAACGGCTGAAGCAGCACGGCGTTGACCCACGAGAACATGGCCGTCGTCGCTCCGATGCCGACCGCGAGCATGAGAACGACCGTAATCGTGAACGCCGGCGTGCGAAGCAGCCGGCGGACGGTTTGTCGAAACAGCATCAGCGGGACTCCTCCCGATCGCCCCGAGGCTCGAGCCGGAACACGGCTCGCATCCCGCTATCGGGACGCTCCCTCCGTCGCTGCCACTAACGCGCTCGACTCAAACCTGCTGCACGGACAAGAACAGCGGCTGGATGTAGTTGGCCGTTCCGTCGTAGAAATTGAGCTCCGCGTGCGTGTATCCGCCGTGCGAGAAAGCCTCGACGACACCTTTCACCGTGATCACCACCGGATCGCCGGCCCGCAGAGCCGCCGTGTAGTCGAAGAAGAACGTGCGGTCGAAGTTGGTAACTTCTTGAGCATGTTCCTTCTTCAAGTCGAGCAAAGGCGGGAAACTCTTCCACCCTGCGTTCACGTACTGGTGGACGTTCATCTGCGCCGTCAATTTCACCTGCGCGAAGCGGCAGCTGAAATAACCGTCATCGGCAACCAATAAATAGAACCCGTGGAACGCCAGCACGGCGACGAGCTCATAGGTGGCTGTCGTCGCCGGCACAAACGTGAAATGCACGGCGAATTCGGGCGGAGGCCCCCACCGATTCGGCCAGCACAGACTCAGGTCGTGATAGTTGTCCTTGATGCGAATCTTTGAAGGATCGTCGGGGAACACCCAGCCGCTGTTGATCGCACCGTTGTTCCAGTCCAGGTCCCCATCGATCGCGTTCCTATCCGGCGTAAAGATGGAGGACGCGAACACGGGCAACACCTTGTGGCCGGATTCTGCGAGCACGGCACTATGAATCGCGGCGTCTGCTGCGTCCGATGCGGCCGTCGGACGCCGATTCAACGCCTTCGGTCTGAACTCTTCGAGAAAGCGCTTGAGCTCCGCTTCCTGCATTCGACCCTCGCTCTCCATCGCGGCATCGAGCTTCTTCAGATCCGTGCCGACGGAGGCGAGAATTTCTCGGCGGTGTTTCTCGCGCTTCTTCTGATATTCGACGCTGCGCTCGGCCTGAGTCTTACCGTGAATAACCTCCTGCTCGAAATCCTTGAAACGATCTTTTACCAATTCACGCACGCGGTCATTGAGCTTGTGGTACGCAGACATTCTCACGCCTCCTGCAAGAAATGACGACCGGATCTGTCCCGAGTCCGGCGGGATAAAGAACGTTGAGCAACCTCCTGCCGACCTGCCCGGACCGCCGGCGGCGAGTGAAGGTTGTGGCGGAGCCTACCACACGGCACTCCGCGTTGGACCCGAAGTCGACAAAAGCTCTGGTCTGCAACGAACTCGAGCTGCCCGCGGCGGCCGCTATCGCGACGTTCCCTTCGCCGCTGCAGCACGCACTGCGGCCTCGAAAGAGCGCCGCGCCCACAGTGCCGCCTCCTCGGGGTCTTCGAGGATCTCGTCGGCCTTCAGGTACAGGCGACCGTAGCCGACGAGCCCGAACATGAATCCGCCGCGGTACAGGCCATAGCCTCCGAACATCTTGCGCGCCGTGACGGGCCCGAAGAGCTCGAACAGCTCGATCAGATACTCGACGTACTCGTCCATGCGGCTCCACCGGCGATGCGCTGCACCAACGGCCCACCTGGCCGCGGCATAGTCCTGCGCCTGCACGGCGTGGCGCACGCGTCGGCGACGCGCTACTTGCAGCGGTTCTCCTCGACTCGGGGCCGCCACTTCCGATGGCAGTGCACGCACGCGTCGTTGACCGTGCTCGAGAGCTCGATCATCTTGTCTCGATCCTCGGCTTTCGCAGCCGCGTACGCTTGCAACCCGGCGTCGCGAAGCTCGAGCACGAACTTCGACCAGGCCGGATCCGCAATCGGCACCGGCGCGCCGTTCGAGCAGACGCGGCCCGGCATCAACAACAAGTTCGCGGACTCCGTGAGCGCCAACGACGCATTCTCGACCGCCTGCCAGCCGCCGAACACGCTCACGAGCGGATCCGTCGCCATGGCGGGGTCGTCATCGGGCGCCGGCCTCGACACGCCTGGGTCGTTGAACTGGGGAGAGAACACTACGTTCGCGGCCGGATACACGACGCCGCGCATGAGCTGGTTCAAAGTCGCGTGGACTTCCTGCGTCGCGGCCGGCGGCGACGTCTGTGCCGTCAACGCGAGCCAGATCGCGACCGCCGAGCCAATACCGAGTGCCGTCTTGCGCATGCCGGCACATTAGGCGAGTCGAACGGCCGGCGCAATGGGATGGCGGGGGCTAGCCCACGGAATATCACGCGTCGCGGAAACGTCGCGAATGGGAGACAACGGCCCATTATTCAAGGGCTCGCGGCAAAATAGTTGCATGCCTCAGCAGCAATCGCCGTTGCCGAGCGTGCGACGCGTTCGGCCCGACGCAGGGATGCAAATCGTTGCGAAATTTAGGGACGATCCGGTCGAAAACGGTGCGCCGCCTCGCCAGACCGTTGCTTGCGCTCGCCATCGTCGCGTGCCTAGCGCACCGGGCCGGCGTCTCCGCGATCGTTCATCAATTCGCCGATGCCCGGCTCGGGCTTCTCTGCATCGCGTCGCTGCTGCTGGCCGTCGACGGCCTCGCGAAGGCTCGGAACTGGCAGCAACTGCTCGTGGCGACCGTCGGAGGCCAAGTCATAGGCTACGCGCGCGTGTTGGCGTGGCACTTCGGCGGAGGATTTCTCGGCGCGATGGTGCCGTCGTCTGCCGGCACAGACGCATGCCGCGTGCTCATGGCGCTGCGCGGGCTCCGGGGATACACGGCGCAGTGCGCGGCCTCCATCCTCACCGTGAACGCCCTCGGATGGTTCATGGGCAGCGTGCTCGGGATTCTCGGCCTCTCGATTCTCGCTTATGCGGGCGATCTGCCGCCACTTCTGCGGCCCGCCATGCTCGTTTTTTTGGCGACGGTTGCAGGACTACCGCTCGGCTACCGGATCCTTGCCTCGCGAAGATCGGCGATCAGCACCGTCATCGACAAGCTGAGTCGTCGCTGGCGCGGCTTTAGGCGGGGCATCGCGAAGTTCCTCGATGCGCTGCT
>DASTSM010000259.1:0-2750 GCA_035760685.1 Gammaproteobacteria bacterium | reverse complement strand
ACGCGAGCAGCATCCGGCCGAGCGCGTGCAGCGCCTCGGGATTGCGGGCGTCGAGATTGCCGGCCGCGACGGCGGCCGAGAATTCGGCGGGCGTCGGCGCGTCGAGATCGCGCGCGGGAGCGGCCGGCGGGCTTCGGAGGGCCGCGATCGAGAGCAACAACGCCGCGTAGTAGAAACGAGTGAGCTGGCGCATGAGATAGAGCCGCGCCGAGAGCGCGCGGTCGGGCGGGCGCCCGAGCCACGCCTCCACGAGCGCGCGCTCGAGCTCGGGCGTGCGCGCCAAGTGATCGCTCAGGATCGCGACGTCGGTGAGCGGATCGTTGAGGTAGGCCGTCTCCCAGTCGACGAGCCAGAGCCGCTCGCCGTCGAACAGCAGGTTCTGCGGATTCGGATCGTTATGGCTCGAGACGGGCTCGGCCGCGCTCCACGGATACGCCTCGCGGATGCGCTCGAACGCCTCGCGATGCGGCTCGAGCAGGGCGGCCTCGAACAGCCCCGAGCCGCGCAGCCAAGCGAATAGCTTTTGCAGGAGCCCTTGGTAGTCGTGCAGCGCAGGAAAGCGCGCCGTCGCCTGCAGCCGCGCAGCGAGGCCGCCCGCTGCGCGCGCGAGCGCGGCGGGGCCGCCCGGGAACTCCGATAGCGGGCGCTGCTGCACGAAGTCCATGACGAGGGCGCCGGCCGCGTCGTCGAGGTGAACGACGCGCGGGGCGACGCCCGCGTCCGCGGCCGTTCTAAGGCACGCGTATTGACGAGGGTTGCGCCACGGATGTTTGTGCGTCTCGAGGCGGAGAAGGTAGGGCCGGCCCGCGACGTCGACGCGGTAGACCAGCGCTCCGGAGGCGCCGCCCGCCAACGGCCGCAGCTCGAGCGCAGCGCTTCGGCCGAACGCCGCGGCGAGCGCCGCGCGCGCCGCCTCGCGCGACGCTGCGGGTACCTGCTCGAGAGTCGAATCGTTCATCGAAAGCTCCTCGTTCCTCGTTACGTCACTGCTCGAGCAGGGCGGCGATGAGCTTCAGCGCAGAGGCCGTGCTGTTCACGCCGCCGAACAGCATGATTTCAAGATGACCGATCTCGCGGTCGTAAATCGTGTCCGCGCGCAGCGGCTCCTCGCCGATGCGGTCCCGATTGACGAACGCGGCGAGCGACGACTCGATGCGGCGCGACGCCTCGGGGCTGATCGCGTCGACACGCACGACGCACGACACGCCGACTTCCCTTTGCCGGCGGGCCCGCTCCCGTTCGGTCAGCGGCAACGGAAACCCCGTGAACGCCTCAACGTCCGCACGTGAGATTCGGTACTGCTTGCCGACGCGGACGGCCTTGAGCTTGCCCTCGCGCACGTAGTTGCGGACCGTCTTCACGTGGAGCTTCAAGCGTTTCGCGATCTCGAAGACCGACAACAGCTCTTCTTGCGGCACTGACATGGGGAAACCTGATCGGCTGTATGAGGAGAGGTTTTGGGAGTATACAGTCCCTAAGAGGACATGCAAGTAGGGAATGATAGGGAAGAATGAGTCTGAATAGGCCCTGCCGGCGGCGTCCCGTCTTCGCGGGATCGATCACGGTCGCCGGAAGCTCGCGGATGGGCTAGGCTCCGCGCTCCATGACCGAAGTCACCCACTCTGAGGGCAAGCTGCCGACGGCCGTCGATGCCGCCGGCGACGCGCCGACGAGGGCCGACGTTGCAGGCGCCGACGTTGCAGGCGCCGACGCTGCGGGCGCCGACGCTGCGGGCGCGGGCGCCGAGCACGCGAAATGCTTGAACTGCGGCGCCGCGCTGCTCGGGAAGTACTGCTCGGCCTGCGGCCAGCCCGCGCACCTGCATCGCACGCTCGCGTCGCTCGGCCACGACGTGCTGCATGCCGTCTTGCATTTCGACGGCAAGCTTTGGCGCACGATCCCGGAGCTCGCGATCTTCCCCGGCCGCCTCACGCGCCGGTACATCGACGGCGAGCGCACGAAGTTCGTCTCACCGATGGCGCTCTATCTCTTCACCGTGTTCCTCATGTACGCCGTTTTCTCGCTCGCGCCGTCGTCGCTCACGACGCGCTCGGACGAGCCGGGCGAGGACGCGATCGAGAGCACGCAACCGATCGAATCGGCCGAGCGGGGATCGCAAGCGGAGTCACCGGCGCCGGCGAGTGGGGCGCCTTCGGCCGGCGCCGCGCCGGCGGCGAACGCGCCGGCGAAAGGCATCTGGACGCGCGTGGTGGCGGAGGTCAAGGAGAACCCGAGCTTGGTCAGCTACAAGCTCAAGACGAACGGCTACAAGTACTCGTGGCTGCTCGTGCCGCTCAGCATCCCGTTCATGTGGCTGCTGTTCTTTTGGCGGCGCGACATCACGGTCTACGACCACGCGGTGTTCGTGACCTACTCGATCAGCTTCATGATGTGGGTCATGGTCGCGGCCGCGCTCGCGGAATGGGCCGGCGCCGCCGCGGGGCCCGTGGAAAAGATCGTCGCGGTCGTGGCCGCCGTGCACATGTATCGGCAGCTGCGCGGAGCCTACGGCTTGTCGCGCGCCGGAGCCGCGGTCCGGCTCTTCTTCCTGCTGATCGCCGCGGGAATCGTGCTGATCATCTTCCTGACGCTGATGCTCCTGCTCGGCGCGCTGCACTGACGAGCCGCGGGCGACTTGAGGATCGAGAGCAGCACTTCGCCGTGGCCTCCGGCGACGTCGACGATGACGTTGTATCGGCTGAAGTCGTAGGCCTCGATGGCGGCACCCGCGACGGACGCGCTCATCGACG
>DASTSM010000258.1:0-16429 GCA_035760685.1 Gammaproteobacteria bacterium | reverse complement strand
GCGGGATGGCGTGGACTATTGGCCGTGCTTGAGCCGGCTCGGCAGCAGATCGCCGTGCGCGCGCAGAACCGGATACGCGGCGGCCTCGACGAGGTGGCCGTTGATGCGCTTCAAGTCCCGAATCAGATCGAGGTGCAGCGTGCTCGTCTGCGCCGTGTCGAGGCGGCCCGCGCGCAGCCGCGCGAAGTGCGCCTCCGTGGCCGTCGCCTCGGCGTCTCGGAATGCGACCTTCTCCTCGACGAGACGGCGCGCGGCGCGCAGGTCCTCCGAGACGAACACCGCGGCCGCGCTGCGCACGTTCGCCGTGAGCTTCTCGAGCATCGCCTTGATCTCCTCGCGGCCCGGCGGCGAGAGCATGAGACCGCGGTTGAGGGCCTTTGCGGCGAGCATCATCACGTTGCCGTCGAGCACGTCGCCGGCGTGCTCGATGTTCGTGATGAAGGTCAGGATGCGCATGGCGCGGACGTCGTCGTCCGCCGTGAGCTCATCGGGCTTGAGGCCGGCGAGGTATTCCTTGATCGCGCGGTTCAGCGCATCGATGACGTCGTCCATGCGCCGCGTCTCGGCGATGAGGCTGTAATCGCCGCGATCGAAGGCTTCCCGCGCGCTGCGCAGCATGGCCTCGAGCGCATCGGCCATGCGCAGCGCTTCGCGCGTCGCGGCGGCCAGCGCGAGCGGCGGCGTGGCTCGGGCAGCCGGGTCGAGATAGAGCGGCTGCTTGAGATCCGCCTCCCGATGCCGCGGCGCGAGAACGCGCTTCAGCAGCCGCGCGTAGAGCGGCAGCAGCGGGAAGAAGACGACGGCCGATGCGAGATTGAAGAGCGTGTGGAAATCCGCCGCGGCGCGGGCGGGATCGGGCTCGAGCGCCGTGAGCGCGTGCGCGATCGGCGCGAGGAACGGGAGGGCGACGAGACAGCCGATGACGCGGTTCAAGAGGTTGCCGATCGGCAGCCGCTTCGCCGCCGGATCCCTTCCGGGAACGCCCTCGAAGACCGGGTTGATCGCGGTGCCGAGATTTGCGCCGAGAATCAATGCGAACGCCGTCTCCGGCGGGATCGCGCCGTTCGCCGCGAACGACATCACGACGAGCACGACGGCGACGCTCGAATGCGCCGCCCACGTCAGCAGCGCCGCGACGACGACGTCGAGGAGCCAAAGATTGGTCAGCATGCCGAGCACGACGCGCAGGTTCGGCATCGTCTCGTAGGGTCTCACGATGGCGAGCAGATGGCCGAGCGCAAGCAGCATGAGCCCGAGCCCGATCGCCACCCGGCCCACCTCGCGCGTGCGGCTCGACGCGCTGCGCCGATACATGAGCACGCCGACGAGCACGAAGGCCGGCGCGACGACCGAGATGTCGAAGGCGAAGATCTGCACGATCAGCGTCGTGCCGACGTTCGCGCCGAGCATGACGGCGAGCGCGGGCGTGAGGTCGACGAGGCCCCCTGCCGTGAAGGAGGCGACCATGAGCGCCGTCGCGGTGCTGCTCTGAAGCAGTGCCGTGATGCCGAGCCCGGACAGCGCCGCGGTGAAGCGGTTGCCGAGCGCGGCGCCCAGCATCCGGCGCAGGCGGGGCCCGTAGCCCCGCTCCATACCGGATTGCACCATGTGCACGCCCCAGATCAGGAGCGCGATCGACCCCGCGAGATCGAGAAAAACCAGAGCCGTCGTCAATGCGCCTCGCCGATCAAGAGCGACGTCTCATTGTACGCGGCGGCGGAGGCTGCGCGTTCAGCGCAGCAACTACTAAAACAGTAGTTGACAATCCGCCGGCCATCGACTTAACTACTATTAACGTAGTTTCAACGCGGGTCTCGCCGTGGAAATCAGACTCACCGACCGTGAAGCGGAGCTCATGGACGTGCTCTGGCAGCACGGACCGTCCACCGTCGCCGAGGTCCGCGACCGTCTCCCCGACACTCCGGCCTACACGACCGTGCTGACGATTCTTCGCACGCTCGAACGTAAAGGGTACGTGCGGCACGAAGAAGAAGGCCGCGCTCACCGCTACTCGGCCGCCGTCGAACGGGACGTCGCGCGGCGCAGCGCGCTGAAGGCCTTGTCGCGCAAGCTCTTCGAAGGCTCGACCGAGCTCCTCCTGACGCACCTCGTTTCCAACGAGAAGCTCGACGACGCGCAGATTCGGCGAATCAAACGGCTGCTCCAGAAGCGGTCGAGGAGAGACGAGACATGATGAGCTCGGAGATGCTCTACGCCGCGGGCGTCGCGTGGCTGCTCGCCGCCGCGGCGTTCGCCGCCGAACGGCTTGCCGCGGAGCTGCGCAGGCCGCGCCGCGCGGTATGGCTCATGTCGCTCGCGGCATCCTTCGCGGTGCCGCTCGGCTCGATCCTGACTGCGGTCCCCTCTGCAGCGTCCCTGCGCGCGCCCGGTGCCGAAGCCGCGGCGGCCGAGCAGCAGACGAGCTCCGCCCCGCAGGCCGGCGCGGCGGAAGACGGCGCCGGATCGGTCGGGAGGCAAACGTCCGGGAGCCTCGATTGGGCGAGCCTCGGCCGATGGAGCTCGCGGCTCGACTGGAAGGCGCTGCTGATGCTCGCGAGGTTCGACGCGCTCGACAAGCCGCTGGCTGCGCTGTGGATCGCGGCGTCGACGGCGCTGCTGCTCGCGTACGCGCTCGCATCGTTTTGCCTTCTTCGCGCAGCGAAACGCTGGCCGAGCACTCGGATGGACGGCGGCCCGGTGTTCGTATCGCCGCGATTCGGGCCCGCAGTCCTCGGCTCGCTCCGGCCCCGCATCATCGTGCCGGCGTGGCTGCTCGAGGCGTCGCCGGCGACGCAGTCCTTCGTGCTCGAGCACGAGCGCGAGCACGTCGCGGCAAAGGATCCGCTGCTCCTCGCGGGCGCGTTCTTGTGCGTCGCGCTCATGCCGTGGAACCTCGCGCTGTGGTGGCAGCTGCATCGCTTGCGCCTCGCGATCGAGATCGACTGCGACGCGCGCGTCGTCCGCGGCGGCGCCGATCCGATCGGCTACTCGAACGTGTTGCTCGCCGTCGGGCGGCGGCGCGCCCTCGCCCCGTTCGCCGCCGTAGCGCTGACCGAGCGCGCCTCGCAGCTCGAGCGGCGCATCCGGCTGCTCGTCGACACGGCGCGCCGGAGGACGCCGGTCGCCGTGATCTGCGCCGCATGCTCGATGATGCTCGTCGGCGTCGCATGGGCGGTCGATCCGGCGCCGATCGCCGCGCCGGCCGCCGCTTCGGCCTCGATCGCCGACTCGGCGCCGTCGCCGATCACGGCGATGACGGGTCTCTCCTTCGACGGCGAGCGCGTGGTCGTGCTCGTCGAAACGTCGGCCAGCATGCTCGACAGAACGGAGAGCGGCGCGCAGGCCCTCCTCGATCTCCCGCCCGATCGGCGCCGCGCGACCGCGAAGTGGCGGCAGCTCGTGGACATGACGGACGCGGTGCTCGCGCGCATTCGTCCGGGCGCGCAATTTCAGGTCATCGGGTTCAACGACGAGGCGCATGCGTTGATCGACGGCACGGAAAACCGGTGGCTCACGATGAGCACCGGGCTCCGAGCGCAGGCCGTCGCGGAGCTCGGGAGCCGGACGGTGCCGCAAGGCGCGAACGATCTGCGCGCCGCCTTCGATGCCGCGAGCGCGCTTCGTCCGAGCCCCGACGAGGTGTTCCTTCTCGTCGACGGCTTGCCGACGGCCGGCCCCCGAGGCGAGGTCGCGGCGACCGACCGGCAGCGGCTCGAGGCGTTCGACGACGCGATCCGCGCCGCGCCGGAAGGCGTCCCCGTCAACGTGATCCTCATGCCGCTCGAGAACGAGGCGCCGACGGCACCCGCGTATTGGTTCCTGTCGCTCAAGACCGGCGGCGCGCTGTTCGCGCCGGCCTTCGGCGCCGCGGGCGGCGCCGTGCCGGGGCTCCCGCTCGACAGCGAGCACGTCGTCTTCGTCGTCGACACCTCGGGCAGCATGCGCACGTTCGCCGCGGAGTCGGTGCGTCGGCATCTGACCGCGACGCTCGATCTCTATCCGAACCTCGAAGGCTTTCAGGTGTTGAACGACCAGGGTCAGCTCTTGTTCCCGGGCGCCGTCGAAGACTGGATCCCGAACGTGCCCGAGCAAAGGGATCGCGTGCTCCAGGCGCTGACGACGTGGGCGCCGTTCTCGGATTCCACGCCCTACGCCGGTCTCTCGGCCGCGCTCGAGGCGCTCGACGATGCGGACGAGAACGTCGCCGTCTTCGTCTACGGCGACGACTTCGCGAGCGGCTCGATCGACAACGCGATGACGGCCATCATGGACGCGAATCGAATCGGCGGCAGCGACGCGAAGAAAGCCCGGATCCATGCGATTGCGCTGCCCGTCTACTACGGCGTCACGGGTGAGCTCGGGTCGTCGGCCAACTTCGCTTCGCTGATGCGCGAGCTCGCCGTGCGCAACGGCGGCAGCTTCATCGGCTTGCCGGTCAGCGCCTTGTCGCGGAGGAAAGTCAGCGGGGGCGATCGATAGCGTCGTACATCGAATGAATCTATGCACGGCTCAGCGTGAAACCGGCGGCGGCCGGCGAGCCGAGTAGTCGAACTCGAAGCACTTGTGCCCGGCGCCGTGCGCCCAGAAGCCGGCGGCCGCCGGCGCGGACTCCCGGCTGAAGTCCGCGCAGAGTTCGTAGCGCCGCTCGCCGAGCCTCGAAAAGCCGTACGGCGCGTCGGCGGCCGGGTCGCGCGGCAGCTTCGAGAGCCGGCGCCCATCGACGAGCGCATCGAGCGCGGCCGGCAGCGCGCCCGTCTCGGCGAAGTAGCCGTTCATGGCCGCGGACAAGCGCTGCAGATCCGAAACCCGGCGCTCGTCGAGCCGCCTCTGGCGCTGTTCCGACGCGGCACCCGAGTAGTAGAGCCCGACGCCGATCGCAACGGCCCGTCGCGAGCGTGTGCTCGATTTCCTCGCGAGAGGCGCCCGCCTTGAGGGCCGCTTCGATGAAGGCCGTGAGTCGATTGTCTGCGATGGCGACCTCCGTCGCGGCTCGCCCGTCGACGGCCTCCGCGACGGCCCACGGCGCGTCGTTCGCTCTCGTTTCGCGCGATTCGGCCGGCATTCTCGGCTTGCGGCGCCTCGATCCCGTCCCCTAAGCTCTGATCGCGTCCCCTAAGCTCTGATCACGCCCCCTTAGGCCGCCCTATGAACGCTTCCTTCCCGAAGCCCCAATCCGCTTCCCGCCTCTCCGCCTCGGAGCTGCGCGGGCGCTGGCGGCGGCTGCTCGAGGATCCATTGCTTCGGAGCATTCCGGGCAAGCTCGAGCTCAACGAGAAGGGCGCCATCGAAGTGAGTCCCGCAACCCCTCGGCATGGCCGGCTTCAGGCGTGGATCGCCGGAGAGCTCCGCCGATTGCGGCCGGACGGAACGACGATCACCGAATGCCCGGTCGAGACCGAGCTTGGGATTCGCGTGCCCGACGTCGTGTGGGCTTCCGCAGGCTTCATGCGCGGCCGGGGCGTGGACGAACCGTTCACGCACGCGCCCGAGCTTTGCATCGAGGTCGTGTCGCCCACGAATTCGCGGCTCGAGATCGACGCGAAGAGAGCCGCCTATTTCGCGGCAGGGGCCGTCGAGGTGTGGCTCGTAGCCGAGAATGGAGCGATCGAGATGTTCGGCGCGGCCGGACGCACCGAAGCGAGCTCGCTCGGGATCGCGTTGCCGCCCGTGCCGTGACGAGCCGCGAATCGCCGAGCGAGCGAGCCGCGCCTACCGCCCCTCGGCGACGCCGAACGCGAGCAGCAAATTGCCCGCGGAGGCGCCGCTGCCGATCGCGTAGCCGGAGCCGACGTACACCATGCCGCCCGCGATGACCGCGCCCGACGACGCGATCGCGCCGCCGTGGGCCGGCACCTTGTCGACCGTCTCGAGCGCCTGCGCCGTGTCGAACGACCAGAGCTGCTTGCCGTCCGCGGCCGAGACGGCGTAGAGCGTGCCGTCGTTCGAGCCTTCGAAGACGACGCCCGGGATCGTGGTCGGAGCCGCGCCGAGCGAGCTCGGCCCCGCGCCTTTCGACGGCGGCGTGAAGAGCCACGCGCGCCGGCCCGTCGCGGGATCGAATGCGGCGAGCCCTGCGTTGCCGAGGCCGTAGTAGGCGTAGGCGCCGCCGACGGCCCCGCCCCAGACGATCGACGCGCCGCCGAAGCGGTTCACGCCGCCCGGCTCGCCGCCCGCGAGATTCACGCGATAGAGCAGCTTGCCGTGATCGTCGGGATCGAGTGCGAAGACGTCGCCGGCCTTCGTGCCCGCGAGCACGACCTGCTTGCCGCTCGGCAAGGTCGCGAGGATCGGCGAGTTGCCGATGTCCATGTCGGGACCCAAGGGCTCCGGGCAGGCTGCGCTGCGATTCTCGCCGTTGCAGCCGCCCATGAACACGTCGTTCTCGGTGGCCTGATACGCCCAGAGGAACTTACCCGTGTCGATGTCGACGGCCATGATGCCGTCGGTCGTCTTCGGGGAGGGCGCCGTCGTGGCGTCGCCCGTGCCGAAGTAGACGGCATGCCGCGCGGGATCGACGGTCGGCGTATTCCACACCGCGCCGCCCGCGGGTCGATAGAGCGTTACGCCGTTCGCCTGCGTCTTGTACGGCTTCGGCTCCTCGGGGATCACCCACGCCTTCCAGATCTCTTTGCCCGTGTTGGCGTCGAGCGCGACGACGCTGCCGCGCGCCGTGCAGCATGGATAATCGGGATTGCCACTGCTGAATTCCTCCGACGAGGAGACCGGCACGAAGAGCTTGCCCTCGTAGAGCTTCACGCCGGCCGTGATGCGCGCGACGAAATGATCGTCGACGCGCTTCTTCCAGAGCAGCGTGCCGTGGTGCGCGTCGACGGCGTAAATGTTCGCGTGGCCGTCGCCGAAGTACGCCGCATAGCGCGTGTCGCCTCGGCCGGTGACGGCGCCCACCACGACCGAGTTGCGCACGATCGAGCCGGCCTCGAAGGACCAGTAGACGCAGCCGGACTTCGCGTCGAGCGAGTAGACGAAGCCGTTGTCGCTGCCGACGAAGATGCGGCCCGCGGCCACCGTCGGCTGCGCATTCGAGGAGACGCCTGCGGGATAGCCGAAGGCCCACTTGAGCTCGAGCTTCGGCACGTCGGCGGCCGTGAGGCCGGCCTGCCCCGGCGCCTGCGCGCGCGTGTTCCCGAGATCGACGCCCCAGCCGTTCCAGAGGGGGTTCTGCTCGAGCCCGGCCAGCTCGGGATTCTCGGTGCAGCGATTCGGCATCTTGCTCGCGTCGCCCGAGCCCGAGCTTCCGAGCGGGCGTCCGGACATGAACTCCGCGACGCGCTGCTTTTGGATGTCCGAAAGCGCAGCGCCCTGCGCCGCCATGACGCCGCCCGTCGACAGCGCCTCGTAGATCTTCTCCGGCGACATCTGCCGGATCGCCTCGGGCGACGGCGCGCGCGGCACGTTCGGATTGCCGTGGCACACCGTGCATTGATTCTGAAAGGTCGCGAAACCGGACTCGGTGCCCGGCACGGACGCCGCGCCCGCATTCGCCTGCCCGCCCCGCGGACCGCCGGGCCCGCGCGGCCCTCGCTGCCGGCCGGCCTGGCCGCCGCCGTCGCGAGGCGAGCCTTCGGCCTCCGCAGGCTCGTCGTTCTGCGCAAGCCGCAACTCCTCCGTCTGTGCGGAGCGAAGCACGTCGGTCCGCGCGGCGGGGGCCACGTCGGTCTGCACGCGCCGCTCGGCTTGCTGCGGCACGTTCGCCCCCTCGCCGT
The DNA here is from genome assembly GCA_035760685.1 of Gammaproteobacteria bacterium. Classification (GTDB taxonomy): domain Bacteria; phylum Pseudomonadota; class Gammaproteobacteria; order Steroidobacterales; family Rariloculaceae; genus ZC4RG20. The sequence goes on along the minus strand of DASTSM010000258.1, from coordinate 8,705 downwards.
GCACGACGGGGTCGGCCCACACGCAGGCACCGAAGCTGATTCCTGCGACGATCGCCGCGAGGCGCAACTGGTCTGTCATATCCCCTCTTTTCTTGTTTCGATCCGGGTCGTCGGAGCCCGGCAGACTCTACGCCATCGGCCGAAACCGGTCACCTTCCGGGGCGAGCGCAGCGGAAGTCTCAGAGGACCGACGCACCGCCCGCCGCCACGCGCACCCGCCGCCGCGCCTCCGAGCTTCCGCGCCTCCACGGAGGGATTTTCGAAACGATTCCTATTCAGGAAATCCCTCCGCGGAGGGGCGCCGAAAATCCCTCCGCGGAGGGGCGCTGAGATCCCTCCGCGGAGGGACGCCGGGAAATCCCTTCGCGGAGGGACGCGCGCCCGCTAGAGCGGCCGCCTCGCGAACCACCGCAGGGCGAGGCCTAGGACCAGGACGACGAAGACGCCGGCCCAGACGATCATCGCCGTGCTCGGCACCGATGCCGACGCGAACGGCGTGACCGGGAGGTTGCGCAGGAGGGGCGGCAAGAGCTCGTGGGCGGCGCGCCGCCAAAGGGCGTCGCTCGGATTCACGAGGCTGATCGCCGTGCCGATGTAGCGCGCCGCCTCGTTCTGCGTGAACGTGCCGATCTGCTCGACCCAGCCGCCGATGAACGCGAGCCCGTAGAAGCCGAACGCGACGATGCCGTTCGTGATCGTCGTGAGCCGAACGCCGCCCGCCGTCGTGACGGTCAGCATGACGGCGGCCGCGAGCATCATGAGGGGCAGCGCGCGCTCGAGGTGCGGCTGCCAGAAGCCCGTGACGGCGAACGCGATGACCGCGATGCCGCCGCCCATGAGCACGACGTACGCCGCCGTCATCGCGAGGTACGTGAGCCACTTGCCGAGCACGATGTCGGATCGGCCGATCGGCTTCGACGCGAGCGTCTGCATGACGCCCGAGTCGATCTCCCCGGACAGCGTATCGACCGGCAGCAGCACGGCCGCGGCGACGGCGAGGAAATTCACGACGTACAGCCCCGCGAGGACGAGGAACTCGAGCTGGGCTTGGCGCTGCAGCACGTTCACCGGACCCGGGCCGCCGTTCATGTTCGCGAAAATGAAGTAGAGCGCGGTGCCGTAGACGAGCAAGAACAACCCGCCGCACGCTAGCGCGGCCGGCACGATGCGGCGCCGCCGCGCTTCGAGAAAAGTGAGCCGCATGATCGTCCAGATCCGGTACACGCTCATCCCGGCGCCTGGTCCGCGCCCATGACCTCGAGAAACCACTCCTCGAGCGACTTGCGCCGGCTCCGAAGCTCGTAGAGGTCGACGCCCGCCGCGACGAGCCAGCGCGCGAGCTCCGGCAAGACGCGCTCGCTCTCGACGCGAAGCCGCACGATGTCCCGCTCGCGCCGCACGTCGTGCGCGAACGCCGCGAGGCCTTCGAGGATCGCGGGCTCGGCGCGCTCGATGCGGAGCTCGACGTCGAGCGCCGCGGGCGCCCCGCCCTGCGACTCGGCCAGCGACAGCTCGTGCACGACGCGCCCGCGCTTCACGAACACGACGCGATCGCACGTCGCCTCGACCTCGCCGAGCAGATGCGAGTTCAAGAACACGCTCGTTCCCTGCGCGCGCAGCTCCTCGATGATGGTGCGGACGAGCACGCGGCCGAGCGGATCGAGCCCCGACGTCGGCTCGTCGAGGAACACGAGCTCGGGCGAATTGACGAGCGCTTGCGCGAGACCCGCGCGCTGCAACATGCCCTTGCTGTAGGTGTGGAGCGCGCGGTCCGCGGCCTCCGTGAGCCGCACGCGCTCGAGAAGCTCGTCGATGCGCGCCTCGAGCCCCCGTCCGCGAAGACCGTAGAGACGGCCGTGCACGCGCAGCAGCTCGCGTCCCGTCAGGCAATCGTGAAAACGGAAGTGCTCGGGCAGAAAGCCGATGCGGGCTCGGGCTGCACGATCGCCGAGCGGCGCGCCGAGCACGAAGCCGCTGCCCGCGCTCGGCGCGACGAGACCGAGAAGAAGCTTGAGCGACGTCGTCTTGCCCGCGCCGTTCGGCCCGAGAAATCCGAACACCTCGCCGCGCCCGATCGAGAGCGAAAGATCGGCCACGGCGAGGTTCCGTCCGAAGCGCTTGCGGAGCGCCCGGGTCTCGATGACGGCGTCGCGCACGCGGGCGAGACTACTGGACCGACTCGGCGATTGCCATCATCTCTTCGGGGCGCAAGGTTCCAATCATTGCGAATACGCGGTCGCCGGTCGACCACAAGAGCTGGCTGAAGCGGCCTCCCGAAGACGCGTCGCCTGCCGCGGTGATCAAGAGCGCGCCGTGCCCCTGCACGTCCACCTGCCGGAAGGTACCGGACGTTGGAACGGGCACGATCAGCGTGCTTCGCCAATCGATGTTCTGCGCGAAGCGATAGGCCTCGGCGCGCCCGAGCCCGAGAATGCGCAGGCCGATCTCTGCGAGCGCGGCGAGATCCACGCCGGCCGGGAACGAGACCTCCGGCGTCCGACCCTGCAGGATCTCCACGCTGCGCGCGCCGGTGCCGTACTTCAGGCGCACGATCGGCGGCACGCGCACGGTCGCGACTTGCCCGTCGAGGCCGGCCGGAACGGAAAGGTCCGAGATGCCGAGCGTATCGAGCACGGCCTGAAGCTTCGCGGTGCTCGCCGTGAAGCGGATCGCCGTCCCCCCGACCGCGGCGACTGCCGTGCGCTCGAGGTCGGCCGGCACGAAGGCCGGCAACTCGACCGTCAAGCCGACGGCCGCCCCGGCCTCCTCCGGCGTCGCGAACGACACCGGATCGCCGCCCTGCTCGAGCACCTCGATCTGCTCGCCGAGCATGCGCGGGAAATCGAGGCCGCTCGCGTCGAGCGCCTGCAGATTCGCCGGATCGAACGAGACCGCGGCGAAGTTGACGACCCGGAACAGATCGAGAAACGCTTGCGCACCGGCCCGCACGGACGGGAAGACGACGACCGACGCGACGAGCAGGACCGAGGCCGCGAGCGCCATCCATTTCGCCGTGCGCGGCGCGACGCGCGTCTCGATCTCCTCCGAGTCGCGGAGCCGGTCCCGGATGCGCGCCGCGAGCTCGGTCGAGGGTGAGCTGCGCCACGCGTGCAAGAAACCGTCGTCCAGGGCTTGCTGCCGATTCCGCTCTGCTCGCTCGTTCATTGTCCGCACTCTCTTCTCGACTCTTCCCATTGCTTCTGGCGACCGGCGTCGTGCCGGCGTCCTACCAGTCCCGCCGCAGACGTTGGACGATCCGGTGCAGGATCGTGCCGACGTTCGATTCGGTCATGTCCGTGATGCGCGCGATGGCGCGGTTCGTCGCCTCCGCCCCGTACTTGAGGGCGAGGAGCTCTTGCTCGCGCTCCGAGAGATCGGCGACGAGTATCGCGAGACGCTCGAGATCGGACGCGCGCGCGCCCTCGTCCTCCGGCGTACGGTCGGCGGCTACATCCGCCGCCTCGTCGAGGTCGCGATGATCGCGGCGCGTCCGCAAGTGATCGATGGCGACGTTGCGCGCGATCGTGAGCAGCCAGGTGCCGAAGCCCGCGAGATCGCGCCGGTAGCGCCGGCGGGCGCGCCAGGCTTTCTCGAACGTCTGCGAGGTCAGATCCTCGGCGACGGCATCGTTGCGAATCCGATAGCGGAAATAGTTGTAGACGCGAGGCAGCTGCTCCGCGTACACGGCGTCCCAGTCGGGCTCGTCCGCCGTGTCGATCCAGCTCATTCGCTCCGAAAGATCGCCGTCGAGCTCCATCTCCGCCATATCGCCTCGCTCGTCCCGCTCGTCGCCATCGCCTCGGGCCGTCCCGGCTCGCCGGCGCTCGCTCCTGCTCGACCCGCTCGTCGCCTCTCGAGCGCCTTGCCGGCGTTCGGGCGGCCTCTCGAGCTCCTTCCCTGAACCTTCTAGAGACCTTTTACGGACGACGGCGTCGAGTATCACGCGAGCGCAACCCCGGAGGGCGCCGCGCTGCATTCCGACAGGAGGAGTCACAGCGCGCGTCGTCGGGCACGACGCCGCCGCTGGCGCTCTGATAGCCCGAGGACGGCGCGAGCCGGCCGGGAACTCCGGCCGGCTCGGCGCGACGCCCCGCCCAACGGCGCGCAGCTTACCGGAAGAACAGTCTGAGGCTCACGCCGACCTCGCGGGGACGATCGACCGTCGCGAAGTCGAACTGCCAGATGTTGTGCAGGAAGCCCGAGTTCAAGTTGTAAGAGTCGGTGAGGTTCAGGCCGAAGAGGCTCAGCTCGTAGTTGCCGTTCGCCGGCGTGAACCCGAGACGCGCATTGACGAGCCAGAAATCGCCCGACTCGAAGTCGCGCGGGACGCCGTAGGCGTTCTGCCGCAGCGACGGCGTATTCGACCGCCAGTAGGGGCCCGTGTAGCTCGCGTCGAGCCGCGGCGTGAGCGTCGCGCCGCCGCCGAGGTGAGCCGTGTACTGAAGGCCGACGTTGTAAGTATTGTCGGGCGCGCGCGAGAACTCCGTGTTCAACGTGACGGCAGGACTCTTCGAGTCCGTATAGCGCGTGTCGAGCCAGCCCAAGTTCGCGTCGATGAGCAGGTTATCCGTGGGCGCGTAGCTCACCTCGACTTCGAGGCCTTTGGCCTCGGCGCTCGCCGCATTCTGCGTCACGAGCTCCGTGATCTCCTGACCCGTCGCGCGATCGGGAATCGTCGCCGGCAGCTGCACGCCGATCCAGTCCGTCAGGAAGACCGTCGCGTTGAGGCGCAGACGGCGATCGAGCAGCTCGGTGCGCAAGCCGATCTCGTGATTCTTCAAGCGCTCGGGATCGTATTGCGACTCGACGGGCCCCAGGCTGTCCGTGAACGTGTCGAGGCCGCCCGAGTTGAAGCCTTCCGTGTAACCCGCGTAGAGCATCATGTTGTCGGCGAAGCGCCAGCTGATCGCCGCCCGATACGTGTCGGCGTCGAAGGAGACCTCCTGCTCGCCCGGAATCCGGATGCCGTCGTAGACCCCGCCGGCGAACCAATCCTTGTTTCGCTGGAGCGGCTTCGGGGCCGTGATGCCCGCGGCGACGCCCGCGTCGACGTCGAACTGATATTGCTTCGCCGTCTGATCGTGATAGCGGTAGCCGAGCGTGAGATCGACCTTGTCCGTGAGGCCGACGACGACCTCGCCGAAGATCGCGTAGCCGTCGATGTCGTTGCCCGTGAGGCGGTCGCCGGCGGGAGGCCGAGCGCCCGAAGCGAGCGCGCCGACCCAGCCGAGTCCCGGATAGTCGGGCGACAGCGTCGCGTTGCACGGGATCGGCCAGCCGTTGACGCTGTTCGGGTCGAGACCCCTGTCGCTGAAGTCGACGCCGCGCATCGCCGGCGTGACGCTCGTGCACGAGGGAGAGGTCAAGATCTGGTTTACGTAAGAGTACGGCTGCGCTTCGCCGCAGCCGCTGACCTCCTGCCACTCGCACATGGACCAGGACGGGTTACGCGACCGCCCCTGCTGCGTCCAGCTGTAAACCCCGCCGACCCACGTGAATCGGTCGTTGCCGCCCGTGAACTGGAACTCGTGGCTCGTGAGCTCGGTTTCGTTGTTGAAGTAGTCGATGAAGAAGTTGAACTGGCCGCTGTCCCAGTCGTTGTAAGTCCGGTTGTCGACGTTCGTGTGGCCGATCAGGTACTCCATGTTCACGGAGTCGCTGATCTTGACCTTGAGATCGATCGATTGCTGCTCGAGCCACTGATGCGACGGCACCGTGACCTCGGAGGTCGACTCCCACTTGCCGAGCGAGCCGCCGGGCCAGCCGGCGCAAGCGGTATTGCAGTTCCACTGGCCGCCGCTCACGATGTCGTAGGCCTCGGAGAGACCCATCTGGAACCCCGAGTTCCAAGCGATCTGCGGCTCGATCCAGGTCTGCACGCGCGGCGCGTTCGCGACGATCGTGTCGCTCTGCGCGATGAAGCGCAGGCTCACGCGCTCGCCGCCCTTCGGCTCCCAAAGGAAGTCGCCGCGGTAGACTTCGTCCGAGTAGTTGCCTGTCTTGAACCCGGTCGTGCGGCTCGTGATGTAGCCGTCGCGGTCGAAGCTGCCGAGCGTCCATCGCGATTTGAAATTGTCGGTGATCGGCAGGTCGAGGCTCGCCCTGACGTCGCGGCGGTCGAAGCTCCCGACCGTCATGTTGACGTCGAAGCCGAACTCGTCAGTGGGCTGCTTCGTGTAGATGCGGATGGCTCCGCCTGTCGAGTCTCGGCCGTAGAGGGTACCCTGCGGGCCGCGCAGCACCTCGACGCGATCGATGTCGACGAAGTCGCGGAGCAGCAAGCCGCTGTTCGAGACCTGCCAGATGCCGTCGATGTAGGTGCCGACGTTCGGGATGCCGCGCATCGTGAAGTTCGCGGTGTCGGTGCTCACGTTGTCGCCCGCGATGACCACGTTCGGCACGACCGCGTTGATGTCCTCGAGGTTCTCGATGCCCTGCCGCGCCATGCTGTCGCTCGTGATGGCCACGACGGCAAGCGGTACTTCCTGCAGATTCATCGATTGCCGCGTCGCCGTGACGACGATCTCCTCGAGACCGCCGCCGGACTCGGCGGGCCGGTCTTGCGCGGATGCGGTACCGAACGACAGCGCAGCGGCGAGACCGATCGCGATCGCGCCGGCGACTCGAAGCCGTGAAATGTTCATTGATCTCCCCTAGATTCGCTTATGCGAACTCTTACGTTCAGTTGTCCGTCCGAATCTATTGTGTCCTATACGGTACTGTCAAACCGGCGCGCCCACGGATACGTTTCGCCCGGTCCGGAACGCGCACCGGCGACGAAGCAAGAGGAGGCAAAAGGACGGCACGTTGCCGATTCACGACACGGCCGTGCGGCAGCGACCCCGCCCCGCGCCCGCCGGAAGGCGAAGTCGGCGGGCAGGCCGGCGCGCACGGAATTCCGACGGCAGACCTGGCTGCGGGGCCATATATGGCCGCGGAGGCATATAGAATCGCGTCGTGAGCCTTCGCGACCTCCACGCCGTCATCATCGCGCGCGACGCCGCGGCGACGATCCGCGCGACCCTCGAGACGCTCGCCGCGCTCCCCGAGGTCGTCGTCTACGACAACGGCTCGACGGACGGAACGCCGGCGATCTGCGCCGAGCACGGCAACGTGCGCCTCGTGCACGGCGAGTTCTTAGGCTTCGGTCCCACGAAGAACCGCGCGGCGAGCTTCGCGGGCGGGGACTGGATCCTCTCCATCGATGCCGACGAGCGCGTGTCGCCGGAGCTGCTCGCTGCCCTCGACGCGCTCGATCTGCCTCCCGACGGCCGGGCGGCCTACGCCGTGAATCGCCACAACCTGCTGCTCGGCAAGCACGTTCGGCGCGCGGGCTGGGGCGACGACTGGCTCGTCCGCCTCTACGATCGGCGCGTCTGCGCATTCGACGGCGCGCGAGTCCACGAGAAGGTCGTCGTGCCGGACGGCGTGCCGGTCGTGCGGCTGCGCGGCGCCTTGTGGCACGAAGCCGTGACCGACGTCGATCAGTTCCTCAAGAAGATCAGCCGCTACAGCGAGCTGCGACGCGGCAGCCGAGGACGCGTCAAGCATCCGCTCGCGATCGTCCTCGGCGCGGCCTGGGCGTTCTTCCGGAGCTACGTGCTGAAAGCCGGCTTCCTCGAAGGCTGGCGCGGCCTCGTGATCGCGAACAGCGACGCACAAGGCTCGTTCTTCAGGCACATGAAGCGCTACGTCGATGCAAAGGAGGGCATCGGCGACGGCGGTATTCGAGAGAGCGGCCGGCGTGAGGCCGCTTACGGCGGGGCGGCCGCTTACGGCAGCGACGGCCGCGCGCCGGACAGCACGCCCTGCAGCTCGGCGAGGATCGAGAGCGCGATCGCCTCGGGCGAATCCGCGCCGATGTCGAGCCCGACGGGTCCTCGGAGCCGCTCGCGCAACGCGGACGACGCATCCCCGAGCGAAGCCAGCAGCCGTTCCTTGCGCGCGGGGGGCCCGAGCACGCCGACATAGCGGCACACGAGGCCGGCGAGCTCGAGCAGGTAGGCGCGGTCGGTCGCGAGGTGATGGCTCATGACGAGCACCGCGTCGAACTCGTCGAGCGGCAGCGCTTCCCGAAGACGCCCGGGCACGACCTCGCGTTTGCGCGCCGCACGAGCGAAACCGCCGCGCTCGAGATACGCGGGACGGTGATCCGCGACGGTCACGAGCCAGCCGATCTCGGCCGCGAGGTCGACGACGGGAACGGCATCGAGGCCCGCGCCGAGCACGAGCAAGCGAGGCACGGGCTTGAGCGGCGCGTAGAGCACGGCGAGCCCTGAGTCGTCGTCGACGCGGAACTCGCTGCGGCCGGTTTCGAGCGCCCGCTCGCAGCCCGGACCGAGCCGCTCGCGAAGCTCGGCGCTTGCGGCGGGCCGGAACGCGTCGGCGCCGTCTCCATGACGTCGAGCGCGGACGAGCGTCGCGCCCGGCGCGAGCCCGCTCCGGCCGGCGGCGACGACCGTCGCCGCGGCGCCGCCGCCCGGCGCGAGCGAGACGGCAGCCATCGACGCGAAGGGCTCGTAGCCTCCGTCCGCGAAGAGAGGCTGAAGAAAGACGCGAATGAGCCCGTTGCAGCCGATTCCGAGCCCGAACGGGTCGTCGCCGTCGTCGCGCAAATCGTACGTGAGCGGCGAAGGTTCACGACGCTCGATGACGCGGCGGGCGTGCTCGGCGATGTCGCCCTCGAGGCAGCCGCCGCTCACGAG
>DASTSM010000257.1:0-3466 GCA_035760685.1 Gammaproteobacteria bacterium | reverse complement strand
AGCTGCGCTGCGCCATCACTGCACGACCTCGCCTTCGCGCCCGCCCCAACCGAAGCCGTCCGTCGTGCGCTTGATCGTCACGAGCAGCATGCGGTGCTCCGCCTCGATGCGGCCCGGCATGCCCGTGACGATGACGGGGTCGCCGGGGCGCAGCGTTTGCGCCGAGACGCCGTTCGCGCCGAGCTGCGTCGCGCCTTGCCACTCGACGGCCCAGCGCGTCGTCGCGCCGGAGGCGTCGGTCGTGAGGACGTGCAGCACGGAATGCGGATTGCGAAAGAGGAACTGGACGACCTCGCCCTCGATGCGGATCGTCTGATCGGGCTGGTAGACGGCCGCGAAGGAATGATGCGCGACCGCCGGGAACGCAACGGCCGCGAAGGCGGCCGCGAGACAAGCCGAGAGAATGCGTATTCGTTTCATGACTTCCACCTGGAGCCTTGCTACCTCGAGCCTCGTGCCCGAGCCTGGAACGGCCGTAAGCCTTTCGCTAAGCGCCGCCCTTGCGAATGATGTCCGCCTGCATGCATTCCGACACGATGCGCCAGAACCGCTGATACCTGTCCGTGCCCATGACGAAGGGATTCGGCTCGCCCGGGCGGCGCGCCGCGAGCGCGGCGAGCCGCTGCGGCGTGTCGTCGAAGATCGGATGGTTCTGAATCTCGACGTCGACGCCCATGCGCTCGGCGATCTCGAGGTAATGCGCGATCGAGTCGACGTATTGGTGAAGGCCGGACATCGGCGTGTACGCCGCCGCGAGCACGGTGCCCCCGAAGAGACCCGCCACGTGGCGCGTGCCGTTGTCGAATACGGGAAAGATGAAGGCGAGCGAGCCCGGCGTATGGCCCGGTACCTCGACGGGCGTGATCGACGTATCGCCGAGCACGATCGGCTCGCCCTCGCGCAGGACTCGATCTCGCGACGGGGGAGGCGGCTCGCCGGGCCGCCCCCGCGCGGCTGCCTGCGCCATCATGTCCCAGTCGGCGGCCGTCGTCCCGACCTTGGTGCCGTACTTGGTCTGGAAATACGCGGCGCCGCCGAAGTGATCCGAATGACCGTGGCCGAGCAGAATGAGCCGCACGTCGGCCGGATCGAGCCCGAGCGCCTCGAGCCCCGGAATCAGCACGGACTCGACCTGGTTCGCAAACCCCGAGTCGATCAGGATGATGCCCTCCGACGTCGTGATCGCGTGGACGACCGCCTCGGAGTTGCCGAGCACGTAGAGGTTGTCGAAGAGCTTCGTGGGCGTAAGCGGCGGCGCCGAAAAGTCGTTCGGCCGCGCATGGCCCGGCACGCAGAAGAAGTCGAACGGCGCCGTGACGTCCGTGCCCGCGAGCGAGCGAGCCTTGTCGACGTGCGCGGCGACGGCCGCGGACTCCTCGGCCGACAGCGAGGCGGGATCTCGCGCCGGCGGCGACGCCGGACTGTGCGCCGGCGGCGAGGCATTGGACTCCTGCGAAACAGCCGTCTGTGCGAAGCCGAAGCCGAGACAGAAACCCATCGCCGCAGCCGCACGAAGAGCGAACACGCGCCGAGCTGCCCTTGCAGATCGCATCCCGTCTCCTCCCTCGATCTAGGCGGGCGAACTCCCGCGATACCGTTTCACCGCACGATCGATATTGCCGCCGGCCCGGCGCCGAAGGAAATAGGAAACGCGGATACCAGGTATGGGCTCGGCGGATTTCGCCGGGAATCAGATCTGCCCCGCGACCTCGGTCAACAGCTCGCGCACGAAGACATGCGCGGGGCTCGACGTGAAGCGCGGATTCCACGTGAGCCGCTCGCGCAGCGGCGGCACGTCGAACGGCAGCTCGAGCAGACGGATGTCCGCGTACTGCGCCATGCGCTCGCCGAGCCGTTTCGGCACGATCGTCAAAAGCGAGGTGCCGGAGATCAGGAACGGCGCCGCCGTAAAGCTCTCCGTGGACGCGACGATCTTGCGCTCGTACCCCTGTCGGCCGAGGTACTCGTCGGCGACCGACGTGTGCCCCGGATCGGAAACGTTGAACGCCAGATGCGGCTGCCGCAAAAAGTCTTCGATCGTGAGCCGCTCGCCGATGGACGGATGTCCGGACCAGGCGGCACACACCCAGCCGTCCTCGAACAAGGGCACCGAGGGAAGGCCGGGCTCGACCTCGGCCGGCCAAACGCCGAAATCGATCTCGCCCGCCGCGATGCGGCCCGGGGTAGACAGATCGAGCCGGACGAAGTGTAGAGCGATATTCGGCGCGAGCGGGGTCAGCTTTTGTAAGAGCGGTCCGAACAGCAAGAACACCGCGTAGTCGCTGGCGCCGATCCGGAACGAGTGGCTTTCCGTCGCGGGCATGAACGGCCGGCCGGCCTCGAGCAAATCTTCGAGCTCGCGCACGCAGTCGTGGACGCGGCCCGCGATGCCCGCCGCAAACTCGGTCATCTCGAGATTGCGCCCGACGCGGACCAGGAGCTCGTCTCCGAACGCTTGGCGCAGCCGCGCGAGGATTCCGCTCATCGCGGGCTGGCTCAAGTACAGACGCTCGGCGGCACGGGTCACGTTGCGCTCTTTGAGCAGCGCGTCGAGTGCCACGAGCAGATTCAGATCGAACTGCCTGAGATTCAAGGAGCCGTCCTGCCGGCGATGGCCATTGTCGTGTGCCGCGCGATTCCGTACCGGCCAGAGCAGAGCATACTGAGAAATCCGCCGGGAATCAGTCGCAGGACGGAAGCGACGCTTCCCCAGCCGATCGAAACGACCCTGGGTTTCTGGCAACCTTAGCGGCCTTGAAACATACTGAACCGGGGAACCGGCAGGCGATGGGGCGCCTATAACAATGATGAGCATTCGAAATAAAGCGGCCGGCATCGCGGCCCTGGCCGCCTGCGCCGCGGTGGCCGCCTCGATCGGCGGACCGGTGCTTGCTCAAGAGACGGCCGGCACGCGCTGGCCGGTTCCTGACGTCGAGGCGCCCAAGACCGAGCTCGTGCTCGAGGCGTACGTGACGCTTTCGCCGGCGGTCCAAGTCGGGCAAAGCGACGCGGGCAGGCGCCAGTTCATTCCGATCACGGGCGGGCGCTTCGTCGGCGACGGCATCAAAGGGGAGGTTTTGGCCGGCGGCGCGGACTGGCAGCTCGTGCGGCCGGACGGCGTGCTCGAGGTGAACGCGCTGTACGCGATCCGCACGGACGACGGGGTCACGATCGAGGTCGACAACCGCGGCGTCATCGTGCCGGCGGCGCCGGCCCGCGACGGTCAGCCCGCGCGGCAAGCCTACGTGCGCACGACGCCGCGCTTCCATGCGCCGCAGGGCAAGTACGATTGGCTCAACAAGAGCATCTTCGTGGGCGGCATCGGGGCGGGCGCGGGCGGCGGCGCCGTCGTCATCCGGGTGTTCCGGGTGCTCTAGACGTTCTCGATGCCGCGAGCGGCCGGAAGAGCCAAGGGCATCCATGAATCATCGACCTGTGCTCATAGCCGGCGGCGGCATCGGCGGAA
>DASTSM010000256.1:0-13749 GCA_035760685.1 Gammaproteobacteria bacterium | reverse complement strand
CATAGCCGGTGCCGTCGAAATCGACGCCGCCGCTGGCCGTCACCAGGCGTCGCACCGTCATCTCGTTGCGGGTCAGCGTGCCGGTCTTGTCCGAGGCGATGACGTCGGCGGAGCCGAGCGTCTCGACCGCGGCGAGGCGGCGCACGATGGCGCAGCGCTTCGCCATGCGTTGCACGCCGAGCGAGAGCACGGCCGTCACGACCGCGGGCAGGCCCTCGGGGACGGCCGCGACCGCGAGCGCGACGCCGAGGATCAGGACGTCCAAGACCGCCGAGAGCCCCGTGACTCTCTCGACCCACAGGATCGTCGCGATCATGACGACCGCGATGCCGATGACGATGAGTCCGAGCAGGCGTCCGACGCGATCGAGCTCTCGCTGAAGCGGGGTGGTCTCCTGCGGCGCGGCCTCGAGCATGCCGGCGATGCGGCCCATCTCTGTCCGCATTCCGGTGGCCGTGACGACGGCCCGGCCGCGCCCGTAGACGGCGACGGTGCCGTAGAAGACCATGTTGCGCCGATCGCCGATCGAGGGCGCGGCGTCGAGCGCCGCCGTGGATTTCGCGACCGGCGCGCTCTCGCCCGTCAAGGCGGCTTCGCTCGTGTGCAGCGACGTCGACGCGAGGAGCCGCGCGTCGGCGGGAATGCGGTCGCCTTCTTCGATGACGATGACGTCGCCGGGCACGAGGTCGGCCGCCGGAACAGTCTCGAGCGCGCCGCCGCGCACGACCCGCGCCTGCGCCGCGGACATGTCCCGAAGCGCCGAGACCGCGTGCTCGGCGCGGGCCTGCTGCGCGTATCCCATCGCGGCATTCACCAGCACGATCGCGAAGATCGCGATCGCCTCGTACGGAAGGGCCGACTCGCGCTCGACGAGCCAGAGCGCCGCCGAGATCGCGGCGGCGACGAGCAGCAGGACGACGAGACCGTCGGTGAGCTGCGCGAGCGCTTTTCTCCATTCGGGGACGCGCCGCTCCTTCACGAGCTCGTTGCGCCCGAACCGTCCGAGGCGGGCGCGCGCTTCGGCCGGGGAAAGCCCGAGGGTGCCGTCGCTGCCGAGCGCCGCGAGCGCTTCCTCGACGGAGAGCCGATACGCGGGCGGCGCGTCCGTGCGTGCCGGCGCGGGCGGCGATTCTCGGGCGGCCGTGTTGGACGCGTTCCTCGTCATGGCGACTATGCGGCCGTCGCGCGACCGCGCAGCTCGGGGAAGGGCATGCCCGGATATTACGCGATCCATTCGACCCTGCCGGATGCAATCTTTGGAATTGCGGGGACGGGGAGCAGGCACAAGAATGATCCGAGAGGGCTGCCAAGGGAGGCGGGATTCATGCCCGGATTGACAGGGGTCGTCGGGGGACAAGCAAGCCTTGCTCGAGCGCGCGCGGCCGCCGCCGCTTTGAGGCACTTCGATCGGTACCGCTCCCGCGAGACGTCGATCGGCCCGCGCGTTGCGATCGCCGAGGTCTGGCGCGACGGCGACCGCGAAGCGAGGGATTGGGCCGTGGACTCGGAGGCCGGCGTCGCGCTCATGATCGCCGGCAGCGCGTTCAGCACGGGGCCGCTCGCCCATCGCGTCCGCGCGCCCTCGGCGCTCTCCGACTATCTGCGGCGCGGCGGGCTCGAGCCGCTCGAGCTCGACGGCGCCTTCGTCATCGTCGCGGCCGACACGCGCAACGGGCGCGTTTTCGTCTGCAACGATCGGCTCGGCACGCTGCCGGTCTATTACGCGAGCGCCGGCGGCACGACGGCCTTCGCGCCGGAGGCGAAGGCGCTGTTCGCCGCGCTCGGTCTCGAGCCGTCGCTGTCGGCGGCCGGCATCGTGAGCTTCCTGAACTGCGGCTATTGCCTGGGCAAGACGACGCTGTTCGAGGGCGTGCATTGTCTCGAGCCGGGCTCGGTGCTCGAGATCTCGCTCGCGACGGGCGGCTGCGAGGTGCGCCGATACTGGAGGATGGTCTACGCGCCATCGCGCGCGCTGACTCGGCGGCGCGCCGCGGAAGACGCGTTGTACGGCGCGACGCTGAAGGCGCACGAGCTCGCGGTCGGCGATTGCGCGAACGGCTGCGAGCTCCTGCTCTCGGGCGGGTGGGACTCGCGCGGCGTGCTCGCGTTCCTCGACGCGATCGGCCGGCGGCCGAGTGCGGCCGTCGCATGGGGACGCACGAAGGACATCGCGGATTCCGACCCGTACCTCGCCGAGCGGCTCGCGCGCCGCTTCGATTTGCCGTTCAGGTTCATCGCCTATGACAGCGATCAGCTGCTCGAAAACGCGCACGGCTGGTGCCGTCTCTCGGAGCTCGCGAACGACAACACGGGCTGGTTCGCCGAGGGCGCTACCCTGCTCGTGAGCGACTATGCGACGAAGGCGGACTGCGCGCTGGTCGGCGACGAAGCCTGGGGCTGGCACGGCCTGCCGCACAACGAGCGCGAGGCCCGCGCCGAAACCTTGCCCCCCGCGCTGGCGCCCGAGGTCGCGGGATGTCTCGCGGCGCGCGCGCGCGAGGAGCACGCGGTGCGCTACGAGGCCGAGATCGATGCGGTCCTCGCCGAATGCGGCAACGATCATCCCCTGGACCGCCGAGACTTCCTGTACCTGCACGGGCGCGTCGCGCGCTTCATCTTCGCGCTCGGCTACTACAAGGAGCTCGCCGTCGAGGTGCGGCGTCCGTTTCTGCTTGCGGGCGTGCTCGACGTCATGGCGCAGGTGCCTCGCCGCTTCCGAATCAACAAGAACCTCTACGTCTCGATGCTCGGCCGCTACTTCCCCGAGGTCGCGTCGCTCCCGTTGCGGCGGGCCGCGAGCCTGCCGGAGTGGGCTCGCGACATTCGAAGTAAGCCGGAGCTCCGGCGATTCTTCCTCGAGCTGCTCGACGAGCGGCGGCTCGACGGCGCGCTCGGCGCGGTGCTCGATCCGGCCGGGCTCGAGCGGCTCAAGGCCTCGTTCTTCAACGAGCCGATCGCGGCGCCGAGTTCCCCGCCGCCGCCATCGCCCGGCCGGCACCTGCCGCTGCGGCTCAAGCAGCGGCTCCAGGCCGTCGGGCTGCATCCGGAGGCGAGAGGCGCGGGGGCCGGCTATCCGGGGCGGGGCCGCGCCGACGTGATTCGCTGCATCGCGTTCTTGTCGCTGCTCACGTCCGCGCTGCGCTCGCCGAAGCCGGCCTATCCGCTGCGCAACGCGACGTCCGCGTAGTACCGTGCGGCGACGTCCGGGTGCGAGCGCATCCGGATCTTCAAGTAGTTCTCTCCGAAGGTGGAGAAGACCGGGTCGCGGGGGTCGGCGTTTTGTCCGCCGGGCGCGCGGGCGGCGAGCTCGGCGGCCAGCGCGATCGGCTCGAAGATCGATTCGAGACGCGGATGAAAGAAGTAAGCGATCGAGATGCGTGCGCGGCCAGGGGGAGGGCTCTTGACGCGGTGCAGCGTCGCGCGCAGGAAACCTGCGGTCGCGGCTTGCAGCATTTCGCCCAAGTTCATGACATAGGTGCCGCGGCGCGGCGTCGCCTCGATGCGCTCGCCCGCGACCTCGACCTCGAGGCCGCCGACTTCGTCCTGGAGCACGAACGACACGAGCCCCGAGTCGTGATGCCAGCCGACGCCTTGGTCCCCGTCTGCGCACGATGACGAGCTCGAGTCCGAGCCCGACGTGACCTCCGACCCCGAGCCCGCGACCGCGCTCTGCGCCGGGTAGCGGCTGATCTTGATGTGCGGATCGCCGCGGGGCAGCACGTAGCGGTCGAAATGATCGAGCGGCTGACCGAGGCCGAGCGCGAGCGCGCGCAGCACGGCGAGCCCGACGCCGTCCATCGCGCCCATCCACTCGAGCACGCCTCCGCGCATCTCGGGTAGGCTCGGCGGCCATTGATTCGGTCCGCGCACGCGGCGCCATGCCGGGTCGCGGCTCGACAGCGCCTCGGCCTCCTCCTCGGGTCCCGCGTCGAGCTGCTCGCGCCAATCGCTCGCGCCGCGCGTGCGCTCGCCGCCGAGCGCCGTGTAGCCGCGGAAGTGCGGCGAGCTCGCGATCGCGAGCGCGCGTCGCTCGGATTCGGGCAGCGCGAAGAAGCGGCGCGCGACCGCAAGAATCGATCGATCGAGCGCGGGCGGGACGCCGTGCCCGCGGAGGTAGCAGAAGCCCGGCCCATGGCAGGCCTCGAGAAGCGCGCGCACGAACGCGGCTCCGCGAGAACCGCGGGGATCGGCGAGGAATCCGCTCATGTCGAGCTCGGGCAGCGAGACCATGTGTGCGCGGTCGTACGTATGCGAGGCCGTATGACATAAGCTCCGCCGATTCAAAGCACGCGTCAACGGTCGCGTGCGTCGCGCGTTGCTTGTTCCGTCATCGGTAATCTTTCAGGGAGAGAAGTGATGGAACGTAGCGCTTTGTGGATCGGTCTCGGGCTTCTGGCTCTTTCGGGCCCCGTGCTCGCGCAGGACGATGCGGCGAGCGCCGCTTCGCAAGACAAGGCCGATCATCGAGCCGAGCGGCTCGATCGGCGCGGCGACCGTATCGAGAATCACCTCGACGCGAAGGGCGACCGCATCGAGAATCACCTCGATCGCAAGGGCGACCGCATCGACAACCGGCTCGATCGCAAGTCGGACAAGGCGGAGGAGGCGGGTCATCCAGTGGCCGCCGAGCGGCTCGACAAGCGCGGCGACCATATCGACCGCCGCCTCGATCGTCGCGGCGAGCACGCGGATCGGCATCTCGACCGCAAAGGCGAGCGCATCGACCGCCGCTTGGATCGGCGCGCGGACCGGGTCAAGCGGCGCGGCTGATCACGCGCATCGCAGCAGTCTTTCGGCCGGCACGCGGCTTCAAGTGCGAGTCGCGCGCCGGCCGACCTCCTGAGTCTCATCAATTCGTTCCTTGACGGCGGCGCCGCGCGGTTTCGCTCGCCGACCGCGCTGCGGCGCGGCAAGGCTCGGTACAGACGACGAGACATTGCGTGCGCATCGCACAGATCGATTGCGCGACCGCGCTGCGCAGCAACGTTTACGATCGCAACGGTCGTCGATCGCCGGCTCCCGAAGGAATCGAGTCCGCAGCTTCGGATCTTGTCCACGAGCTGGCTGTTACGTGGCTCGTCTCGCTGTTCAGACGCTGGCTTGGTCAGCGCGGCGGCTTCGTGTTCGGCTCCGAAGCCAAGTTCGTGGTAGGTCAAGACCGTGGCCGGAAGCCGGATATCAGCGTCTACCTCCCCGAGCGTCCGGACGGAAGGCGGCACTTCGGAGTAGTCGCGGTGATAGGCTTGCACGCGCGCGAGCTGGCCCAGCCGGATCGCGTCATACAAATCGACATCCGCCGATGGTGCGCAACCGCTTAGAACGCCGAGGGCGAGAAGCGGAGCCAGGCGAGGCGTAAGCCGCCTCACTCGGGCCCGCGAAGCTGCGGAAGCGCCGTGCCGCCCGCGGAACCAACGCTCGAGCCGGCCCCGGCGTGCGCCGGCGCGGCTTCGCCGGGGGCGAGCTCGGGCTCGGTCTCCGTGCCTTCCGGCAGCCCCGTGCCGCCCATGAGCCGATCCACGAGCCGGCTCACGTGTTGCGGCGAGCGCGTCTTGCGCGCGAGCACGGCGTAGACCGTCGGCACCGCGAGCAGCGTCAGGAACACCGAGACGCTCATGCCGCAGAAGACGACGATGCCGATGGGCCGGCGCTGCTCGGCGCCCGCGCCCGTCGCGAGCATGAGCGGCAGCGCGCCGAAGGCCGTGCAGAGGCTCGTCATGAGCACGGGCCGAAGCCGCGTGACGGCGGCCTGCACGACGGCGTCGACGAACTCGACGCCGCGGTCGCGCAACTGGTTCGCGAACTCGACGATGAGCACGCCGTTCTTCGCGGCGATGCCGATCAGCATGATGACGGCGATCTGGCTGAAGATGTTGACCGTGAGGCCGTAGAGCTTCAAGCCGAACACGGCGCCGAGCAGCGCGAGCGGCACGGTCACCATGATGATGATCGGGTGCACGAAGCTCTCGAACTGCGCCGCGAGCACGAGGTAGACGACGGCGAGCGCGAGCAGGAACGTGTAGTAGAGCTGCTGGCCGCTGCGCGTGTACTCGGCCGACTCGCCGTCCCACATGAGCGTCGCGTCGGGCAGCTCGCGTGCGACGGTGTCCGTGAACCAGCGGACCGCCTCGCCCATCGTGTAGCCCGGCGCGAGGTCCGCGCCGATCTCGACGGCGCGGAGGCGGTTGAACCGCGAGAGCTGCATCGTCGTCGAGCTCTCCTCGAGCTTGACGACGCTCGAGAGCGGAATCAGCTGTCCCGTCCGGCTCGAGCGCACGTTGATGTTCGTGAGATCCGTCGTCGTCTGGCGGCTGTCCTCGCGGCCTTGCAGCACGACGTCGTACTCGCGGCCACGGTCAACGTACGTGGTCACGATGCGCGATCCGAGCATCGTTTCGAGCGCGCTCGCCACGGTCTCGAGCGAGACGCCGAGGTCTGCCGCGCGGTCCCGGTCGATGGCGACGCGGATCTGGGGCTTCTTGTCCTTGTAGTTCGTGTCGACGTTGACGAGGCCGGGGTTCTGCTGCGCGAGCGCGAGCAGCTTGTCGGACCACGCCGCGAGCTGCTCATAGTCGAGTCCGCCGAGGTCGGCCTGCACGGCCCGGCCCGTGCCTCGGCGGCCGAGGCTCGCGGGCTGGCCGGTCGAGGCGTGCACGCCGGGCAGCTTCTGGACTTCTTTGAGCAGCGAATCCAGCACGTCTTGCGACGAGCGCTCCCGCTCGTGCCACGGCACGAGCACCGCGAAGAGGCGCGCCGAGTTGACGTTGCCGGTGCGGACCTGGGCGCCGCCCTGGCCCGGCACCCGCACCATGATCCGCTGGATGTCGCCCTTTTCCATCTCCTTGAGGCCGATCGCCTCGAGCTGACGCGCGTACTTGTCGATGTAATCGAAGCTCGCGCCCTCGGGCGCTTCGATCGAGACGAAGAGCCGGCCGACGTCGGCCGGCGGCGTGAACTCGGACGGCACGGAGCGAAACGTCAGGACGCCGAGCACGATGAGCACGCCGATGACGGCGAGCACGTACCACGGATGCGCGATGACCTGCCGCAGCCGCCGCTCGTAGAAACGTGCGAGGCGCCGAAATGCGGTGTCGACGGCGCTCGCGAACCGGTTCGCGCGCTCGGTGTGCTCGGGCAGCCGCGAGGCGAGCATCGGCGTCAGCGACAGCGCGATGAGCGCCGAGAAGAGCACCGAGGCCGCGAGCGTGAAGCCGAACTCGCGGAAGAGGCGCCCGATGTCGCCCGGCAGGAACGAGATCGGCACGAACACCGAGACGAGCGTCATGGTCGTCGCGATGACGGCGAAGCCGATCTCGCGCGAGCCCGTGATCGCGGCGACGAGCGGCGGCGCGCCGAGCTCGGCGCGGCGGTGCACGTTCTCGAGCACGACGATGGCGTCGTCCACGACGAGGCCGATCGCGAGCACGAGCCCCAGGAGCGTCAGCACGTTGACCGAGTAGCCGAGCATGTACATGACGGTCAGCGAGGCGATGATCGAGACCGGGATCGTGACGGCCGGGATCAGCGTCGTGCGCAGGTTCCCGAGGAACAGGAAGATCACGGCGAGCACGGAGGCGAGCGCGAAGCCGACCGCGACGAGCACCTCCTTGAGCGCGGCCTCGATCGCGACGGCGTTGTCGACGCTGACCCAGAGCGTCGTCTCGGGCGGCAGCGTGTTTTGCAGACGCGCGACCTCCGCGCGCACGCCGTGCGCGATGTCGAGCGTGTTGCCCTTCGACTGCGCCTGGACCTGAAGAATGATGCCGGGCTCGCCGTTGAGCCGGCTGTACGAGCGCTCGTCCTCGGCCGCCTTCTGCACGTCCGCGACCTCGCCGAGCCGAACGAGGTGCCCGTCCGCGCCGCGCATGATCACGAGGTTTCGGAAGTCCTGCTCGTTCTCGAGGCCGACCATCGTGCGCAGCGAGAACTCGCGCGTCCGCGACTCGAGCCGGCCCGCGGGCAGCTCGACGTTCTCGCGCCGCAGCGCGTCCTCGATGTCCGCGACCGTGAGGCCGCGAGCGGCGAGCGCCTGCCGATCGAGCCAGATGCGCATCGAGTAGCGCCGGCCGCCGATGATCGTCACGGAGGCGACGCCCGGCACCGTCGAGAGCCGGTCGACGAGGTTGCGCTCCGCGTAGTCGGTCAGCTCGAGCATCGACATGGACTTCGACGAGAACGCGATCGACATGACGGGATCCGCGCTCGCGTCGGCCTTGACGATCTGCGGCGGATCGGCGTCGACGGGGAGGCGCGCCGCGATGCGCGCTACGCGGTCGCGCACGTCGTTGGTCGCGGCGTCGATGTCGCGGCTCACGTCGAACTCGATGCGGACCTGCGAGCGCTCGTCCTCGCTGTCGGACTCGATCTTGAGGATGCCCTCGATGCCGGCGATGGCCTCCTCGACGATCTGCGTGATCTTCGTCTCGATGACGGCCGAGGAGGCGCCCTTGTAGGTCGTCGTGATCGAGACGTTGGGCCGGTCGATGTCGGGATACTCGCGCACGGAGAGCCGTTGCAGCGAGACGATGCCGAAGATCACGAGCAGCAGGCTCAGGACCGTCGCGAAGACGGGGCGGCGGACCGAGACCTCGGAGATGCGCATGCGCGTCTGCCCGCCTCAGCTGACGTTGTTGCCGATTTCCTGCACGACCGTCCCGTCGCGCACGTTCTGCGAGCCTTCGACGACGACTCTCTCGTTCTCCTCGAGCCCGTCGACGATCTCGACTTGACCGGGCCGGCGCTTGCCCGTGCGCACGCGCCGGCGCTCGACGACGTGGTCGTGCACGACGAAGACGTAGGCCTGTCCCTGCTCGGGCACGATCGCTTCCTCGGGCACGAGCAGCGTCGGCACGACGTCGCCCTGGAGCTCGACGGTCATGAACATGCCGGGCAGCAGCACGCCGTCCGGATTCGCGATCTCGGCGCGGACCTTGATCGAGCGCGTGACGGGATCGATGCGCGACTCGATCGTCGTGACCGTGCCCTTGAACGTGCGATCGGGAAGCCCGGTCGAGCTCGCCGTGACGGGGAGGCCGCGCTTCAGCACGTAGAGGTAGGTCTCGGGCACCGTGAAGTCGAGCTTGATGATCGACGTATCGTCGAGCGTCGTGATCGGCGTGCCGGGGCTCACGAAGCTGCCGACGCTAACCTGGCGGAAGCCCGTGCGGCCGCCGAAGGCGGCGCGGACCACGGTGTCCGCGAGCTTGGCCTTGGCCGCGGCCACGCGCGCCTCGTCGGCCTTGAGCGTTGCCTCGACGCGGTCGAGATCCGCCATCGAGACGGCTTGGCGGGCGGCGAGGTCCCGGCTCCGGTTGTATTGGCTGCGGCTGTCGGCGAGCGCGGCCTCGGCCTCCGCGAGCTCGGCCTTGGCCTGCGCGTCGTCCATCTCGACGAGCACGTCGCCCTGGCGGACGTGCGCGCCTTCGTCGAAACGAAGCGCCGTCACGACGTTCGATGCCTTCGACGTGATCTGCACGGATTGATTGGCCTCGGTCGTGCCGACGGCCTCGATCTCGACGCCCATGGGCTGCACGGCGGCCGCCGCCGTCACGACGCTGACGGGAGCGTTGGCGACGGGCTGCGAGCCGGGTTGGCCCTGCTGCGGCGAGCACGCGACGGCGAGGAAGGGCAAGGCGAATGCGAACGAGAGGACGGCTCCCTTAGGACCCCCGCCGCTCCGGCGCCCGCGCGACTTCCCCTGTGCCATCGATGCCTGACTCGACGAGAACCCCGAATCGTTCGATTTTATAGCACATGGGGCTCGAGTGACCGACGCGATCGAAACGGAACGAGCGTGGAAGGAACGGGCTGCGATTCGGAGCGTGCCGCGTTTACGGGCTGCTGCCGCGTCTGCAACCCGCTGCCTCGTCTGATATATTCGCCGGCCATGGCGATTGCGGACAGACCCGAGGAGAGCGCGGCCGCAGGGATCGCGCTCGAGCCGCCGCGAACCTCCGCGCTCGCGGCCGTCGGCCTGCGTCTCTCGGATTGGTTCGAGAAATGGTTTCCGGGCGCGTTCGCCCTCGCGCTCGCGGCTGTCGCGATCGTGTTCCTCGCGAACCTCGCGGCGGGCCAGTCCGTGCTCGATACGGCCGAGCGCTTCGGCACCGGGTTCTGGGACCTCGTCGCGTTCACGATGCAAATGTCCTTGATCATCGTGACGGGCTACGCCGTCGCGACGGCGCCGCTCGTGCACCGAGGCATCCGCCGCCTCGCGGCCGTGCCCTCGACGGGCCCCGGCGCGGCTGCCTTCGTCGGCCTCTTCTCGATGCTGACGTCGCTCGTCTCATGGAGCTTCAGCCTGATCTTCAGCGCGCTGCTCGCGCGCGAGGTTGCGCGGCGCGTCGAGGGCTCGGATTACCGCGCGATCGGCGCCGCGGCCTATCTCGGCGTCGGCAGCGTGTGGGCGCTCGGGCTCTCGTCGTCGGCGGCGCTCATCATGGCGACGCCCGCGTCGCTCCCGGACGCGATCGAGCAGATCAGCGGCGTGATTCCGCTGAGCCAGACGCTCGGGCTCTGGCAGAGCTTGCTGGTTGCGCTCGTGCTCATCGCGGTTTCGATGGCCATCGCGTTCTACTCGGCGCCGCCGAAGTCGCAGGCGCGCGGCATGAAGGCGATGGGCGTCGAGGACGACGGCGGCGGCGCGCCGGCGTCCGCCTCGAGCGGGAAGCCTCTCGAGAAGGACCGTCTCGAGAAGCCCGGCGACTGGCTCGAGCACAGCCCGCTGCTCACGATCGTCGTCTGCGCGCTCGGGTTCGGCTTTCTGATCCGGCAGGTCGCGGCCGGCGGGCCGAGCGTGCTGCTCCAGCTCAACAACTACGTGTTCCTGTTCCTCATCGTCGGGCTGCTGCTGCATTGGCGGCCCAAGTCCTTCATGAACGCGATCACGGCCTCGCTCGTGCCGGTCGGCGGCGTGCTCATTCAATATCCGATGTACGCCGGCATCGTGCGCATGCTGACGGACTCCGGGCTCTCGCAGCAGATCTCGCATTTCTTCGTCTCGATCTCGAACGCGCACACGTTTCCGGCCATGGTCGGCATCTACTCCGCGTTCCTCGGCTTGTTCATTCCGTCCGCGGGCGGCAAATGGCTCATCGAGGCGCCGTATCTGCTCGAGGCCGGCAAGGATCTCGGCGCGCACCTCGGCTGGGTCGTGCAGACCTACAACGCGACCGAGGCGCTCGCGAACCTGATCCATCCGTTCTGGATGCTGCCCCTCGTCGGCATCCTCGGGCTCAAGGCCCGCGACATCGTGGGCTACTCGATGCTCCAGTTCGCCGTGCACGTGCCGCTCGTGCTGTTCCTCGTCTGGATCCTGAACTACACGCTGAGCTGACCGATGAATCTCGATGCGCTCAAGGGTTGGACGCCGACGCAGAAGCACGTCGTCACGGCCGGATTTCTCGGCTGGATGCTCGATGCGTTCGACTTCTTCCTGCTCGTCTTCGTAATCACCGACGTCGCGAAGGAATTCGGCTACGGCGAGAACGTCGCGCCGGTCGCTCTCGCGCTGACCCTGACGCTCGGCTTCCGGCCGATCGGCGCGTTCGTGTTCGGCCGTCTCGCGGACCGCTACGGCCGCCGGCCGATTCTCATGCTCGACGTCGCGCTCTACTCGGTGCTCGCCTTCGCGACGGCGTTCGCGCCGAACCTCACGGTGTTCCTGATCCTGCGCGCACTGTTCGGCATCGCGATGGGAGGCGAGTGGGGCACGGGCGCGTCGCTCACGATGGAGACCGTGCGGCCGGAGTCGCGGGGATTCGTTTCGGGCCTGTTGCAGTCCGGCTACCCGTGCGGCTATCTGCTCGCGTCGATCGTGTTCGCGATTCTGTATCCCTTCATCGGCTGGCGCGGCATGTTCATGGTCGGCATCCTGCCGGCCTTGCTCATTCTTTATATTCGCCGCCACGTGCCGGAGTCGCCGGGCTGGGCGCCGCAGGCGCGCGAGGTCGGCGGCACGGTCGCCGTGCTGCGCAGCCACTGGCCGCTCGCGCTCTTCGCGATCCTGCTCATGACGGCGTTCAACTTCTTCAGCCACGGCACGCAGGATCTTTATCCGACGTTCCTGCAGACCCAGCACGGCTTCGGCCATGCGACGGTGTCCACGATCGCGATCGTCTACAACATCGGCGCGATCGTCGGCGGCATCGGCTTCGGCATGGCGTCGCAGCGCTATGGGCGCCGGCGCATGATCGTGATCGGCGCGCTGCTTTCGATCCTCGTCGCCCCGCTCTGGGCCTTCGCGCCGACGGCGGCGCTGCTCGGGCTCGGCGCGTTCCTCATGCAGGTGTGCGTGCAGGGCTGCTGGGGCGTCATACCCGCGCATCTCAACGAGATCTCGCCGCCCGAGGCGCGCGGCACGTTCCCGGGCACGGTCTATCAGCTCGGCAACTTCATCGCTTCGTCGAATGCCTCGCTGCAGGTCTGGTTCGCGGGCATGGTCGGCGGCAAGTACTCGATCGCGCTCGCGACCGTCGCCGTTGCGGCCGCGATCGTGATCGCGATCCTCGCGTCGCTGAGCCGGGAGGCGAAGGACGCCGTGCTGCACGAAGGCCCGACGCGCCCCGCGCCCGAGTCGAAGCCCGAGGCTTCTCCGGCGCTCTCCTGACGGCGGCCGGCGAAAAATGGGGTCAGACCCCATTTTTCATTCGCCGGCGAAGGAGATTCGTGTCGCGCCAGTGAAAAATGGGGTCTGACCCCATTTTTTGGCGGGAACTTTCGCGTCGGCTCGTGCGAATATCGCGAAAGAGACGCACGAGGCGCCCGACTCGCATGACTCGCCCGGAGACCGACGACGCCGAGCTTCTTCGCGAGATGCTC
Source organism: Gammaproteobacteria bacterium (assembly GCA_035760685.1). Lineage (GTDB taxonomy): Bacteria > Pseudomonadota > Gammaproteobacteria > Steroidobacterales > Rariloculaceae > ZC4RG20. Next base: position 933 of record DASTSM010000256.1, on the reverse strand, counting down.
GCGGGCGACGAGCGCGCTTTCGTTGCGCTCTACCGGCGTCGGCACGCCGACGTCTATCGCTTCGCGCTCGCGATGTGCCGATCCGGCGCGGTCGCGGAGGACGTCGTGCAGGACGTCTTCCTGCGCGTGCTCGAGGACGCGGCGGGTTTCGATCCCGCGCGGGGCTCGGTGCGTGCGTGGCTGCTCGGTTGTGCGCGGCACGTCGTGCTCGACCGGCTGCGCGCCGAGAGGCGCTGGGCTCCGGATGCCGCGACGAAGGAAGACGAGCGCTCCGCACCTTGCGGCGGCGAGGAGGCCGTGTTCGCGGAGCAGCGCGTCGCGCGCCTCCGCGAGGCGCTGCTGCGGCTGCCGGTGGCATACCGCGAGGCCGTCGTGCTCTGCGAGATTGCCGAGCTATCGTATGCGGAAAGCGCAGCCGTCCTGGGCTGCCCGATCGGCACGGTGCGATCGAGGCTGCATCGGGCCCGGACGCTGCTCGCCGAGATGCTTGCAGGCACGAAGCATTCCGCCGAGCCGCTCAGGATGAACGAGGTGTGCTCATGACGAGAAGGCCGATCGAGGAGCTCATCGTCGGCGCCGTGCGCGCGGAGCCCATGGACGCCGACGAGCAAGCCCGAATCGCGGGCGCGCTCGCATTGTCGCCGGAGCTCGCGGCCGCCCGCCGAGCGCAAGAAGCGCTGAGCGCGGACCTCGCCGCGCTGCGCGCGGCGCTGCCGGCGCCGCCCCAAGATCCCGCTCGCGAGCAGTCTTTGCTCGAGGCATTTCGCGCGGCCGGCGCACGGCGGCGCGGACGGCGCTCGCGGTTCCGCGCCGCCGCGGCCGCCGCCGGGATTGCCGCGGCCGCTGTCGCGGTCGCGTTCGCCGTCCGGTACGCCGCGCCGATCGGGCCGCAGGACGACTCGGCGGACGCCGCTGCCTCGGTGGCCGCCTCTC
>DASTSM010000255.1:0-8377 GCA_035760685.1 Gammaproteobacteria bacterium | reverse complement strand
ATGCAGCGGGCTCTCGCGCACGAGCAGCACGATGCGGCGGCGCTCCTTGAGCGTGACGTCCGCGGCGCGCGCGATGAGCGTCTCGGTAACGCCGGTCGCGAGCGCCGCGAGCGTCTTCATCGAGCAGGGTGCGACGATCATGCCGTGCGTCCGGAACGAGCCGCTCGCGAGCGCCGCGCCGATGTCGCGGTCCGAGTAGACGACGTCGGCGAGCGCCTCGACGTCGCGCCTCCCGACGTCGAGCTCCGTCTGGACGTTGAGCGCGCCCGCGCGTGAGACGATCAGGTGCGTCTCGACGGCCTCGATCCCGCGCAGCACCTCGAGCATTCGAACGCCGTAGACGGCGCCCGTCGCTCCCGTGATCGCGACGACGATGCGGCGCTTCGTTGGCTCGCTCACGACGATGGACTCGCCTCGTGGTGCCGGCCCTCGATGCGTGCATCGCGCGTGTCGGAGAGGCCGGCGTCTCGTGAAGGCCGGCAGGATAGCACGTAGGCCGTTTTTCGACGTTGCCTCGCGACGCAGCGGCATCGCGCCGCCGCGCCGCCCCCTTCGGGCATCTTCCCGCCGGCGCGAGGCGCCGAATCGGCGCGCGGCTCCGCGCCGCAGGCTAGACTAGCGGCACGGACCGGATCCACACGGCGAGCGACGACGAGCTTATGCGTGTCACGAATCTCGATGCACTGACTTACGGCGTCCGCGACCTCGAGAAGTCGCGGCGCTTCTGGACCGACTTCGGCTTGAAGGCCGCGGCGTCGAGCGGGCAGGAGGCCGTCTTCGAGGCACAGGACGGATCGAGCGTAATTCTACGCCCCGCCGAAGATCCGAACCTTCCGCCTCCGGCGCTCCCGGGCGAGACGCTGCGCGAAGCGACCTTCGGCGTCGCGACGCACGACGACCTCCGCGCCGTCGCGGACGAGATGAGCCGCGACCGCGACGTGACCGAGGGCCGCGACGGGAGCCTGCGCCTTGCCGATCCGCTCGGATTCCGCATCGCCTTCCGCGTCGCGAAGCGGCATCCCGTCAAGGCGCCCGAGCTCAAGTTCAACACCCCGGGCCGGCCCGACCGGATCAACACGCGCGGCCAATTCTTCTCGTCGGCGACGCCGCTCGAGATGACGCACGCGGTCTTCATGGTCGGCGAGCGCATCGAGGAGGCGGTCGAGTTCTACACGGAGCGGCTCGGTTTCATCGTGAGCGACTGCTATCCGGGCCGCGGCTACTTCATGCGCGCCTCGGCGTCACCGCACCACCACGACCTCTTCCTGCTCAACGTCGGACCGAAGCGCGGCTTTCATCACGTCGCCTTCGAGCTCGGCAGCATCCACGAGCTCTTCGGCGGCGGCCTCGCCATGACGCGGCGCGGCTGGACGACGGCGCTCGGCCCGGGCCGCCATCCGATCTCGTCGTGCTACTTCTGGTACTTCCATTGCCCTTCCGGGGGCGCAGCCGAGTACGACTTCGACTCCGATCAGGTCGACGAGAACTGGGTCCCCGGCAGCTTCGAGCAGACGCCCGAGCGCTTCGCCGAGTGGTGCCTCGCCGAGGGCATGCAGGATTCGCTGCTTTACAAGGGCGTGTAGCGCGCGGAGACGGCGCGTGCGGCGGAGGAGTAGCCGAGCGCGTTGCCTGCCTGCGCCGCTTGCCTTGCGCCGGCTGCGCGCTTCCCCATGTAAGCGATCCGGCCGGAAATAGTCCTTCCCCCCGCGCCGGCGCGCGCTGAACATCCAAGCGCGCGCCCGAGGCGAATTCCGCCCGACGGCCGGAGCCGCGAAGCCGTCTTGCACACGCGAGGCGCCGCACCCGTGCCCTCGTCGCCGTTGCCTGCGATACGGAGCTGTCTTACGATGTACGACATGCGTACGACGATCACGATTCGAACCGACAAGACGCTGCGAGACGCCTTGGCACGCAAGGCCAAGGCGGAACGCAAGACCGTTTCGAAGCTGGTTCGCGAAATACTCGAGCGAGCCGTGGTGGAACGTCCGTTGTCGGAGAAGCTTGGCAGTCTCCGCGGCAGTCTGCGGCTGCCCGATCCGGAATCGGCTTGGCAACGCGAGATCCGACAGCGGAACTGGCGAGATTGAACGCATGGCTCATCGATACCGGGCCAATCGTCGCTTACCTCGACGCTTCGGATCCCACGCATAACCTCGTCGTCGAGCACATCGATGCGTTCACGGGCCGGCTCCTCACGACCGGAGCGGTCATCACCGAAGCCATGCACTTCGTGTCAAGCGCCCGTCGCGGGCCGCGACTGCTCGCCGATCTCATCGGGCACGCAGACGTCGCAGTCTACGATCTCGCTCAGGAGCCCGAGCTCCGCGAAGCCGCCGCTCTCATGGAGCGCTATTCGGACACGCCCATGGACTACGCCGACGCAACCCTCGTCCTGCTTTCGGAGGCGGCGGCCGTGACGGACGTCTTGACGCTAGACCGCCGCGGCTTCACGACTTATCGAACGCGCCGGGGACGAGCCTTTCGCCTCGTGCTCGACCGATGAGGAGCGTTTAGGCCGTAAACCGGTACAACCGCTCCGGATTCTCGACGAGCACGCGCTTCTGCAGCGCAGCGTCCGGCATCATGAGCGGAATCAGATCGACGAGGTCGCCGTCGTTCGGCATGTGCTTCTTGATGTTCGGATGCGGCCAGTCGGTGCCCCAGAGGATGCGATCCGGCGCGATCTCGAGCAGCGCTTGAGCAAACGGCACGGCATCCGTGAACGGCGGGCCCATTGCGGAGATGCGCTCGGCGCCGCAGATCTTGACCCAGCAGTTCTCCATGCGCGCGACGTTCTTGAGGATCTTGAACGGCTCCTGATCGAGCCCGTCCTTCGCGGGCACGCGGCCCATGTGATCGATGATGAACGGCACGGGCAAGGTGCGCAGCATCGTCTCGAACTCGAGCAGATCCTTGGCGTCGAAATGCAGCACGACGTGCCAGCCGAGCGGCTTGATGCGCCGCACGAGCCGGTTGAAGACGTCGAGGTCCGGCGTGCCGCCCAAGTGCTGCACGAAGTTGAAGCGGATGCCCCGGATTCCGCCCGCGTGCAGCCGCTCGAGCTCGGCGTCCGTGACCGGCTCGTCGACGTTCGCGACGCCGCGATAGCGCCCGCCGCTCTGCGCGATCGCGTCGAGGATCACCGTGTTGTCCGTGCCGTGGCAGCTCGCGTTGACGAGCACGGCCCGCGTGAGCCCGAGCGTGCGCTGCAATTCCTGAAAGCGCTCGAGCGGAGCGTCGGGCGGGGTGTAGCTTCGATCCGGCGCGTAAGGGTATTTGTCGCCCGGCCCGAAGATATGGCAGTGCGCATCGCACGCGTTCTCGGGCGGCTTGTACTTCGGCGCGCGCGTATTCGGATCGGGCGCCATGCAGACGGGAATCTCTCTCGTTGCCACGACGAAGGGCCTCCCTGTGTCCTCGCTTCTTCCTGCGTGCTCGCGTTTGCCGGCGGCTCGCTTCTTCCTGTGTCCTCTCTTCTGCCCTACTTCTGCAGGCACTTCTCCAGCCGATCGAGCGTCCGCATCGCGGGCATGACCTGGCGCACGCTCGAAGTCGGCTCGCGGCGCTCGCGGATCGCCGCGATGAACTCCCGGTCCTGAAGCTCGATGCCGTTGCTCGAGACCGCGACCTTCGAGAGGTCGATGGGCTTGTCCTTGCCGTCGAAGAGATCGTCGTAGCGCGCGACGTACGTGCCGTTGTCGCAGATGTAGCGGAAGAACGTGCCCTGGGGCCCGTCGTTGTTGAACGAGAGCGCGAGCGTGCAAACCGCGCCCGACGGCGTCTTCATGCCGATGCTCATGTCCATCGCGATGCCGAGCTCGGGGTGATGCGGGCCCTCGAGCGCGAAGACGTCGGACGCCGTCTCCCCGCTCTGATACTGAAAGAGATCGACCGTGTGGCAGGCGTGATGCCAGAGCAGGTGATCGACCCAGCTTCGCGGCTTGCCCTCGAGGTTGATGTTCTTGCGCCTGAAGAAGAAGGTCTGGACGACGAGATGCTGGAGCTTGAGCTCGCCGGCCTCGATGCGGTTGTGCACCCATTGATGGGACGGATTGAAGCGCCGCGTGTGGCCCGCCATCGCGACGAGGCCCGTCTCGCGCTGCACCTCGTCGATGCGCTCGGCGTCGGCGAGGGAATCCGCGATCGGAATCTCGATCTCGACGTGCTTGCCGGCCCGCATGACCTCGACGGCCTGCGACGCATGCATCTGCGTCGGCGACGTGATGATCGCGGCCTCGACGCCGGGCTGGGCGAGCGCCTCGGCGAGATTCGTCGTCCAGTGCCGGATGCCGTATTGCTTCGCGACCTGCTCCGTCGTTTCCTTGCTGCCGCCGGCGAGGCTCACGACTTCGACGTCCGGAATGTTCTCGAGCCCGTCGAGATGCTTTCGACCGAATGCACCTTGTCCGACGACGACAATCTTCATTTGACTGCTCCTCCAACTCGACAGCGAGAACGACGGCCCCCGGGCGTGCGCTTCGGCGCGCCGGCGACTCGGTTGAACGGGGGACCCCTTCAGGATCGATCGTGTATCATGAATTCTACTTCAGATGAGCCGGACGGCCGCAAGCCGCAGCCTTGCGGACGCCGCCTTTTCGCCGGTCGACGCCGAGCGAGCACAAGCGGAGGTAGAGATCCCCATGGCCGAGAGAGCAGAAGACGCCGAGCGAAGGAGCGATTTCGCCTTGCTGATCGACGGCCGCCTCGCGCGCGGCGAGCGTTCGCTCGACGTCATCGATCCCGCGCTCGGCGCGGTATTCGCGCGCTGCCCCGCGGCGGGACGGGCGGATCTCGATGCGGCCGTGCGCGCCGCCCGCGCCGCGTTCTTGCAATGGCGTAACACCTCGTACGAGGAACGCGCGGGCCTCATCAAGCGCCTGGCCGCGGCGCTGCGGGAGCGGAGCCATGCCCTCGGCGAGCTGCTGACGCGAGAGCAAGGCAAGCCGCTGGCGCAGTCGATCGCCGAGATCGAGCGCGGCGCCGGGCAGTCCGAAGGCATGATCAGTATCGAGATTCCCGTCGAGACGCTCGTCGACGACAAGGATCGCCACATCGAGCTGCACTATCGGCCCCTCGGCGTTGTCGGCATCATCACGCCCTGGAACGCCCCCGTGAATCTCGCGCTCGGGCCGCTGGTCTCCGCGCTCTACACGGGCAACACGGTCGTGCTGAAGCCCTCGCCCTATACGCCGCTCACGACGCTCAAGCTCGGCGAGCTCATGAAGGACATTTTTCCGGCGGGCGTCGTCAACGTGCTCGCGGGCGGCGACGATCTCGGCGCGTGGATGACCGAGCACGAAGGCATCGACAAGATCTCTTTCACGGGCTCCGTCGCGACGGGCAAGAAGGTCGCCGCGAGCGCCGCGAAGACGCTGAAGCGCATCACGCTCGAGCTCGGCGGCAACGACGCCGCGATCGTGCTCGACGACGCGGATCCGAAGGCCATCGCGAAGAAGATGTTCTTCGCGGCGTTCGTCAACAGCGGCCAGGTCTGCATGGCGATCAAGCGCATCTACGCGCACGAGAAGGTCTACGACGAGCTCTGCGCGGCGCTTGCGGAGGAAGCCCGCAAGGCCAAGGTCGGCAACGGCCTCGACGCCGGCGTCGAGCTCGGGCCGCTGCAGAACAAGATGCAGTACGACAAGGTGCGCGACCTGCTCGAGGACACGAAGCGGCGCGGCGCGAAGATCCTCGCGGGCGGCGAGGTGCCGGCGGGCGCCGGCTACTTCATCCCGCCGACGATCGTGACGGACATCGACGAGGACAGCCGGCTCGTGCGCGAGGAACAGTTCGGGCCGATCGTGCCGATCCTAAAGTACTCCGATCTCGAGGACGCCGTCGCGCGCGCAAACGACACGCGCTATGGGCTGAGCGGCTCGGTCTGGACGAGCGACGTCGAGCGCGGCAAGGCCGTCGCAGCTCGGCTCGAGGTCGGCACGGCGTGGGTCAACCAGCACCGCGCGACGTCGGCGTTCGTGCCGTTCGGCGGCGCGAAGGAATCCGGCGTCGGGCGGCAGTACTCGATCCTCGGCCTCAAGAGCTACATGGAGCCCGAGGTCATCAGCGTCGCGAAGTAGCGGATCGCAGCGGGCGTAGCGGATCGGTGCGGATCGCTCGACGGCTCGCCTTGCGTGCCGCCGGCGACCGGTTCGACGCATACAAGGCGCACGCGACGACGCACGCATGTCCTACCGCCGGCTCATAGAGACTTGGAAAGGACCTTTCGGCGGCCTCCCGCCGTTCGACGAGGTCAAGCCCGGCGACCTCAAGCCCGCCATCGAGCAAGCCTTGCAGGAGAAGCGCGGCGAGCTCGCAGCGGTCGCGGCCGATCCCGACCCGCCCACCTTCGAGAACACCCTGGCGGCCATGGAACGCAGCGGCGAGTCGCTGCGGCGTGTGCTGCCGATCTTCTGGGTCTGGGCGAGCACGATGAGCGGCCCGGAATTTCATGCCATCGAGGCCGAGGTCAAAACGCTGCTCGCCGCCTTCGACGACGAGGTCGTTCAGAACGCGCAGCTGTTTGCCCGCATCGCGTCGGTGTACGAGAGCGAGCAAGCGCTGTCGGCCGAGCAAAAGCGCCTCGCCTGGTTTCACCACACCCGCTTCGTCCTGAACGGCGCGAAAGCGGGCGGAGCCGCCAAGGAACGCGTGGCCGCCATCAATCGGCGCTTGGCCGTGCTCTACACGCGCTTCGCGCAAAACGTGCTCGCCGACGAAGAGCAGCAATGCCTCGTGATCGACGACCCGGCGCACTTGACCGGCCTCCCCGCGTCCATGATCGAGGCCGCCGAGGTCGAAGCCGGCGCGCGCGGGCTCGCGGGCCGGTGGGTCATCGCGAATACGCGCTCGTCGATGGAGCCGTTTCTGACCTACTCGCCGATCAGGCAGCTTCGCGAGCGTGCGTATCGCATCTGGTCCTCGCGCGGCGATCTCGGCAACGAGAACGACAACAACGCCGTCGCGAAAGAGATCCTCGCGCTCCGGGCCGAGCGCTCGAAGCTGCTCGGCTACGAGAGCTTCGCGCATTGGCGGCTGGCCGACACGATGGCGAAGACCCCCGAGGCCGCCATGGACCTCATGCTCGAGGTCTGGCGGCCCGCGGCGGCGCAGGTCGAGAAGGACGTGGCGGAGATGCAGGAGATCGCTGCGCGCGAAGACGGCGGCTTCGAGATCGAGCCTTGGGACTCCCGCTACTACGCGGAGCGACTGCGCCTCGCCCGCTACGACTTCGACATGGACGCGCTGAAGCCGTACCTGCAACTCGATAAAATCCGCGAAGCCATGTTCGCCGCGGCCGAACGGCTCTACGGCTATCGATTTGAAAGGTTCGCCGACGCGCCGGTCTACCAAGCGGACGTGACGGTATATGAGGTCACTCGCGGCGGAAGGACTATCGGGCTCTGGTACTTCGACCCTTACGCGCGCCCCGGCAAGCAGTCGGGCGCGTGGATGAGCGAGTACCGCGATCAGAGCAAGCTTAAAGCGACGCCCGTGCTGCCGATCGTCTCGAACAACGCCAACTTCATGAAAGGCAGGCCCGGCGAGCCGATCCTGATCTCCTGGAACGACGCGGTCACGATGTTCCACGAGTTCGGGCACGCGTTGCACGGCTTGACCTCGAACGTGTCTTACCCGTCGCTTTCGGGCACCAACACCGCGCGCGATTTCGTCGAGTTTCCGTCGCAGTTTCACGAGCGCTATCTCGAGACGCCGGAGGTCTTGCGCTTTCTGACGGACCGCGAGGGTCGGCCCATTCCTCCCGAAATCCTCGAGCGGCTCGAGAAGGCGAAGCGCTTCAACCAGGTGTTCGGCACCGCAGAGTTCCTCGTCTCGGGCATCGCCGATATGAAGCTGCACCTCTTGGCGGGCGCGGACGTCGATCTGCGCGAGTTCGAGCGCGAAACGCTCGCCGAGCTCGAGGCCCCTCCGCAGATCGCGATGCGTCACAGGATTCCGCATTTCGCGCACGTGTTCTCGAGCGAAGCCTACGCGGCCGGCTATTACGGCTACCTCTGGGCGGACACGCTCGTCGCGGACGCGATCGAGGCCTTCGAGGAGAGCGGAAACCTTTACGACGAGACCTTGGCGGCTCGGCTTCGGAACGAGGTGCTCGCCGTCGGCAACACCGTCGATCCGTCGGTTGCTTACCGCCGGTTCCGCGGCCGCGACCCCCGAGTCGAGGCGCTGCTGCGCAAGCGCGGGTTCATGTAGCGCGCGCTCGATCCGCGAACGAGCCGCACGGGTCTAGCGGTCATCGCGGTCTCGAGTAGGGGCAGCGATTCGAACGGTCGGACGGGTGAGATCGGCGTTGTGGAACACGACGAGCGCTTCGCGTCATCGAGCTAAACGAAAATGGGGTCAGACCCGATTTTTCGAC
>DASTSM010000254.1:0-7908 GCA_035760685.1 Gammaproteobacteria bacterium | reverse complement strand
AGTCGATAGCCGTGACGCCTCGAGTGGGCCAAGGAGCTCGCGTCCGGCGGCTGATTTTGGCGCGAGCCTCTGACATTCGTGGTTGCCGATGAGTCCCGCGAATATCCGTCATACCGATTCACGGGACGCTCGCGCGCAGGACGCGCGCGAGCGAGCCCCCAGGGATGGGTTCACGGCGTTCCCGTGAATCGGTATGACGGATGTTCGTGGGACGGCGTGTCTACGGAGCGCTCTTCGGCCAGGCTCTTCGGCCAGGCTCTCGGCACGCGCGCCGTGCTCTCCGCGCCCATTGCGCGCCTTCGCAGGAGGCCCGACTCGCCGCCGGCGCGCCGGCAGCGCCGTTTTCATCCGCAGCGCCGAACCGTTACTCTTCCCACGACACGACCCCGAGGAGCCTTCCGAATTGAGCAAGGAGTTCGACATCGTCGTGGCCGGCGGCGGCATCGCCGGCTTCACGGCCGGATTGACCGCGGCCCGCCTCGGGCGCCGGACGCTGGTTCTGACCGGCGACGTCCTCGGCGGCCAGCTCTTGAACATCGAGAAGATCGACGGCTACCCCGGCTTCCCCGAAGGCGTGCCGGGCTACGACCTCTGCCCCATGGCGCAGGAGCAGGCGACCGCAGCCGGCGCCGAGACCGCGATGGCCCCGCTGACGGGTCTCGAGGGCGCGGGCGGCGCATGGACCGTCGCGACGCCGAACGAGCGCTACACCGCGCGAAGCGTGATCCTCGCAACCGGCACTCGGCTGCGCGACCTCGGCGTGCCCGGCGAATCGGCGCTGCGCGGCAAGGGCGTGAGCCAATGCGCGAGCTGCGACGCGCCGCTGCTCAGGGATCGCCCGGTCGTCGTCGCGGGCGGAGGCGATTCGGCGCTGCAGGAGGCGCTCACGCTGGCCGAGCATTGCTCGACGGTCACGATCGTGCACCGCGGGCCCGCGTTCACGGCCCAAGCCGCATACCGCGCGCTCGCCGAAGCACACGCGCGGATCTCCGCGGTGCCCGAGTCCGAGGTGACGGAGATCTTGGGCGCCGATGCCGTCACGGGCGCTCGGCTGAGGCACGCCGCAAGCGGCGCGACGAGCGACCTCGAATGCGAGGCCGTCTTCGTCTTCGTCGGCCTCGAGCCGAATACGTCCTTCATCGACGACCGCTCGCTGCTCGACGCTTCGGGTTACGTGCTCACGGACGCAGCGATGCGAACGCGCCTTCCGGGATTGCTGGCCGCCGGCACCGTTCGGGCCGGGAACGCGTGCCGCGCAGCCGCGGCCGCCGGCGACGGCGCGGCGGCGGCGCTCGCGGCCGACCGGTTTCTGATCGACGGAGAGTGGGACGCGGGGCCGCGCTGAGACTCAGCGCGGCAGCGGTTCCAGCGCCGGCCGACCCGGCGGATGCTCGTCGACCGCGATCGCGTAGAAGCCGCTCACGGCGTACGTGCTCATCACGGCGACGAGATCCATGGCGCCGTGTGCTCCGAAGAGCTCGACGGCTTTCGCGAAGGTCGCCGAGCTCATGCGGCGGTCGCCGAGCAGCTCGCGCCCGAAGCGGATCACCGCCGCATCCTTCTCGGGCACGCCGGCGAGCTTGAGGCCGCCCCGCACCGCGTCGATGACCTTGGGATCGACGCCGGCCTTGACGGCCTGCGGCTCGTGAGCGTTCCACTCGAACGTATAGTTCATCTCGCGGCACGCGACGAGAATCGCGAGCTCGCGCACGTGCGCATCGAGCGTGCCCTTCGCGACGGCCCCGTCGTGCAGGTCGAGCAGCGCGACGGCGACCGGCACGTTGTAGGCGGCGAACGCCAGAGGTCCCTTGACGGGATCGGTCGGTTTGCCGCCGCGCGCGAAGACGTCCGCGAGCCTCTTGCCGGCCTCGCCGAGATCTTCCCGCGTGAGATACGGCAGCCGCGCGCCCGAGACGGGATCGAGATCGGCGGACGACTGCTGAGCGACGGCCGAACCGCCGGCCAGCGATAAGCCTACGGCCGCGAGCAGCGCCGAGATGCTGCGGGCCCTGTCACGTGAAGTGGAAATCGCAGTTCTCCCGGAGGAAATAGAGTAGCGGGACGTTAGCCCCGTCGGGCTCTTCTCGTCAACGAGAGCGGCCGAGGTCGAGCGGGCGAAACGGAAGCCGAGCGAAACGGAAGCCGAGCAAAAAACGGAAGCCGATCGATCGGCGCTACACCGACCTCCGCCAGAACACACCGCGGCCGTCGATGTCCGCGATCTCGTCCGCGATGCCGCGGGCCGCGCGGAAGTCGTTGACGGCCTGGGCGCACGGCGCGAGCCAATAGTCGTCGATGATGACGAAACCGCCCGGCGACAGCCGGTCGTACAGCGACTCGAGCGCCTGCAGCGTGGATTCGTACATGTCGCCGTCGAGCCGCAGCACGGCGAGCCGCTCGATCGGCGCCGCCGGGAGGGTGTTCTTGAACCAGCCTTCCAGGAAGCGCACGCGATCGTCGAGCAGACCGTAGCGGCGAAAATTCCCTTCGACCTCCGCGCGCGTCGCGACGAACTCGGTCCAGAGATGATGCTTGCCTTTCTTGTCCGCGGGATATTGCTCGGTGTCGGGCGCAGGGAGCCCGGCGAACGAATCCGCGAGCCAGACGCTGCGCGTCGCGTCGCCGTTCGCCTCGAGCAGCGCCCGCATGAGAATGCAGGCACCGCCGCGCCAGACGCCCGTCTCGATCAAGTCGCCCGGGACGCCTTCGCGCAGCGCGGTCTCGACGCAGTACTGAATGTTGTCGAGGCGGGGCAGACTCAGGAAAGTGTGCGCGCGCAGCGGCCAGCCGAAACCGCGCTCTCGGCGGTCGCGCTTCTCGGCGGGATCCATCTTCGCGTACTCCTCCATCCATGGAACCCAATGCCGCTCGACGAGCTTCACGCCGTAGGGCTGCAGGATGCGCTGAATGAGACGCACGCCGATCCGCTTCCAGTACGCGGTATGCGGCTTCTCGCGATAAAGCATGTAGTCCGAGAGCGGATCGTCGAGATAGAGGCTGTCGATGAGACAGTGCTTCAGCAGCTCGAGGTAAAGGCTGTAGGTCCGTTGCCCCGTGGACGCCGCGGAAGGCGCCTGCGCGGCGCCCGAGGATGAAGCCGGCGTCTCTTCGAATGAACCCGCTTCCGTGCCTGCGTCGGCCACCATCGTATCCTCCGTTGGCCTTTCGTCGGGGCAGCCGCATCGCCCCTCGTGCGCGCAATTCCCCGAACGCGGCGGAAGGCGTGCCGTGCGTTCGAATCCCTCGTGAAGCCCCCGCGGGCGCGCTTTTCGGCGCTGCAAGCTCTGTGCCGGCATTCACTGCCGCTCGACGCACGCTCGGCTGAACGCGGATTGGAAATTTCGCGACTGCTCGCAATTCTTGCGGCGGCGACTCCTCGCTCGATTCGGCTCTTTGCATCGGGCGCCGGCTCGTCGATCATTGACTCATGCTGGAGCTTCGCTTCCTCGAGAACTCGACGCTGCCGCGGCTCGCATGGTGCGCGAGGCTCACCGCCGGGCGCGACGACATCGCGGTCGAGCACGGCGCGTGGGTCGAAACGGGCGCCGACTGGTTCTTCGAAGGCGCCTGGAAAGGACCGTTCGACGCGCATGCGTTCTCTCGGTCGGAGATCGTGCTCGGATCGGGCGCGGCGCTGCGCGACGGCGAGCTCTGGTTCACGCCGACCACGCATACGATGGAGCGGCTCTACAGCGTCGCGGCCGGCCCCGCGGTATTCGTGTCGAATTCCCTGGCGTACGTCTTGGAGGCGAGCGGCTCGCACCTCGATCGGCGCAACTGGAGCTACGAATCGCGGCTGCTGACGTTCCTGCTGGGCTACCGGAAGGCCGCGAAGCATATGCGGCTCGCCGGGGGCCGCATTCTTTCGGTCCACTATCACGTCTCGTTCTGCTTCGGCGCCGGCGGCGATGCGAAGCGGCGGTGGAGGCGGCGCGCGCCGGAGCCGCGCACGCTGGCTCCGCCTCGCCCCCCGCGCTTCGAAACCTTCGGCGAATACATCGACTATTCGCGCGAGGCGCTGGCGCGCCTAAAGGAAAACGCCGTCGCGCCGAGGCGCCGAGTGCGATACGAGCCGCTTGCGACGATCTCATCCGGCTACGATTCGCCGGCGTGCGCGCTGCTCGCCAAAACGATCGGTTGCCGGCGTGCCGTCACGTTCACGCAGGCTCGACCGTCGTTCGGACCGCGGCTTGAATCGACCGACGACAGCGGCGAAGAGCTCGCGCGCCGGCTCGGTCTCGACGTCGAGCGGTTCTCTCGAGACGCCTACCTCGCGGAGTCAAGCTACCCGGAGGCGCCGTTCCTCGCGACGGGCGGAGGCGGAGACGACGTCGTGCTATCGACGCTCGGCGAGCGCCTCGCGGGAACGATGTTCTTCACGGGGATGCTCGGCGACACGTTATGGGGCACCGAAACGCAGGACCCCGCCGCGAGCGAAGAGTACCGCTTCCGTTTCCCGGCGGGCGGCAGCATGCAAGAGTTTCGCCTACACGCCGGCTTCGTGCACGTGCCGGTGCCGCTTCTCACGTTCACGCGCCACGGCGACATTCTCCGGATCTCGCGCTCGGAGGAGATGAGCGCATGGCGCATCGGCGGCGGCTACGATCGGCCGATTCCGCGGCGAATTTTGGAGGAGCAAGGCGTCCCGCGCGGCTCGTTCGCGAGCGAGAAGCGCGCGATCACGCAGCCTTTCTGGCTGCAGAGAGCGAGCGAGCGCTGCATGAGCCGCGCATCGTTGGCCGATTTCGAGCGATTCAAGCGCGAGACAGTACGGAGCTATCCGCTCGGCGCCTTGCAGATGGGCGTCATGCGCAAGGGGCGCGGGGCTTTCTACAAGATCCGCAAGCTTCTAGCGCGCTCGGCGCGCGACCCGTATGCCCCGACGGCGCACCTCGCGGCCGCAACGACCGAGCCGCTGCGGTTTCACTGGGCGGTGGAGAAGGCGCGCGCGGCCTATCGAGCGACCGGGCTCGGAGACGAGACAACAACCTGAGCTGCCCGTCCTTCTACTCGAGTCACGATAGTCGCGACAGCAGAGGGGGTCGGCATGGTAAAGGCCGATCAGCGCCCCTCGTCACGCGCCGCCCTTCGCTTCGAAGCCCTCCCACTCATCCTCCGGCAGCCAAATGAACAGCTCGTTCTCATCGAGATCTCGCATCACGAGCGTCCGATTACCCCACACTGTGATCGTCGTCTCGATGTTCTTGTTTCCGAGGTACCGTCGAAATTCTCGAGTCTGGTCGTGGTCGAGCCCGATAAACACCCGGCCGTGGCCCGCGCGTTCTTCCGTGCCTGATTCCGTCTGATTCAAAATCAGCTCGAATCCGAACAGACTGACTTGAAATACGTATGGCCGGCCTTGCTCTTGGTGGTTCCAGTTTAAAGAGAATCCCAGCGTCTCCGTGTAATAGCGGAGCGAGCGCTCGGCGTCTTTGACGAAGAACACGCTGCGCGCGTAGAGATTTCGCATGATCGTTGCTCGCTCCTTGATCCGCGTTTCCCGATGCCGCTGGCCGTGCCTCAAGGAATCCAGCCGGCGGCACGGCTCTGCTTGATATCAGTCGGCACCTTGACCGCCGACGTCGGCGATTTCGTCATAGCCCCGCCCGAGAAATTGAACGAAGCAAAATCCGTGACCAAAAGGATCGGACATGAGCGCGAGCCTCCCCCACTTCTGAGTCATGACCGGCTTCTCCAGATTGGCTCCGGCCGCGACCGCCTTTTCGACGGCGGATTCTATGTCATCGACGAGAAAGTCGAGGTGCACGGGCGTCCAATGACGGTCATACGTGCGCCGCTGCGCGCTCGTGTCTGCTGCGAGCGTCTCACGCTCCTTCACGAGGAGGTAGATGGGAGTAGAAGAACCGAGCATCTCGACGCCGCTGTTACCGAAGCGGCGACCGACTCCGAGTCCGAAAGCGGCGCTGTAGAAGCGGACGCCCTGCTCGAGATCGTCGACATCGAGATTGACGATGAACTTCATGATGCCTCGCTTGTGCGACGCGCCTCGGCGGCGGGGTGAAGGTTTCGCCGAGGCGTCATCCCTGCTCCTCTCTTCGACGATCCTTCCGGACGAGCACCCGTCGGATCCAAGGCCGCGACCGCGCCGCGCTCGTTCGGCGTACCCCCCTTTGTTCGCCGCTAGATTCTCACCTGGAACACGGACAGCGCGACGATGAAAGGTATCGGCGCGACAAAGAGAAGGAGGTCAATGGAACGAGAGCGAAATATCACACCGACAAGCAAAAGCGTCCAAAAGACTACTGCGACGCAAGAGCCGGATTCGATATTTAGCCGCACGGGGTCTCTGCCTCCACAGCGGGCTGAACGGCACGTCTGCAGCGGATCGTCGGGCGCACTGCGCTTTAGACGCTTCCCTGCCGAACCGCGCCGAAAGCGTTGACCACGATCGTATTCGATGCCAGGTCGTGAATCCAACGTCGCTGCGCCGTCTACACACTACCCCGCTTCGCTAAGCAATCCGCGCCGGGCAAGCTCCTTCGCGACCTTCGCCGCCGTCTCGCGCACGAGCCGGTCGACGTTCGGCGGATTTCGGCTCGTGGTCTGCCCCGCCCAAACGAGCTTGTTCTGCCGCAGCGAGTACACGAGCGTCTCGATGGATACGATCGTATCGGAGTGCACTTCGACGGGGACCGCGACGCCGACCCACGGCGAGGCCCACCCGAACGCGTAGTAGCCGCCGCCCCAGAAGCGGTTGTATGAAAGAGTCGTATACGCCGACGGCGTTGCGGCAAGCTCGGTGCGAGTTCCGACGGGCCGCATGACGACCGCGCCTGCGACGCCGGCGCTCTCCATCGCGGCACGGGCGGTAGCCTCGTCGTCGAAGCGCGGGCGCGGGAGCACCGTGTACGACGGAATGCCCACGCCGCCGCGGGCCGTGATCTCGCGCGCGAGCGCATCCTCCGCGTCGCGCCGCGACCCCTCGTCCTGCATCATGACGACGGCCGCGACTTTGGCTCCCTGCACCTGCAGCGGCTCTGCATCCGGCGCTTGCCAGGACGAAACGAACCCGCTCGATGCGCAGGCCGAAAGACCGGCCGCAGCGGCGGCGGCGGCGAAACGTATCGAGTATCGGTACAGCATTCTCAGGGACTCCTCATTCACTCCAAGAGCCCGGCGCCGATGTCGAGCTCCTGCCGCGAGAGCAGCGCGCCGCCGCGGCGATGCTGGACGGTCCAGCGGACCGCTATGCCGGCCTCGTCGCCGCCGGTCTCGCTCGCGATCTCGAGAGATATCTCGTCGCCGGCGAGGGTCTCGAGCGGCGCGAGCAGCGGCAGATAAATCTGGTCCCAGTGCGTGCGCTGCGAGTAAGGGCTCGTCGAGAGCACGACGCCCGGGACGAGCGTGCAGTCCCACCACACGGCGAACCCGTAGAGCGTCTCGGCTGCCGTCCGAAACGCGACGCGGCCCGCGCGCCGGCTCTCGACGTCCGGCGTGAACGTGGCGGAGTCCCAGGCGAGCGGAGGGACTCCAGCGGAGAGATCCGCGGGCTCGATCGCGAAGACGTACATGTTGTTGCGCGTCATGCGCTCCGCGTCGCCGAGGTCGAGCCCGCAACCGGCGCTTCGCCAGCTCCCGAGCTCGCGATCGAAACGGTCGGAAACGACCGGCGCAGCCCACTGCACGAGCGAATGCGGAATCAGCGTGCCGCCCGGCGCGACGAATCGCCACGCGTCGCGCAGCGTCTCGATGACGCCCTCCTCGTACGCGAAGTTGCCGAGCACCTCGGCGACGGCGACGTCGACCTGCGGCGGATCGACGACCTCGAGCGAATGCGCCTGCACGAAATGAAGACCCTCGATGCCGTTCCGCGCCGCGATCGTCTCGGCAAGACCGAGCGCGGCACCTGAGTCGTAGAGCCAGACCTCGCGGGCGCCGAGCTCGCGC
>DASTSM010000253.1:0-21848 GCA_035760685.1 Gammaproteobacteria bacterium | reverse complement strand
CGTCGGACGCGGGTCGAGCTCGAGGTTGTCCTTGAGGTTGATGTAGAACTGGGAGTTTGCGGAGTGCGGCTCGCCGGCGCGCGCCATTCCGACCGTCCCGCGCAGATTGCTCAAGCCGTTGCCCGACTCGTTCGGCACGTTGCCCGTCGTCGGCTTCTGCTGATAATCCGCCGTATACCCGCCGCCCTGGGCGACGAAGCCCGAGACGACGCGGTGAAAGACCGTCCCGCTGTAGAAGCCCGCGTCGACGTACTTGAGGAAGTTCTCGACCGTGAGCGGCGCGCGCAACGGATCGAGCTCGATGACGAAGCTGCCCACGTTCGTCGTGACGCGGACGCGGGGATTGCCGGCGGCGAGAGACACGGACAGCGCGAGCAGCGCGCCGAGGGCGACGACGGTTTTTACTAGCGTGCGCATGGGTTTCTCCGCTCGATTCTTTCTCTTCTGCTCGATCTTCGACGCCGCCGCGCAGTGCGCGTTCAGCCGCCTTTCGCGAGCGCCGCCGGTTTACGTTCCTCCGCCGCTTCCCGCCGCTCCGCCGCTTCGAGCGTGTTCTGCATGAGCGTCGCGACCGTCATCGGCCCGACTCCGCCCGGAACGGGAGTGATGAGCCGTGCGCGCTTCCTGGCTTCCTCGAACTGCACGTCGCCGACGACGCGCCCGTCCGGGAGGCGATTGATGCCGATGTCGATGACGACCGAGCCCGGGCGGATCCACTCCCCGGGCACGAGCCCGGGCTTGCCGGCCGCGACGCAGAGCACCTCCGCCATGCGCACGTGCGATTCGAGATCCCGCGTGAAGCGGTGAGTGACGGTGACGGTCGCGCCGAGCAGCAGCATCTCGAGCGCGAGCGGACGGCCGACGAGGTTGGACGCGCCCACGATGACGACGTGCAGCCCCTTGACCTTGATGCCCGAGCGCGCGAGCAGCGTCATGACGCCGTGCGGCGTGCAGGGCCGCAGAATCGGAATGCGCTGCGCGAGCCGGCCGATCGTATAAGGATGAAAGCCGTCGACGTCCTTGGCCGGGGAGATCCGCTCGATGACTTCCCGCTCGTCGATGTGCTCGGGCAGGGGCAGCTGAACGAGGATGCCGTCGACGTCGTCGTTGGCGTTGAGCGCGTCGATGAGGGCGAAGAGCTCTTGCTGCGAGGTGCTCGCCGGCAGATCGTGCGAATAGGAGCGGATGCCGACGTCGTCGCAGGCGCGGCGCTTGTTGCGCACGTAGATCTGGGATGCGCTGTCTTGGCCGACCAGGACCACGGCGAGGCCGGGCGGGCGCTGCCCGTGCTCGACGCGCGTCTTGATCTTGGCCGCAACCTCGGACCTGATGTCCGCAGCAATTGCCTTGCCGTCAATGAGTGTTGCGGCCATTCGGTGCTCCGCTCGGAGATGTTGTGCTATCGGGGGACGCGGATTCTCGCACGTGCCTTCGCGCGGCCTCAAGCGAACGCTCCACGAATCGGCCCGCCCGCGTCCCCATCACGCCGTCGACAAACGGGGGTGTACGCAGTTTGACGCTCCGAGCGAACCCCCCGTAACATCGCTCGTCTCTGCTGCCGTTCCGCGGTTTTTTCGGTCCGGCCAGAAGTCGGGGCATGGCGCAGTCTGGTAGCGCATCTGCTTTGGGAGCAGAGGGTCGGGGGTTCAAATCCCTCTGCCCCGACCACCTCGAGAGCATTATTCGCCCGGCCGGGCATCGGGCCGGCCAGGGCCTATTGTCGAAAGAACGCAAAGAACGGAAAGAACGGAAGGAGTCAGGGAATGCGAGATCAGGCGCCCAACAGCCGGACGACGCTCGAGCAGGCGCTGCGAACAGCCGGAAGCCCCGTCGAGATGCTGCGCAATTCGCAGATCGGACCGTACGCTTTCCCGGTCGTGCCCGCCGAGTTCACGAACTGGAGGGACGAGCAGCGTGCCTGGCGGGAGACGTGCGCGCTCTTCGATCAGTCGCACCACATGACGGACCTTTACGTCGAGGGCCGCGACGCGCTGAAGCTGCTTTCGCGGCTCGCCGTGAATTCGTTCAAGGGCTTCACGGTCGACAAGGCGAAGCACTTCGTCGCGTGCAACGAGGACGGCTACGTAGTCGGCGACGCGATTCTTTTCTTCCTCGACGAGGACCGCTTGAGCCTCGTCGGCCGCCCGCCGGCCATCGACTGGGTGCAGTTCAACGGCGAGACCGGCGGCTACGACGTGCGCCTCGAGCGGGACGAGCGGTCCGCCGTCAATCGGGGCCGCCGTAAGGCCTACCGCTTCCAGGTTCAAGGTCCGCTGGCCCAGACGGTCATGGAGAAGGCGACGGGCAGGCCCGCGCCCGACATCAAGTTCTTCAACATGGATCGCATCCGCATTGCGGGCCGCGAGGTTCGCGCCTTGCGTCACGGCATGGTGGGTCAGCCCGGATGGGAGCTCTTCGGCCCCTGGGAAGACGCCGAGGCGGTGCGGGCCGCGATCGTCGAGGCGGGCCGCGATCACGGCCTGCGCCAGGTCGGCGCGCGAGCCTATCCGACGAGCACGCTCGAGTCGGGCTGGATTCCGTCGCCGCTGCCGGCGGTCTACGTCGGCGAGCACATGAAGCCCTTCAGGGAATGGCTCGGCGCGACGAGCTACGAGGCCATGGCCTCGCTCGGCGGCAGCTTCGAGTCGGCGAGGATCGAGGACTACTACCTGACGCCGTACGACCTGGGATACGGGCCGTTCGTGAAGCTCGACCACGACTTCGTGGGCCGCGCGGCGCTCGAGAAGATGGCCGCGCGCCCGCACCGGGAGAAGATCACGCTCGCGTGGAACGGCGAGGACGTCGCACGGGCGTTCGGCACGCTGTTCCAGAGCGGCGGCCGCCCGGCCGTGAAGTACATCGATCTGCCCTTGGCCAACTACGCGACCTTGCCGTTCGACAAGATCGTCAAGAACGGCCGCACGATCGGGGTCTCGACCTACACGGGCTACAGCTATAACGAGCGCTCGATGCTTTCGCTCGCGTGCATCGACGCCGAGCACGCGGCGCCGGGCACCGAGGTCACCGTGGTCTGGGGCGAGTCCGGCGGCGGCTCCAAGAAGCCGACGGTCGAGCGGCACGCGCAAGCCGAGATTCGCGCGGTCGTCGGCCCCGCGCCGTACGCCGAGGTCGCCCGCGTCGCCTATCGGCCGAAGTGAAAATGCCGCTAAAATACGCCGGCGGCGGGCGCTGACGCCCGCCGCTTCGAGTCGAGCGCCCGTAGCTCAAGCGGATAGAGCATCGGCCTTCGATCGGTGGAGCCTTCAGCGGGAATCGAGTCGGAACCGCTGAAGTGGACCGCACTGTAACGGGGAAACCTTAGCGGGTCGCGCCGATGGCAATCCCGTGGAAACCGGTGGACGATTCCGATGCATTCATTAGAATGCGCGGACGCCGCGGGGATCCGTAGAGACTATACGTGCGGCACCTGAGACGGTGAAGAGATAGTCCAGACCACAAACCCCCGGAGCTTCCGGGGGGCTGCGAAAGCTGCAGTGGTACGCTAAGCCGAGGGTTGCAGGTTCGAGTCCTGCCGGGCGCGCCACCGATCGATCGGGGGCGTTGCGGCTCGAGACGGAAGAGAAACTTTGTTCGGATTGACCTGTCGTTGGTGGACGTAGCTCAGTTGGTAGAGCCCCGGATTGTGGTTCCGGCTGTCGTGGGTTCGAGTCCCATCGTCCACCCCATCCATCGCAAGGGCCGTTAGCTCAATTGGTAGAGCAGTGGACTCTTAATCCATTGGTTGTAGGTTCGAGTCCTACACGGCCCACCATCCCACGTCTCTGATTTGCCTTTCGGCCTCTTAGGCTTGCGGCCTTCCGCGTCGCAAAGTCGCGCCGCCGCCTTCCGCGTCGCGGAGTCGCGCCTCTCGCTCGGGACTCGAGCCAGTTTCCGATCGCGCGTGGCGGCCCTGCTCGTTCAAACCCCGTCTGATTGCTCCTGCGCTCCTGCCCTTCGACGGCGACGAGATCGTCCAGAGTCGAGAAACTGCCCGCGCTCCGAAATCTGCCGCTGCCCGAGCATCAACAAAGGCGAACCCCTTGTCGTTAACGGGCGACGCGCGCGTATTGCGACGATGCAACGACGCGACGCCTTGCCGCGCCTAGATTGCGTTCGATATGTGACGCCGTTTCACGGAATCGATCTCCTGCGTGTGTCGCCGTTCACAGACCCGCTTTCCCTCGCGCGGCCGAGCAACGCGCTCTTACATGTCCGTTTTCAGTGACGCTTCTCCCAGCGTCCAGAACCGTCCCTCACTACGAAATACTGCTGTTTCAGGGATCTTTTGCACGTGGCACGGATGTTGAATTGGCGCTTCCCGTCGCCAGCGTGCGAGAACGCAGCACCAGCCTGCGCATGTTGAGCTGACAAAGGCAAATCCGTCGAAAGACGGAGACGCAAAGCCACCGGTCTAAGGGACGAGGTCCGATGACGGCGGGGTTACCAGCGAACGCGCGCACGTGAGAGGGGCTTGCTTGCGGCGGCCATCGACGTCGTTCGCCTTCTCCCGTCTTCCCGATCCCGGCCGGCGGCTCTGCTAGGGAGTCGTTTCATAGGTGGGGAATTTCAGGGATGTCGAACGGATTCACGGTTCCGCGCTCGTTGCGCTTTGCTTTGCTCACGGGAGCCGCCGTCGTCTTAGCCGCTTGCGGCGGCGACGGCGACAGCTCGGATTCGAGCGATACGAAGACAGGTAATCAGCCGCCCACCATCGAGGGCACGCCGCCAGTATCGGTCGTCGCGAACGCGCCGTATTCCTTCAAGCCGACGGCCTCCGACCCGGACGGCGATCCGCTGCTCTTTGCGGCCGACGGCCTTCCGCCCTGGGCGGAGATCGACTCGCTCACGGGAGAGATCAGCGGCGTGCCGGCGGTGGGCGACGTCGGCACGTATCGAGGCATCGTCGAGCGCGTGACCGACGGCGACACCGAGGCGCTGCTTCCCGCTTTCGACATCGTCGTCGAGCCCGTCACGGCTTCGGCGAATCAAGCTCCCTCGATCTCCGGCACGCCGCCGACCGAGGCGACCGTCGGCGACGCGTACGTGTTCGCGCCGACGGCCGAAGATCCCGACGGCGACGCTCTGACCTTCTCGATCCGGAACCGTCCGGCGTGGGCGACGTTCGATGCCTCGACCGGCACGCTGCAGGGTACGCCGAGCGCGTCGAGCGTCGGAACGTATCGAGATATCGTGATCGCGGTGTCCGACGGCGAGAGCACCGCATCGCTGCCGCCGCTCACGCTGCGCGTCTCGATGCCCGGCACGAATAGCGCGCCGACGATATCGGGCACGCCGATGACGAGCATCGCGGCGGGCTCTCCGTACTCGTTCACGCCGACGGCGACGGATGCCGACGGCGACACGTTGACGTTCAGCATCGAGAACAAGCCCGCTTGGGCTTCGTTCGACTCCGCGACCGGCCAGCTGTCCGGCACGCCCGCGGCGGGACAGACGGGCGCCTACAGCGGCATCGCGATCAGCGTGGCCGACGGCTCGGCATCGGCGTCGCTCGCGCCGTTCACGATCACGGTGACCGCGGCGACGACGAACTCCGCGCCGACGATCAGCGGGACGCCCGCCGTCGACGTGCAGCAAGGGACGGCCTACGACTTCCAGCCGTCCGCGAGCGACGCCGACGGCGACAAGCTGACCTTCTCGATCGCGAACAAGCCCTCGTGGGCGAGCTTCAGCACGACGACGGGCCGGCTGTCCGGCACGCCGGGCGCCGGCACGGCGGGCCGCTATTCAAATATCGTGATCAGCGTGACCGACGGCAAGGCCGGCGCCGCGCTGCCCGCGTTCGCGATCACGGTCGCGGCGTCGAACTCGGCGCCGAAGATCTCGGGCACGCCGGCGACGGCAGCGACGTCGGGCGCCGCATACGCGTTCACGCCGACGGCGTCCGATCCCGACGGCGATGCGTTGACGTTCACGATTGCGAACCGGCCGTCGTGGGCGGCGTTCAACACGGCCACGGGACGCTTGTCGGGGACGCCGAGCGCGTCGAATGCCGGCGCGTACTCGAACATCGTGATCAGCGTCAGCGACGGCAAGCTCAGCGCCTCGCTGCCCGCGTTCACGATCACCGTTACCGCGACGAACTCGGCGCCGACGATCTCCGGCACGCCGGCGACGAGCGCGGCGTCGGGCACGGCGTACAGCTTCACGCCGACGGCGTCCGATCCCGACGGCGATGCCTTGACGTTCACGATTGCGAACCGGCCGTCGTGGGCGACGTTCAACGGGGCTACTGGGCGCCTGTCGGGAACGCCGAGCGCCTCGAATGCCGGCACGTACTCGAACATCGTGATCAGCGTGAGCGACGGCACGCTC
This sequence comes from Gammaproteobacteria bacterium, assembly GCA_035760685.1. GTDB lineage: Bacteria > Pseudomonadota > Gammaproteobacteria > Steroidobacterales > Rariloculaceae > ZC4RG20. The sequence goes on along the minus strand of DASTSM010000253.1, from coordinate 15,515 downwards.
AGTGCCTCGCTGCCTGCGTTCACGATCACGGTCACGGCGACGAACTCGGCGCCGACGATCTCGGGCACGCCGGCGACGAGCGTCGGCGCGGGGACCGCGTACAGCTTCACGCCGACGGCGAGCGACGCGAACGGCGACACGCTGACGTTCTCGATTCAGAACAAGCCGTCCTGGGCGACGTTCGGCACGAGCACGGGCAAGCTGTCCGGAACGCCGAGCGCCGCGAACGTCGGCACGTACTCGAACATCGTGATCAGCGTAAGCGACGGCAAGGCGACGGCGGCGCTCGCTTCGTTCGCGATCACCGTCACGGCGTCGAACTCGGCGCCGACGATCTCGGGCTCGCCCGCGGCGTCGATCATGCAGGGATCGCTCTACAGCTTCACCCCGAGCGCCAGCGACGCAGATGGGGACACGCTGACGTTCTCGATCCAGAACAAGCCGTCCTGGGCGGCGTTCAGCACGAGCACCGGGAAGCTTTCGGGGACGCCGGGCAGCGGCGACGTCGGCACGTACTCGAACATCGTGATCGGGGTCAGCGACGGCGTCGCGTCCGCTTCGTTGCCGGCCTTCGGCGTCACGGTGGTCGCCGTCGCGACGGGCAACGCAACGCTGTCTTGGACCGCGCCGACGCAGCGCACCGACGGCTCGGCGTTGACGAATCTCGCCGGCTTCAAGGTGTACTGGGGCAATCAGCCGGGTTCCTATCCGAACTCGGTCACGATCGACAATCCGGGTATCACCACCTACGTAGTCGAGAGCCTGACCGCGGGCACGTGGTACTTCGCCATGACGGCCTTCGATTCCGAAGGCGTCGAGAGCTCCTTCTCCAACACGGCGAGCAAGACGATACAGTAGCGCCGGCGCGGTGGGGGCGGCGCGGGGCGGGGGGCGGTCCCCTCTCGCGGTCCGGAGCTCGTCGGCCCGGGGGTTGGCCCCGGCGTCGCCGTCGCGTCCGGGGCAGCCGGCGCTCTTCGCATCCGGGGCAGCCGGCGCTCTTCGCCTCCGGGGCGGCCGGCGCTCTTCGCCTCCGGGGCAGCGCTCGGTCCGGCGCCGTGGGCCGCCGCCCGTCGCCCGGTTCGCCGCCGCCGCAGCCGCGCCCCGCCAAGGCAAGCCGTCCGTGCCCGGCAGGGCCGACGTTCCACGCCCGGCAGGGCCGACCGACTCGGCTATAATGCGAACGGCGCTCTCGCCAGGCGAAAGTGGCGGAACTGGTAGACGCGCTGGATTTAGGTTCCAGTGGGGAAACCCGTGGGAGTTCGAGTCTCCCCTTTCGCACCATGAGGCCGGAAAGGCCCGAAGCGCCCCCTATTCGAGGCAAGGAACGGTGAATACGGCAACTTCCAACCTAGACGTTTCGGTCGAGAACCCCGGCGGATTGCAGCGCCGCCTCACGATCCGCGTCCCGCAGGCCGACATCGAGCGGGAGGTCGACGCCCGGCTCAAGAAGGTCGGGCGGACCGCGAGGCTCAAGGGCTTTCGTCCCGGCAAGATTCCGCCGAGAGTCGTTCGGCAGCGCTACGGCGGCCAGGTCCGCCAGGAGGTGCTGTCCGACGTCATCCGGTCGAGCTTCTCTCGGGCGATTCAGCAGGAGCGCCTGAACCCCGCGGGCGGCCCCGAGATCGAGCCCATCGAGGCCGCGGAGGGCGGCCAGGAGTTCGCGTACCGCGCCACCTTCGAGGTGTTTCCCGAGATCGAGATCCGGCCGCTCGCGGATCTCTCGATCGAGCGGCCGGTCGTCGAGATCACCGAGGCCGACATCGACAACATGATCGAGAAGCTCAGGGAGCAGCGCGCCGAGTGGCGCAGCGTGGAGCGCAAGGCCGACGAGGGCGACCGCGTCGTCGTCGACTTCGTCGGCACGATCGACGGCGAGCCGTTCGAAGGCGGCAAGGGCGAGGAGGTGCCGATCGTGGTCGGCGCCGGCCAGGTCATCGAAGATCTCGACAAGGGGCTCAAGGGCCTCGCGGCGGGCGACTCGAAGACGGTCAAGGTCAAGTTTCCGAAGGACTATCCGAGCGAGGCGCTGGCCGGCAAGAAGGCCGAGTTCCAGGTCGAGACCCGGCGCGTCGAGGAGAAGGTGCTGCCGGCGGTGGACGCCGAGTTCGCGAAGCTGTTCGGCGTCGAGGAGGGCGGGCTCGAGGCGCTGCGCGTCGAGGTGCGCAAGAACATGCAGCGGGAGCTCGACGAGCGCCTGAAGACGAGCGCAAAGACGCGGGCATTCGATGCCCTGCTCGCGGCGAACGAGATCCCGCTGCCGCGGGCGCTCGTGAACGACGAGATCCGCAGGCTCGCGATGGATACGGCCCGGCGGCTCGGGATCGAGGATCCCCAGCAGCTCCCGTCGGTCGAGCGTTTCGAGCCGGCCGCGAGGCGGCGCGTCGCGATCGGCTTGCTGCTTCAGGAACTGATTCGCAAAAATGGAATCGAACTGGACCGGGCACGCGTTCAGCGTCGCGTCGACGAGCTCGCGGCCCCCTATGAGAAGCCCCAGGAGGCCGCCCAGATCTACCGCAGCAGCCGCGAGCTCATGGCTCAGGTCGAGTCCGGAGTTCTCGAGGATCAGGTCGTCGAGTTCGTCCTCGGGCAGGCGGGCACCGTCGAGAAGCCCATGACCTTCGACGAGTTCATGGAGCCTTGAGGCGCCTCGTCGCGAAGCGCTCACCGTCCCTATCTGTCTGTCAGGAGTAACCAAGTGACTGCAAAGGCGCTGAATCTGGTCCCCATGGTCGTCGAGCAGACGGCGCGAGGGGAGCGAGCCTACGACATCTACTCTCGGCTCCTGAAGGACCGCCTCGTCTTCATCGTGGGCGCTATCGACGATCAGGTTGCGAATCTCGTCGTGGCGCAGCTGCTGTTCCTCGAGTCCGAGAACCCGGACAAGGACATTCATCTATACATCAACTCGCCGGGCGGCATCGTGACCGCGGGCCTTTCGATCTACGACACGATGCAATTCATCAAGCCCGACGTCACGACGATGTGCGTGGGGCAGGCGGCCAGCATGGGCTCTCTGCTGCTCGCGGGCGGCGCGGCCGGCAAACGCTATTGCCTGCCCCACTCGCGCATCATGATCCATCAGCCGAGCGGCGGCTTTCAGGGCCAGGCGACCGACATCGATATCCACGCCCGCGAGGTCCTGAAGCTGCGCCAGCGACTCAACGAAATATTGGCCAAGCACACGGGCCAAACGGTCGAGCGCATCGCCGCCGACAGCGAGCGAGACAACTTCATGGACGGAGAAACGGCTGTGGAGTACGGTCTAATCGATACGGTTCTGCACAAGCGCGCCTTGCCCGCATCCGGTAAGAGCTGAGCGCGCGGATGCATATAACCGTGCGCGGTCGCACGCATATAACTATGAGCGAAGGAAGTGGGAATTCGAGCTTTGCACGGGTCTGAGACTGGTGCTATAAGGCCGAAGCATGCACTTTCGACGAGCAGAAGGAAGGCGCTATGAGCGACGATTCCCGCGGCAAGACGGACGACGGTAAGCTTCTTTACTGCTCGTTTTGCGGCAAGAGTCAGCACGAGGTCCGCAAGCTCATCGCGGGCCCCTCCGTATTCATCTGCGACGAGTGCGTAGAGCTCTGCAACGACATCATCCGCGAGGAGCTGGACGAGAAGGCCGAGCGCGGCCGCGACAAGCTGCCGAAGCCGCACGAGATCAAGTCCGTGCTCGACGAGTACGTGATCGGCCAGCAGCACGCGAAGAAGGTGCTCGCCGTCGCGGTGTACAACCACTACAAGCGGCTCGAGACGCGCGCTCGCGACAAGACCAAGCAGGACATCGAGCTCGCGAAGAGCAACATCCTGCTCATCGGGCCGACGGGCTGCGGCAAGACGCTGCTCGCGGAGACGCTCGCGCGTCTGCTCAACGTGCCGTTCACGATCGCCGATGCGACGACCTTGACCGAAGCCGGCTACGTCGGCGAGGACGTCGAGAACATCATTCAGAAGCTGCTTCAGAAGTGCGAGTACGACGTCGAGAAGGCGCAGACCGGCATCGTCTACATCGACGAGATCGACAAGATCTCGCGCAAGTCGGACAACCCTTCGATCACGCGCGACGTCTCGGGCGAGGGCGTGCAGCAGGCGCTCTTGAAGCTCATCGAGGGCACGATCGCCTCGGTGCCGCCCCAGGGTGGGCGTAAGCATCCGCAGCAGGAGTTCCTCCAGGTCGACACCTCGAACATCCTGTTCATCTGCGGCGGGGCGTTCTCCGGTCTCGAGAAGGTCATCATGAACCGCTCGAAGAAGAGCGGCATCGGCTTCGTCGCGGAGGTCAACAGCCGCGACGCCACCCGGAACGTCGGTCAGGTGCTCGAGGACGTCGAGCCCGAGGATCTCATCAAGTACGGCCTCATCCCCGAGTTCGTCGGCCGCCTGCCGGTCGTCGCGACGCTCGAGGAGCTCGACGAGGGCGCGCTCATCGAGATCCTTACGGAGCCCAAGAACGCCCTGACGAAGCAGTATCAGAAGCTCTTCGAGATGGAGGGCGTCGAGCTCGAGTTCCGAGAGGACGCGCTGCGCGCCGTCGCCAAGAAGGCCATGCAGCGCAAGACCGGCGCCCGCGGGCTGCGCACGATCCTCGAGAACGTGCTCCTCGATACGATGTACGAGCTGCCGTCGATGAAGAGCGCGACGAAAGTCGTCGTCGACGACGCCGTCGTCACGGGCGAGACCAAGCCCTACGTCATCTACGAGTCGGACGAGCCGGCCGCGGTCGGGGACGAACGCCGCTGAACGCGCTTGCTTGCGCGGAAAATGGGGTCTGACCCCATTTTTTGCCTCGACGCCGACCGGCGGGCGCGAAAATGGGGTCTGACCCCATTTTCGATGCCGACGGCTCCGCTCTCCTTCTTTTTTTCCACTCTAGCGACTACGACAGGAACCCACCATGGAAAGAGGTAGTCCCGAACATCCATCCCGCCGACGCTTGCCCGTGCTGCCGCTGCGCGACGTCGTCGTTTATCCGCATCTCGTGCTGCCGCTCTTCGTCGGCCGCGAGAAATCCGTCGTCGCGCTCGACAAGGCGATGGCGGGCGGCAAGGAGATTATGCTCGTCGCGCAGACTCAGGCCGACGTGGACGAGCCGACCGAAAAGGACGTCTACGAGGTCGGCACGCTCGCGACGATCCTGCAGCTGCTGAAGCTGCCGGACGGCACGGTCAAGGTCCTCGTCGAAGGCGTCAAGCGCGCGCGGCTCCACGCCCTGCGCATCGACGACTGCTTCTCGGCCGACGTCGAGGAGCTCGACGAGATCGAGGAGACGAACGAGCGCGAGCTCGACGTCTTGACGCGCTCGGTCGTCGGACGGTTCGAGCAGTACGTCAAGCTCAACAAGAAGATTCCGCCCGAGATCCTGACCTCGCTCTCGGGCATCGATTCGCCGAGCCGGCTGGCCGACACGGTCGCGGCGCAAATGACGCTCAAGCTCGCCGAGAAGCAGCGGGTTCTCGAGATCGCGCCCGTCCGCGACCGGCTCGAGCACGTGCTCGGCCTCATCGACGGCGAGATCGACATGCTGCGCATCGAGAAGCGCATCCGCGGGCGCGTCAAGCAGCAGATGGAGAAGAGCCAGCGCGAGTACTACCTGAATGAGCAGATGAAGGCCATTCAGAAGGAGCTCGGCGAAATGGAGGACGCGCCGAACGAGCTCCAGGACCTCGAGCAGAAGATCAAGGCGGCCGGCATGCCGAAGGACGTGCACGAGAAGGCGATGGGTGAGCTCAACAAGCTCAAGCTCATGTCGCCCATGTCCGCGGAAGCGACCGTCGTGCGCAACTACATCGACTGGCTCGTCAAGGCGCCGTGGAAGAAGCGGACCAAGGTGCACCGCGACCTCACCGAGGCCGAGAAGGTGCTCGAGGAGGACCACTACGGGCTCGAGAAGGTCAAGGAGCGAATTCTCGAATACCTCGCCGTGCAGCAGCGCGTCAAGGAGCTCAAGGGCCCGATCCTTTGTCTCGTCGGCCCCCCGGGCGTCGGCAAGACGTCGCTCGGCCAGAGCATCGCGCGCGCGACGAACCGCAAGTTCGTGCGCATGTCGCTCGGCGGCGTCCGCGACGAGGCCGAGATTCGCGGCCATCGGCGCACGTACATCGGCTCGATGCCGGGCAAGATTTTGCAGAACCTCGGCAAGGTCAAAGTCAGGAATCCGCTGTTCCTGCTCGACGAGGTCGACAAGATGTCGATGGACTTTCGCGGCGATCCGTCGTCCGCGCTGCTCGAGGTCCTCGACCCCGAGCAGAACTCGACTTTCAATGACCACTATCTCGAGGTCGATTTCGATCTCTCGGAAGTCATGTTTGTTTGCACTGCGAACAGCTTGAACATTCCGGCGCCGCTGCTCGACAGGATGGAGGTCATCCGTCTGCCGGGCTACACCGAGGACGAAAAGCTCAACATCGCGCGCCGCTACCTGATTCCGAAGCAGATGCGGCAGAACGGCTTGCAGGAGACGGAGCTCAAGATCTCCGACGCCGCGATCCTCGACATCATTCGCTACTACACTCGCGAGGCGGGCGTCCGCAGCCTCGAGCGCGAGATCGCGAACGTGTGCCGGAAGGTCGTCAAGCAGCTGTTGCTGCGGCCGCGCAAGAGCGTCGTGCGGCTGACGCATCACAATCTCTCGAGCTATCTCGGGGTGCGGCGCTTCCGCTACGGCCGCGCCGAGGAGAACGATCAGATCGGCCAGGTTACGGGGCTCGCGTGGACGGAGGTCGGCGGCGAGCTGCTGGCCATCGAGGCCGCGATCGTTCCGGGCAAGGGCAAGCTCATTCACACCGGCCAGCTAGGGGACGTCATGCAGGAGTCGATTCATGCTGCAATGACCGTCGTGCGCAGCCGCGCCGCCGTGCTCGGCATCGACGAGGATTTCCATCAGAAGTGCGACGTGCACATCCACGTTCCCGAAGGCGCGACGCCGAAGGACGGGCCTTCGGCAGGCATCGGAATGTGCGCGGCCCTCGTCTCGGCGCTCACGCGCATTCCCGCGCGCTCGAGCGTCGCGATGACGGGCGAGATCACGTTGCGCGGCGAAGTCCTGCCGATCGGCGGGCTCAAGGAAAAGCTGCTCGCCGCGCATCGCGGCGGCATCGAGACGGTCTTGATTCCGGCAGATAACGAGAAGGACCTCGCGGAAATACCGAAGAACATCAAGAACAAGTTGAACATAGTTCCCGTGAGATGGATCGACCAGGTCATCGAGCTTTCGTTGCAGCACGTTCCGACCCCGAAAGACAGCGAGGAGGCGGCGCCCGTGGACCACGACAAGGCATCGGAAGACGGAGAAAAAATAGAAGCCGTATTGCCGCATTGAGTCCTCGGTGCGTTTGTTGACACGTCAAAATCCGTGTTGGTATAAGGTTGCGTGCTTCGAAGGCATGCGCACGAAGACAGGGCAGCGGGGGCGTGCAGCTTTCGAGCCAACTTCACGTCTTGGGGCCCGACGCAAAATATTTGCGTCTCGGAATTATCTTGATCACGCGTAAGGGACAGGAATGAACAAAGCGGAACTCGTCGATGCGGTGGCCGGAGCAGCGAATCTTTCCAAAGCCGATGCCACCCGCGCAGTGGACGCCGTCGTCGAGGCGATCACGAGCGCACTGAAGAAAGGGCAGCAGGTGTCCGTCGTGGGATTCGGCACCTTCAGCGTCAAGCATCGGTCCGCGCGCAGCGGCCGCAATCCTCGCACGGGCGATACGATCAACATCGCGGCGAGCAACGTGCCCGGGTTCAAGGCTGGCAAGGCGCTCCGGGATGCCGTAAACTGACCGGCTCCGCGTCGGGTCATTGCCTCGGGGGTGCTTAGCTCAGCCGGGAGAGCGTCGCCCTTACAAGGCGAAGGTCGGGGGTTCGATCCCCTCAGCACCCACCAGAATGAGCCGCCCGGAAGATCAGAAGGAGTGGTAGTTCAGCTGGTTAGAATACCGGCCTGTCACGCCGGGGGTCGCGGGTTCGAGTCCCGTCCACTCCGCCAATATTCGAGAGAGGGGCAGATCTATTTTCGGCATCACCGAAGGTAGGTCTGTCCTTCTCGCATTTGGCCCTCCCGTCTTGCGGGGATCATACTAAGGGCCATCAGCCTCTCGGGGCCCGTTCGGATCATGCTCACAAAGATTCAAGACCTTTTCGGCAAGTGGGTCGCCGCCGTCATCCTCGCGTTCATCGTGGGCGGCTTCGTTTTCTGGAACTCCCGGGGCTTCGACGTCTCCACGGCGGATTACGCGGCCAAGGTCAACGGCGACAAGATCGCCATGCAGGAGTTCGAGCGCGATCTGCAGCAGCAGCAGGCGCAGTACCAGCAGATCTACAAGATCGATCTCGACGATCAGCTGCGCCGGCAAATCAGACGCAGCGTGCTCGAGCGGCTCGTGCAGCAGGAGGCGTTGCGGCAGCGGGTCCAGTCGGAAGGCTATCGGATCTCGGACCAGCGTCTAGCGGACTCGATCATGTCGGCCGAGGCCTTCCAGATCGACGGCAAGTTCAACAAGGACGCCTACAGCACGTTCCTCGCCAATCAGGGGCTCTCGGCGGCCGGCTTCGAAGCGTTGCAGCGGCAGCAGCTCGCGATGCTCGATCTGCAGAACGGCATCGGCGATTCGAGCTTCCTGACGCCGAACGAGTTTCGCCGTTACGTCGAGCTCGCGAATCAGAAGCGCCGCGTGGGCTACGCGCTGTTCAAGGCGGACGACTTCAAAAGCAAGGTCGAGGTCAAGGACGACGAGGTATCCGCGTACTACGACCAGCACAAGGATCGGTTCAAGACCGAGGAGGCCGCCTCGCTCGAGTACATCGAGCTCAAGCGCGACCAAGTCGCCTCCTCGATCGAGGTCAGCGATCAGGACATCCAGGACTATTACGACCAGCACAAGAGCGAGTACGGCACTCCGGAAGAGCGCCATGCCGAGCACATCTTGATCACGAAGAAGGACGGCGAGACGGACGAGCAGACGAAGGCGCGCGCCGAAGCCGTGCTCGCGCGCGTCAAGGGCGGCGAGGATTTCGCGAAGGTTGCGAAAGAGGCGTCGGAGGATCCGGGCACGGCGCAGCAGGGCGGCGATCTCGGCTGGATCGGCCGCGGCATGCTCGCGGGCCCGTTCGAGGATGCGCTGTTCGACATGAAGGCGGGCGAGATCCGCGGCCCCGTGAAGACGGACTTCGGCTACCACGTCATCCGGCTCGCCGAGATCCGGGCGGGCAAGGTGCAGCCGCTCGACGAGATCAAGGGCAAGCTGCGCAAGCAGATTCAAGACGAGCGCGCGGACTCGCTCTTCTATGACAAGAGCAACAAGCTGGCCGACGAGGCGTTCGACGCCTACGACGAGCTCGAGAGCGTCGCGACGACGTTGAACGTTCCGCTCAAGACGGCCGAGCGCTTCCCGCGCAGCGGCGACCCGGCGCTGTTCGAGAACAGCGCGCCCGTCGTCGACGCGGTCTTCGGTCCCCAGGCGCTAGAGACGGGCACGAACAGCGGCCTCATCAAGCTCGCGGACGACGACGTCGTCGTTCTCAACGTCAAGGAACGCTTCGCGCCGGAGCAGAAGCCGCTCGAAGCCGTCAAGGACGACATCAGAGACACGCTCGTGCGGCAGCGCGCCGACATGCTGGCCTCGAGCGCGGCGGACGCCTTCGTGGCCGCCCTGCCCAAGGATCTCGGCCCCGACTTCCTCGGCGGGGCGTCGAGCGCCGACGACGCGGCTGCCGGCGGCGCCGCGAAGCCGTCAACGGAGCCGAGCAGTCCCGCCGCGATGCTTGCCGCCGAGCACGGCGGCACCTGGGTCGCGCCCGAGTGGGTCGAGCGCAGCGACGCCAACCTGCCGCCCGAGATTCTCGCGCAAGCCTTCGGCATGCCGCCGCCGGACGCGAAGGTCGAGCGCGACTCGGTGCGCCTCGCGAGCGGCGGCCACGCCGTCGTCTTCGTGACGGATCAGGAGCTCGGCAAGGCGGAATCGATGACGAGCGCGCAGCGCGATCAAGCCCGGGACGAGATGGCTCAGCGCGTCGGCACGGGCGAGCTCGGCGGCTACGTGTTGACCGTGCGCGGCGAGGCCAAGGTCCGCATCCCCGATCAGGTGCTCGAGCCCGAGGCTCCCTGATCGCTCTCCGTCTCGAAGCTCATGCCGACGATGCTGTACCCGGCGTCGACGTAAAGCACGTGCCCCGTGATCCCGGCGGCGAGGTCCGAGCATAGGAACGCGGCCGCGTTGCCGACGTCCTCGATCGTGACGTTGCGCTTCAGCGGCGCGGTCTCGCCGACTTTCGCGATCATCTGCCGCAGCCCCTTGACGCCCGAGGCGGCCAAGGTCCGGATCGGACCGGCCGAGATCGCATTGACGCGGATATCGGCGGGGCCGAGGTCGAGGGCGAGGAAGCGCACGTTCGCCTCGAGGCTCGCTTTGGCGAGGCCCATGACGTTGTAGCTCGGCAGCGCGCGCACGGCGCCGAGATAGCTCAACGTGAGCAGCGCGCCGCGGCGGCCCTGCATGAGCGGCTCGGACCGCTTCGCCAAGGCCGCGAAGCTGTAGCTCGAGATGTCGTGAGCGATGCGAAACCCTTCGCGATCCACGGCGTCGATGTAACGGCCCTCGAGCTGCCCCGGAGGCGCGAACGCGACGGAATGGACGAGCACGTCGAATCCGTCCCAGCGCTTCCCTAGATCGGTGAAGAACGCGTCGATCTGCGAGTCGTCGCCGACGTCGAGCGGGAGCGCGATGTCGCTGCCGAGCTCCGCGGCGAACTTCACGACGCGGTCGCGCAGCTTGTCGTTCTGATAGCTGAACGCGAGCTCGGCGCCTTCGCGGCGCATCGCCTGCGCGATGCCCCATGCGATCGAGCGGTTGCTCGCGAGCCCGACGATGACGGCGCGCTTGCCTGCCAGAAACCCCATGTTCCGCCTCCCTGGTGAGGAAGGTTCTTATTCTACGTGGATTGCTTTTTTGCCGCGTGGATTGCTTTTTACGCGGATTGGCTTCTACGTCGATTGCTCGATGACGTCGACGAACATCACCACTCTCTCGCCGGGCTGGAGGTAGCGGTCGGCCGAGAGTCCGTCGTTCCACTCGAGGATCTGTGCCACGCTGACTCGGAATCGAGTGGCGATCGAGTACAACGAATCGCCGGCGCGCACGACGTAGTTGACGCGGCGAATCCGATCGCCTGCGCCGGCGGACTGGGCCGGCTTCTCGAGCGAGGCGAGCTGCGCGGCCGGGTCTTGCCCGGGAAGCGAGGCGGGCTCCGCGGCCGGTCCCTGCTCGGGCAGCGAGGCGGGCTCCGCGGCCGGTCCCTGCTCGGGCAGCGAGGCGAGCTCCGCGGTCGAATCCTGCTCGGACACGGATGCGAGCTCCGCCGCGGGGCTCTGGCCCGGCAGCGACACGAGCTCTGCAGCCGCGCCTTCGGCCGGCGGCGGCTGGGTCCAGACGATGAGCTTGCGCCCGACGGCGAGCGGATCGCGCGGCGCCATGCCGTTCCACTGCGCGAGCGCCGTGACGCCGACGCCGTAGCGCCGCGAGATCGACCACAGCGATTCTCCGCTGCGGACGACGTGCACGCGGCGCACGCCCGCGTGCTTGCTCTCCTGCGTGCGCTCGAGCCGCGCCGGCACGCTTTGCGAGTAGCTGTCGAACGAGGCGAGCGCGTGCGGAATCATGATGTAGTCGCCGGCCCGAAGCGTATTGCCTTTGAGGCGGTTGACCTCGCGCAGCACGGCCGGCGTCGTTCGGTATTCGCCCGCGAGCTCGATTAGCGTATCGCCGGCCTCGACCTTGTAGCGGGTCCACTCGACGCGTTCGCGCTCCCCGAGCGACGCGAGCGCCGCGCGGAGCGCCTCTGCGTTCGCGATCGGCACGACGAGCCTATTCGGGCCGCTCGGATCGGTGGCCCATCGGTTCACGCCCGCGTTCAAGCGATAGAGATCGTCGACGTCGAGCGAGGCGAGCTTCGCCGCAAGGGCCATGTCGATTTGTCCGCCCGTGTCTACGACGGCGAGCTGAGGCCGGTCGGGCACCTCGGGAAGCTCGAGGTCGTATCGCTCCGGGTTCGCGATGAGGCTGCAGATCGCGAGCAGACGCGGCACGTAGGTCCGCGTCTCCTTCGGCAAGTACGGCCGAATGCCCCAGAAGTCGCTGCTCCGTCCCGCTTTGCGCGCCTCGCGGAGCGCCTCCGCGACGTTGCCCTCGCCCGAGTTGTAGCCGGCGATCGCGAGCAGCCAGTCGCCGTCGAACTGGTCGTGCAGCTCCTCGAGATAGTCGAGCGCGGCGCGGGTCGAATCGAGCAGGTCGCGGCGGCCGTCGAACCACCAGTTTTGCTTGACGCCGAGCCTCCGTCCCGTCCCGGGAATGATCTGCCAGAGTCCCGCGGCGCGGCCGCGCGAGTAAGCGAACGGATCGAACGCGCTCTCGACGATGGGCAGCAGCGCGAGCTCGGCGGGCATGCCGCGCCGATAGATCTCGTCGGCAATGAAGTAGAGGTACGGCCTCGCGCGATTCACGACGCGCTCGACGTACTCCGGGTGCGCCGCGAAATACTCGAGCTCGCGCTTGAAGGCGGCGTCGTTCGCGGCCGTGAGCGAGAAGCTGTCCCGCAGGCGTTTCAGGAGATCGCCGGGCCGCGGGGGCAGCGTCTCGAGCTGAATCTCGGGACGCACGAGCACATCGAGGCGCGCATCCGCGCTCGGTTGCGTGCCCGGCAGCGCGGAGCCCGTCGAGGGCGATACGAAATTCTCGCGTGTTCCCCGCGACGCGAAGGACGACGACGCGGATGCGGACCCGGGCGCTCGAATCGCGAAGCTCTCGCAGCCGGCGAGCGCCGCGACGGCGGCGAGGACGATGCCGCTTCGGAAAACGAGGCCGGCGCTGCGAGGGCGGCCGGCGAGTGAGTTGTCGTTCTGTCTGTGCGTCGACCCGCCGGCTCGATGATGCATTCAAGGTATCCTACGGATCGATCCCATCGCCGCAAGCCGAAATGCAATGGTTGCGACTGCGGTCACAATCGGGATGCGGAGTCGTCGCAACCGAGCGACGAGAGAGGCGGAAAACGTGTCCCGAAACTCGGCGGTCGTCGCGGATTGGCGACGGTCGGAAGCGGCGGTCGCGCATCGACGCGCGTGTCCCAGCCGCGCTCGAGCGTCGATGTGGGCCGCCGCTCGGCGCGCGCCTCCGCGTGCCGTCGCCGCGTCGGCGGCGTTCCGATCGATCGCGCCTTGGATCGGTGCCGATGCTGCGGCAGCTCCGGCGTGGACGCGCGGTCGCGCCCGCGCCGATGCCGCCTTATGCCGACGCCGATTGCCGGCTACCGCGGCGCCGCCGCTGGCGTAGAATGGAAACCGTGAGCTCCATGAAACGCAATCTCGCGGACTGGCTCGCGACGCCGCTCGGGCGCCGCTGCCTCGCGAACGAGCAGCGCCTCGTGCGGCGCGCGCTCGATCGCGTGTTCGGCGAGCAGCTGCTTCAGATCGGCACATGGGGGCCCGCGAACTCGTTCTTGCGTTTCGCACGCACGCAGCGCAGGGCGCTCGTCGATTGGGGCCTCGACCGGCAGGCCGACATCGTCTGCGAGCCGACGCAGCTTGCGATTGCGTCCGACACGATCGATGCCGTGATTCTGCCGCATACGCTCGAGCGCATTCAGTCGCCGCACGCGCTGCTGCGCGAGGTGGACCGCGTGCTCCGTGCCGACGGTCAGCTCATCGTGCTCAGCTTCGCGCCGACGGGCGCGTGGGGCATCAGGCACCTGTTCTCGCCCGGCGGCTATCCCGCCGGACAGAAGCGCATGATCCGCGAGGGCCGGCTCCGAGACTGGCTCGAGCTGCTCGGCTTCGAGGTCGCGGCCGGCCGCCGCTATTGCCATACGCTGCCGCTCGAGCGGTTCCGGCGCGTCGGCACGTTCCCGAAGGAGGAATGGGCGCAGCGCTGGCTGCCGATGCTGAGCGGCGGTTATCTGCTGCACGCGCAAAAGCGCGTGCAGATCCTGACTCCGATCCGGCCCGCCTGGCGGCAGCCGCGGCTCCGCGCCGTCGGTCGCCTCGAGCCGTCCACGCGCGTGTCTCCCGTGGCGTCGGCGCCGAGCGATGCCGCCTGCATGCGCGTCGGCGGGGGCTCGCGGCGGGCGCGGCTCACGCTCGTCGGCATCGCCCCGCGCGCGGGCGGAGCGGCGGCGCCGCGCCGGTCCGCGCCCCTCGCGTCGGCGGCGCGCGCATCCGGCGCTCCGGGGCGCTCGGCCTCGCGGGCGCGCAAGACGCCCGCGGTCATCGAGCGCATCTTCCGGCGCGATCCTCCCGACGAAGAGTGAAGTCCGTCGAGGCGTTCACCGACGGCGCGTGCCGCGGCAATCCGGGTCCCGGGGGCTGGGGCGTCGTGCTGCGCTTTGGCGGGCGCGAGAAGGAGCTCTCGGGCGGAGAGCTTGCGACTACGAACAATCGCATGGAGCTCACGGCCGCGATCCGCGCCCTCGAGTCGCTGCGCGAGCGGTGCCGCGTCGATCTCTACACCGACTCGACGTACGTTCGAAACGGCATCACGACGTGGCTGCCGAATTGGCGGCGCAGGGGATGGAAGACCGCGGACAAGAAGCCCGTCAAGAATCAAGATCTCTGGCTCGAGCTCGCGGAGCTCACGAATCGGCACGACGTCACGTGGCACTGGGTGCGCGGCCACGCGGGACATCCCGAGAACGAGCGCGCGGATCGCCTCGCGAACGAAGGACTCGAGCGCGCGCTGCTGCACGCCCGCATCGACCATCGCTAGCGAAATTGGGGTCTGACCCCAATTTTCTGACCCGACTCGACGAGGGGGTTATCTTTTCGAACTACCTGCGGCAAGATAGCGGCCGGGTGGGGCGCCTGCCGTCGTCGATGGCGAATCTTCGCGCCTCGTTCTTCAGCCGAGAGCCGCCGCCAGCGATGACACACGCCGAGCATCGATGAGACAGGTCGTACTCGATACGGAAACGACGGGTCTCGAGGCGAGCGCGGGGCATCGCATCATCGAAATCGGCGGCGTCGAGCTCGTGAATCGGCGGCCGACGAAGCGCACGTTCCATCGGTACTTGAATCCCGAGCGCGCCGTCGATTTGGGCGCGCTCGAGGTGCACGGCATCGACGACGACTTCCTCGCGACGCAGCCGCGCTTTCGCGACGTCGCCGACGAGTTCCTCGAGTTCGTGCGCGGCGCCGAGCTCGTGATTCACAACGCCGACTTCGACGTCGAGTTCATCAATCAGGAGCTGCGCCGGCTCGACTCGTCGGCCGAGATCCGCGATTGCTGCGAGGTGCTCGATACGCTCGCGCTCGCGCGCCGCATGCACCCCGGCCAACGCAACAGCCTCGACGCGCTCGCGAAGCGCTACGGCGTCGACAATTCGAAGCGCGAGCTGCACGGCGCGCTGCTCGATGCGCAGATCCTCGCCGAGATCTATCTCGCGATGACGGGCGGGCAGGCGAGCCTGCTGCTCGACGGCGTCGAGGAAGCCGTCGCGACCGTGCACCGTGCCGCCGCGCGCATCGTGCGGGACGG
>DASTSM010000252.1:0-4922 GCA_035760685.1 Gammaproteobacteria bacterium | reverse complement strand
GCGCACGGTCGGCGCGCGCGTCGATCGGCCGGACCGCGCCGGCGCGGTCCGCGGCTAGCGCGCCGCCGGTGGCGGCCGAGAAGGCGAGACAAGTCAGACCGACGAACGCGATTCGAGTGAGCACGTGCGTCTCCGCTTCGGTAGGACGCACCCATTTCGCCATCGCCTGCGGCCGCGCGACGGGCCGAGCAGGGCGGCGCCCGGCCCAATCATGATGAAGTATGGCAGCCGGCACCTCGGGCTCGGCCGCCGCCGCCAAGGACGGTTTACGCGCGATGGAAGCGCCGTCGAAACGCCGCCGAAGCGCGGCCGGCGCGCCGCCGACGCGCGGCCACCCGCCGCCGACGCACGGCTACCCGCCGCCGACGGGCGGCTGCCGGCGGCGGCCACGATGGAAATGCTCGGGCGGACCCGATACTCTCGCGGAGCGGAGGCTCGCGGCGCTTTTCGATGCCCGTCGTGAGCGCGGCACGGCGGCGCTGCGGCGGGGCGGCTCTCCGCGGTCGGCCGGGCCGACCGATACGAACAACGACGAGGGGGAACCGTGGACGAAGACGCGCGCCGGAAGGGCGTCGCCATCCGGCGAGAAATGTTCGGCAAGGAATTCACCGACCGGCAGATCGAGCAGGCCAACCGGTTCACCGAGCCGATGCAGAGCGTGGTCAGCCAGTACTGCTTCGGCGAGACGTGGTCGCGAGAAGGGCTGGGCCGCCGCGAGCGAAGCATGGTCACGCTCGGCGTGCTTTGCGCGCTGGGACGCTCGAAGGAGCTTCGGGTCCACGTGAAGGGCGCGCTCGCGAACGGCGTCACGCCGCTCGAGATTCGCGAGATCCTGCTGCACACGATGGTTTACGCGGGCGTGCCGCTCGGCGTCGACGCCTTCCACAACGCCGCGGAGTCGCTGGCCGAGCAGGGAATCGATCTCGATGGCATCTGAGCGCGATGCGCGCTTCGGAAGCGTCGAGCGCCCGAAGCCGGCGACGGCTTCGCGGTCCTGACCGGCGGGCGCGGAGCGAAGAATGAGCCGGTCGCTTCGAGTGGGCTTCGTCGGCATCGGCAACATGGGCTGGCCCATGGCGCGCAATCTCGTCGCCGCGGGCTTCGACGTGCGCGTCCACGATGCGTCGCCGGGACGCGCCGCGCGGTTCGCGGCCGAAGCGGGCGGCACGGCGGCGGCGAGCCTCGAGGCGCTCGGGCGCGGGGCGGACCTCGTCGTCACGATGCTGCCCTCGGGACGCGACGTGCGCGACGTCGTGACCGGCTCGGGCGGGCTCGCGTCGACGCTCGCGAGCGGCGCCGTGCTCATAGACATGAGCTCCTCCGATCCGCTCGGCACTCGCGATCTCGGCGGTGCTCTCGCGGCGCGCGGCGTCTCGCTCGTCGATGCGCCGGTCTCGGGGCTCGTCGCGCGCGCCGAGGCCGGAACGCTCACGATCATGATCGGCGCCGATGACGAGGCCGCGGTCGAGAAGGCGCGGCCCGTGCTCGAGGCGCTCGGCGAGCGCCTGATCCGCGTCGGCTCGCTCGGCTGCGGCCATGCGATGAAGGCCCTCAATAACGTCGTAGCCGCGGCTGCGTTCACGGTCACTGCGGAAGCGCTCATCGTCGGCAAGCGGTTCGGCCTCGATCCGGCCGTCATGGCGGAGGTGCTCAACGTGTCGACGGGCCGAAACTTCCACACGGACATGACGTTTCCGCAGCATGTCCTGACGCGGCGCTTCGCCTCGGGCTTCGCGCTCGGCCTGCTCGCGAAGGACGTCGGCATCGCGGGCGACCTCTCGAGCGCGCTCGAGGCGTCGACGCCCGTGATTGACCTCGTGCGCCGGCTCTGGGCCGAAGGGCGCGACGAGCTCGGCCCGGCCGCGGACAACTCCGCGATCGTGCAGCGCTGGGAGCGCGCGAACCGCGTCGTCGTCGAGCCCGGCGGCGCCGGGCAGGACGGGCGCGGGCCGAGCGGCGCCGGGCACGACGGGCGCGAGCGGAGCGGCGCTGGGCAAGACGCGCGCGGACCGAGCGGCGCTGCGCAGGACACGCGCGGGCCGAGCGGCGGCGAGCCCTGACTCCATGGCAACGCCGGCGATCACGGAGGTCCTCGACGAGAGCCGCGGCGAAGCCCGCAAGCTGCGCCGCATCGTGCTCGGGACCTCGGCGGGCACGGTCTTCGAAGCCTACGACTTCATCCTGTTCGGCTCGCTCGCGCCGCTGATCTCGCGGCAGTTCTACGCCGGCGTCAACGAGACCGCGGCTTTCATCTTCGCGCTGCTCACGTTCGCGGCGGGCTTCGCCGTGCGGCCGCTCGGCGCGCTCTTCTTCGGGCGCATGGGCGACCGGACCGGGCGCAAGAAAACCTTCATCATCACGATCACGCTCATGGGTCTCGCGACGTTCGGGATGGGGCTGCTGCCGACGTACGCGACGGCCGGCATGCTCGCGCCCGTGCTGCTGATCGCGCTGCGTCTCGTGCAGGGTCTCGCCTACGGCGGCGAGTACGGCGGCGCCGTCGTGTACACGGCCGAGCACTCGCCGCGCGGCGAGCGCGGCCTCTACGTCGGCTGGATCCAGACGGCCGCGGGCTTCGCGCTCTTCATGTCGTTTCTCGTGATCTTCCTGACGCGAAGCGCCGTCGGCGAGACCGCGTTCGAGGCGTGGGGCTGGCGCATTCCGTTCCTGATCTCGATCGTGCTTCTCGTCATGTCGCTCTGGATCAGGCTCACGCTCGAAGAGTCGCCGATGTTCCGCAAGATGGTCGAGGAGGGCACGCGCTCGAAGGCGCCGCTCAAGGAGGCCTTTCTCGAGTGGCGCAATCTCAAGAGCGTGCTTGCGGTGCTGCTCGGGCTCATGGCCGTGCAAGGCGTCTCGTTCTACACGGCCCACTTCTACACGCAATTCTTCCTGACGCAGATCCTCAAGGTCGACGGCGCGACCGTGACCTTCGTCATGATGGTCGTCACGGCGTCGAGCGTGCTGCTCTACGTGCTCTTCAGCTGGCTGTCGGACAAGATCGGGCGCAAGACCGTGATCCTGGCGGGCACGGTGCTCTCGACGCTCGCGCCCTTTCCGCTGTTCCACGCGCTGACGCACGCCGCGAACCCGGCCGTGGCCGCGGCGCAGGCGGCGGCCCCCGTGATCGTCGCGGCGGATCCGACTCAATGCGCGGTGCAGTTCGATCCGGTTGGACGCGCGAGCTTCGTGTCTTCCTGCGACATCGCGAAGAGCACGCTCGCGCGGCTCGGCGTCTCCTACGAGAACGAAGCGGCCGCGGCGGGCGCGACCGCCGTCGTGCGGATCGGCGACCGCACGGTCGAGAGCGTCGAGGGCCGGGGGTTGGCCGAGGCCGACGTCGCGTCGGCGCGCGCCGCGTTCGAGAAGCGGCTGACGGATGCGCTCGGCGCGGCGGGATATCCCGCGTCGGCAGATCCCGCGCGCGTCAACGTCCCGCTCGTGACCGCGATCGTGTTCCTGCTCGTGCTCTTCGCCGTCATGGTCTACGCGCCCATGGCCGCGATGGCGATCGAGGTGTTCCCGACGCGCATCCGCTACTCGGCGCTCTCGCTGCCGTACCACATCGGCTCGGGCTGGTTCGGCGGATTCCTGCCCGCGATCGCGTTCGCGATGGTCGCGGCGTCGGGCGACATCTACATCGGGCTCTGGTATCCCGTCGTGGTTTGCGCGATCGGCATCGTCGCGCTCGCGTTCTTTCTGCCCGAGACGCGGAACCGGGACATTCATCGGTTGTGACTCGGCGTCGGCGCAAGGGGAGACGACAATGACGAGAACAACACGCGCAGCGCTCGCCTTCTCCTGCCTCTTCGCATGCGGCGCCGCGCTCGCGCAAACCGGCACCCGCAACGGCGAGTGGCCGACCTACGGCGGCGACCTCGGCCACACGCGCTACGCCCCGCTCGATCAGATCGACGCCGGCAACTTCGGCTCGCTCGAGGTCGCGTGGCGGTTCAGCACGGCCAACATGGGTCCCAAACCCGAATACCGCTTTCAGAGCACGCCGCTCATGGTCGGCGGCAAGCTCTACACGACGGGCGGCACGCGGCGCGCCGTCACTGCGCTCGACGCCGCCACGGGCGAGCAGCTCTGGATCTACGGGCTCGACGAGGGCGAGCGCGGCGAGCAGGCCGTGCGCAAGCTCTCGGGCCGCGGGCTTGCGTATTGGCGCGACGGCGACGACGAGCGGATCCTCTACATCACGCCGGGCTATCGGCTCATCGCGCTCGACGCGCACACGGGCCGGCCCGTGCCGAGCTTCGGCAAGGACGGCATCGTCGACCTGCTCGACACGCTCGACCAGGAGTTCACGTCGCCGCCGCAAATCGGCACGCATTCGCCGCCCACAGTCGCCGGCGACGTCGTGATCGTCCCCGCCGCGCACACGCCGCTCGCGCCGCCGAATCAGAAGTCGAACATCAAGGGCTACATCCGCGGCTTCGACGCGCGCACGGGCAAGCTGCTCTGGACGTTCCACACGGTGCCGCGCAAGGGCGAGTTCGGATACGACACCTGGCTCGACGGATCGGCCGACGTCGCGGGCGGCAACGCGGGCGTCTGGGCCACGATCTCGGCGGACGTCGATCTCGGCCTCGCGTACCTGCCCGTCGAATCGCCGTACGGCGACATGTACGGGGGCTTAAGGCCCGGTCCGAACCTCTTCGGCGAGAGCGTCGTCGCCGTGGACCTGCACACGGGCGAGCGCCGCTGGCATTACCAGCTCGTGCATCACGGGCTCTGGGACTACGACATCCCGACGGCGCCCGTGCTCGTCGACGCCGTCAAGGACGGGCGCACGGTCAAGGCGCTCGCGCAGCCGACGAAGCAGGGCCTCTTGTTCGTGCTGAACCGCGAGACGGGCGAGCCGATCTGGCCCATCGAGGAGCGGCCCGTGCCGAGCGGCAACGTGCCGGGCGAGTGGT
>DASTSM010000251.1:0-22275 GCA_035760685.1 Gammaproteobacteria bacterium | reverse complement strand
CGGCGCCGCGCCGCGCGAGCAGCTTGTACAAGGCCTGCGCCATGACCATGTCGCCGACCCAGGAAGGACCGACGACGAGAACCTTCCGCTCGGCGCTCACGCCTCGCGGCCGAGCGCGTCGAGGTAGGCCGCGACCCCCGTGTCGACGTCCATGAACGCGCCGTCGTAGCCCGCGCGCCGCAGCGCGCCGATGTCGGCCTCCGTGAAGCTCTGGTAGCGCCCTTCGAGCCCGGCGGGAAACGGGATGTAGCGGATCGCGCCGCGGCCGTGCCAGCGCAGAACGGCGCTTGCGAGCTCGTTGAACGAGGCGCTGCGGCCCGTGCCGACGTTGAAGATGCCGCTGACGTCGGGATGATCGAGCAGCCACAGATTCACGGCCGCGACGTCGGCGACGTGAATGAAATCGCGGCGCTGCTCGCCCGGCCCGTAGCCGTCCGACCCCCCGAAGAGGCGAACCTCGCCTTCGTGAAGCGCTTGGCCGTGCAGCTGATACGCGACGCTCGCCATCGGCCCCTTGTGCGCCTCGCGCGGACCGTAGACGTTGAAATAGCGCAGGCCCGCGACCTGCGACTCGGCGAGCGGCAGGCGGCGCCGCACGTAGTCGTCGAAGAGCAGCTTCGAGTAGCCGTAGACGTTGAGCGGTCTCTCGGCGCCGCGGTCGCTCTCGACGCATCGGCTGCTTCGCCCGTAGACGGCGGCCGACGAGGCGTAGATCAGCGGCACGCGCTCCGCGAGGCAGTACTCGAGCAGATCGACCGAGTAGCGGTAATTGGTGGCCATCATGTAGCGGCCGTCCCACTCGGTCGTGACGGCGCACGCGCCTTCGTGAAAGACGGCGGCCGGCCGCGGAGCGCCGCGAGCGCGGAGCCGGCCGAGCATCTCGTCCTTGTCCCAGTAGTCCGCGACGGAGCTTCCGACGAGGTTCGCGAACTTCCGTCCGTCGGTCAGATCGTCGACGACGACGACGTCGCGCTCTCCGCGCTCCGTGAGAGCCCGGACGATATTGCTGCCGACGAAGCCCGCCCCGCCGGTCACGACGATCACGGTGCAGCCTCCGCTGCGGCCGCCGAGCTCAACCCGCGTCGCGGCTCGCGACGAGCCGGTAGCTCGCGCTGCAATAAGGACACTTGGCCTCGCCCGTCGCTTCGATCGGGAGATACACCTTCGGATGCGAGTTCCACAAATACATCTCGGGCAGCGGGCAATGAAGCGGAAGGTCGTCGGCGGTCACGGTATAGACCCGCTCCGCGTTCGCGACCTGGAGGTTCTGATTCACTGTGCCCCGGCGTTCGCGCACGGCTTCGATCTCCGGTCATTTCGAGAGCCGCGATTATACCCGGCGGGCCGCAGCCGGGCGCGAAGCTCAGCCGAAAACCTCGTCCCAAACGGCCGTCACGTACTTCCGCTCCTCGACGAGCTCGTCGGCCGGGACGATCCGGGACTTCTCGTCGAGCGCGAGCTCGTGAATGCGCCGGCGCAGGGTCAGATAAATATCCTGGAGACGCTTGCAGCGCTCCGCGGACACGAGGCGAGCCTCGGCGAGGCCGTCGAGCTGGCGCATGTTGTCGGGAAAGTCGACGAGCTCCGGATGCTCGCGCGCGTGCGCGAGCACCCAGTAGTCGACGAGGAACTCGATGTCCGCGATGCCGCCCGGATCCTGCTTGAGGTCGAAGGCGTCGCGGCCGCCGAGCGCGAGCTCGGCGCGCATCCGGGAGCGCATCTTGGCGATCTCGTCCTTGAGGCGATCTCGCGCGACGTGGTTCACGAGCACGTCGCGGCGCTCGCGCTCGAAGGCCGCACGCACGCGCGCCGCGCCCGCGAGCGAGCGGCTTCGGAGCAGCGCCTGATGCTCCCAGACCCACGCCTCGTGGCGCTGATAGCGGTGGAAATTGTCGAGGCTCGACACGATGAGGCCGGCGCTGCCGCTCGGCCGCAGGCGCGTGTCGACCTCGTAGAGCTTGCCGGAGCTCGTCTGGATCGTGAGGAAGTGAATGAGCCGCTGGACGAGCCGCGAAAAGAAGCGGGTATTGTCGAGCGGCGGCTCCCCGTCGGTCTCCTGCCTCGCGCCCGACGAGTCGTGCAGGAACACGAGATCGAGGTCCGAGCCGTAACCGAGCTCGAGCCCGCCGAGCTTGCCGTAGCCGATCACGGCGAAGCCGGCCTCCGCACGGGCCGGCGGCTCGCCGTACATGGGCTTGCCGTGCTTCGCGACCATCTCGGCCCAAGCCGTCTCGAGCGCGAGACCGAGCACGAGCTCCGCGATGTCCGTGAGCCGATCGCTGACCCTCATGATCGGCAAGTGGCCGAGCTTGTCTGCGATCGCGACGCGGAACACGGCGGCGCGCTGGAACTGCCGCATCGCCTCGAGCAGCGATTCGACGTCTGCGGGATCGGCATGGGCGACCTGACGGTCGAGCATCGCTTCGAGCTCGGCGCGCGTCGGCGGCGCCTCGAGCAAGCGCTCGTCGAGCAGCTCGTCGAGCAGCAGCGGATGCTCGGCGATCTGCCTCGCGACGAGCGCGCTGCCGCTCGCGAGCGCGACGAGCCGCTCGAGCGCGGCCGGGTTCTGTTGAAGCAAGGAGAGGTAGGCGCTGCGCCGGCACACCGACTGGAAGACCTTGAGGACGCGCTCGAGCGTCGCGGCCGCGCC
The DNA here is from genome assembly GCA_035760685.1 of Gammaproteobacteria bacterium. Taxonomy (GTDB): domain Bacteria; phylum Pseudomonadota; class Gammaproteobacteria; order Steroidobacterales; family Rariloculaceae; genus ZC4RG20. Next base: position 19,625 of record DASTSM010000251.1, on the reverse strand, counting down.
GGCGTGCCGGGCGAGCAGCGGAACCGTGCGGATCACGACGGCGGCCAGGCGCTGCCTGCTCGTCTCGTCCATGCGGCGGTAAAGGTTGCCGCCCCGGAGCTCGCCGAGCAGCGCCGCGACCCGCTCGTCGCCGGCGAGCGGGGTCGGCTCGAGCAGCTCCGCGACGTTGCCGGATTCCCATGCCGCCCGGAGCTCGGCATCGCCTTCGCGCTCGCCGAGGCCGGCCCGCGGCTCCCAGGCGATGCGCTCGAACTCGGTCTCGACGGCCCGCCGATGCGAAGCGAGGTCCGCGGCGAAGCGGTCCCAGCCGTCGGCCCCGAGCGCATACGCGAGCCGCGCCCGGTGCTCGGGATCGGACGGCAGCGTGTGAGTCTGGCGGTCGTCCATTGCCTGGAGGCGGTTCTCGACGGTACGCAAGTGCTCGTAGGCGGCCGCGAGCGCGGCGGCCGCGTCGTGCCCGAGCGCGCGCTGCTCGGCGAGGCGCGGCAGCGCATCGAGCAGCGACGGTGTGCGGAGCCGCGCATCGCGGCCTCCGCGCACGAGCTGAAACGCCTGCACGATGAACTCGATCTCGCGGATGCCGCCCGGACCGAGCTTGATGTTGTCGGCCATCTCCTTGCGCTCGACCTCGCGGCTGATGAGCCGCTTCATGTCGCGCAGCGCGTCGAAGACCCCGTAGTCGAGATAGCGGCGATAGACGTAGGGCGTCAGGATCTCGTCGAAGATCGCGCTCTCGTGCTCGGGCGCGTTGACGAGACGCGCCTTTACATAGGCGTAGCGCTCCCAATCGCGCGCGTGCTGGAGCAGATACGCCTCGAATGCGGCGAGGCCGACCACGAGCGGACCGCTCTTGCCGAACGGGCGAAGCCGCGTGTCGACGCGCAGCGCGAAGCCGTCCGCGGTCGACTGATCGAGCAGGCGAATCGTGAGCTGGGCGAGACGGCGAAAGTAGTCCTGCGTCTCCTCGGCGTCGCGTCCCTCGAGCGCGGCGCCGTCGGGATGCAGGAAGACGAGGTCGACGTCGGACGAGAAATTGAGCTCGCGGCCGCCGAGCTTGCCCATCGCGAGCACGAGCATGGGCGCTTCGCGTCCCGCGGAGTCGGTCGGCACGCCGAAGCGCGGCGCGAGCTGCCGCGTCGCAGCCGCGAGGGCGAGCTCGATGAGGCCGTCGGCGAGCGCCGAGAGATCCTCGAGGCTCCGCCGGAAAGCCGCTGCGCCGCATAGATCCCGCCACGCGATGCGTGCGGTCTCGACTTGACGGATCCGACGAAGCGCGGCCATGGCCTCGGCCTCCGACGCCCCTTCGAGGTCGGCTGCGGCCCGGACGGCCGACGGCGCGAGCGGGGAAGGGTCGGCGAGGCGTGCCGCGAGCGCTTCCGCGTGCTTTTCGAGGACCGCGAGCACGAAGTCGCTGACGACGGCGACTCGCGCCGCGCCCTCGCCGAGCGGTGCCCGCAAGTCGGCCCGGATCTCGCCGAGGCGCGCGGCCACGCGCTCGAAGCGCCCGCGCAGCACGTCGGGAAGGTCATCGGGCGGAGCGAGATTCATCGCGCGACTCGGAAGGGCATCGGGAAAGGCGATCGCTCCGACTTTAGCAAGGCGGCTCGCGCACGCGCAAAAGCGGCTCGCTGGAAAACGGGGTCGGAGCCGATTTTTTCGCCCGCCCGATAGAAAATGGGGTCAGAGCCGACTTTTTTGCCGCTCGCGACGCAGCGCCCAAAAGAAAGCCCCGCCGAGGCGGGGCTTTCGTGCGACAGCAAAGGCGCGGAAGTTACATCATGCCGCCCATGTCGGGGCTCGGCATCGGATGCTCCTTCTCGTCCTTCGGGGCCTCGGCGATCATGGCCTCGGTCGTAAGCAGCAGGCCCGCGACGGACGTCGCGTTCTGCAGCGCGAGACGCGTGACCTTGGTCGGATCGATGATGCCGAACTCGACCATATCGCCGTACTCGCCCGTGGCCGCGTTGTAGCCGTAGTTGCCCTTGCCGGCCTGCACCGCGTTCAGCACGACCGCGGGGTCGGAGCCCGCGTTCGCGACGATCTGGCGCAGGGGCTCCTCGACGGCGCGGCGCAGGATGTTGACGCCGACGTTCTGATCGTCGTTCGCGCCCTTGAGGCTTTCGATGCCCTTGAGCGCCCGGATCAGCGCAACGCCGCCGCCCGGCACGACGCCTTCCTCGACGGCCGCGCGCGTCGCGTGCAGCGCGTCCTCGACGCGGGCCTTCTTCTCCTTCATCTCGACCTCGGTCGCGGCGCCGACCTTGATCACGGCAACGCCGCCGGCGAGCTTCGCGACGCGCTCCTGGAGCTTCTCGCGATCGTAGTCGGAGGTCGACTCCTCGATCTCCTTGTTGATCTGCTCGACGCGGCCCTTGATGTCCTCGGGACGGCCTGCGCCGTCGATGATCGTCGTGTTCTCCTTCGTCACCTGGACCTTCTTGGCCTCGCCGAGGTCCTCGAGGCTCGCCTTCTCGAGCGAGAGACCGACTTCCTCGGAGATGACCTGGCCGCCCGTCAGGATCGCGATGTCCTGCAGCATGGCCTTACGCCGATCGCCGAAGCCCGGCGCCTTGACCGCCGCGACCTTGACGATGCCGCGGATGTTGTTGACGACGAGCGTCGCGAGCGCCTCGCCCTCGACGTCCTCCGCGATGATGAGCAGCGGCCGGCCGGCCTTCGCGATGCTCTCGAGCAGCGGCAAGAGATCGCGGATGCCCGAGATCTTCTTGTCGTGAATGAGAATGTACGGATTCTCGAGCTCGGCCGACTGGCTCTGAGCGTTGTTGATGAAGTACGGCGAGAGGTAGCCGCGGTCGAACTGCATGCCTTCGACGACCTCGAGCTCGTTCTCGAGCCCGGAGCCTTCCTCGACCGTGATCACGCCTTCCTTGCCGACCTTGCCCATGGCCTCGGCTATGATCTTGCCGATCTCCTCGTCGGAGTTCGCCGAGATCGTGCCGACCTGGGCGATCGACTTGTCGTCCTCGCACGGCTTCGAGAGCTTCTTGAGCTGCTCGGTCAACGCCACGGTCGCCTTGTCGATGCCGCGCTTGAGGTCCATCGGATTGAAGCCGGCGGCTACGGCCTTGAGGCCTTCACGCAGCACGGCTTGAGCGAGCACGGTCGCGGTCGTCGTGCCGTCGCCCGCCGCGTCGGACGTCTGCGAGGCGACTTCCTTGACCATCTGCACGCCCATGTTCTCGAACTTGTCCTCGAGCTCGACCTCCTTCGCGACGGACACGCCGTCCTTGGTCACCGTCGGAGCGCCGAAGCTCTTCTCGAGCACGACGTTGCGGCCCTTGGGGCCGAGCGTCACCTTCACCGCGTTCGCGAGGACGTTGACGCCGCGCAACATGCGCTGACGCGCCTCGTCGGCGAAGCGGACTTCTTTCGGGGTTGCCATCTGTGATTGTCTCCCTGCCTAAGCTTGAATCGTGACTTTAAGAAGCGAGGTCTAGCCCTCGATGACGGCCATGACGTCGTCTTCGCGCATGACCAGGAGCTCCTCGCCCTCGACCTTGACCTCGGTGCCCGAGTATTTGCCGAACAGAACCTTGTCGCCCTTCTTGAGCTCCAAGGCGTGAATTTCGCCGTTGTCGAGCAGCTTCCCCTGACCCACGGCGATGACCTCGCCGCGAATCGGCTTCTCGGCCGCCGTGTCGGGAATCACGATGCCGCCCGGAGAGGTCCTTTCTTCCTCGGTGCGCCGGATGACGACGCGGTCATGTAGTGGACGAAGCTTCATAGAAGGTCTCCCTTTTCCAAGGATTTGATCTATAAGAAAAATGATTAATCGATCGAGTTGGATATTGGCACTCGATCAAACCGAGTGCTAATCATAGTGCCGGCCGGCGCGATTTCAAGTGGATGTGGGACGCGTCATGACACCGCCCGGGCCGGGAGGCTATTCTGATGGGATTCAGGACGTCGCGGATGAGGCCGCGCGACCCGCTGTTGGCGAGGGAAGAGTGAGCTCGGAGGCCGTCCTCGTGTTGACGACTTGTGCGAATCCGGCGGAGGCGGAGAAGCTCGCCGACTTGCTCGTCGCCGACCGGCTCGCGGCCTGCGTGAACCGGATCGACGCCGTCGCGTCGACCTACCGCTGGCAGGGCCGGGTCGAGCGCGCGACGGAGAGTCTGCTGCTCATCAAGACGACCGAGCAGAAGTACGGCGCCCTCGAGCAGGCCATTCGCGATCACTCGACGTACGAACTCCCCGAGATCATCGCGGTCCGAGTCGGTGCAGGATCTCTCGCTTACCTCGACTGGATCGGCGCATCGGTCCGATCGGAGCAATCATGACGGCGAATCGCGCGCGGCATTGGCTTTCGTTCTGGGCGGCGCTCGCGCTGCTCGCTGCGGCGGCCGGGGCCGCGGCCCAGGACGTCGTGCGGCCCGAGAAGGCGTATCCGTATCGCGTCGAGGCCGAGGGGACGCGCCTCCTCGTCAAATTCGATCTCCTCGACGGCTACTACCTCTATCGAAACCGCTTCGGCTTCGCGAGCAAGACGGAGGGCATCAGCCTCGGCGAGCCCGTCTATCCGCGCGGGCAGACGCACGAGGACCAGTACTTCGGCAAGCAGGAGATCTACCGCGGCGCGTTCGAGATCGCGATTCCCTATACGCGCGCCGCGGGCAGCGCCGGGAGCGCCGCGAAGCTCGCGCTCGAGGTGCGGCTCCAAGGCTGCGCGGACGTCGGGCTCTGCTACCCGCCGCAGACCTGGACGCGCGAGGTCGAGCTTCCTCCGGCGGCCCCCTTGAGCTCCGCGGCGCCGCGACAGACACCGATCGAGCCTCGCGGCGCGCCGGCCGGCCCGGGCACGGCGTCGCCGTTTCTGCCCGGCGCGTCCGCGCCGGCCCTGCCGCAGGAAGAAGCGTTCGTCATGAATGCGCGCTTCGACGCGGCGAACGAGCTCACGGTCGGCTGGCAAATCCAGCCGGGGTACTACCTCTATCGCGACAAGCTCCGCGTCGAGGCCGACGGCGACATCGAGCTCGGCCCGCCGAGCATGCCGGCCGGTCAGGTGTTCTCGGACGAAAGCTTCGGCGACGTGCGCATCTTCCGCGACTACGTCGAGGTCAAGGTGCCGTTTGCGCGCGCGTCGGCCGGCGAGATCCCCGTGACGATCCGCGGCGCCTATCAAGGATGCAAGGACGGCAGCCTCTGTTATCCGCCCTCCGAGCAAACGATGGCCATGACCGTGCCGGCGGCCGACTCGTTTGCGGCCGACTCGTTTGCGGCCGGCTCGTCGGGCGCCGCGTCGGCCGGCTCGGCGACGGGCGCCGGCGGCGCGGCCGCGAGCTCGGCGGGGCCGCTCTCGGAGCAGGACCGGCTCATCGCCCGCGCGATCAGCGGCTCCTGGCTCGTCATGCTCGGCTTGTTCTACGTCGCCGGTCTCGGGCTCGCGTTCACGCCGTGCGTGCTGCCGATGGTCCCGATCGTCTCGAGCATCATCGCGGGCCAGGGCGACCTCTCCGCGAAACGCGGCTTCGCGCTCTCTTTCTCCTACGTCATGGGCATGGCAGTGACGTATACCGTGGCGGGCGCGCTCGCGGCGCTCGTCGGCCAGCAGATCCAAGCCGTATTTCAGAAGCCGTGGATCATTGCGCTTTTCGCCGGCGTGTTCGTGCTGCTCGGGTTGTCGATGTTCGGTCTCTTCAACCTGCAGGTACCCGCCGCGATTCAGACGCGGGTCGCGTCGCTTGCGAATCGGCAGCGAGCGGGCAGTTTCATCGGCACCGGCGTCATGGGCGCGCTCTCGGCGCTCATCGTGACGACCTGCGTCGCGCCGGCGCTCGTCGCGGCGCTTGCGCTGATCGGCCAGCAGGGCGACGTCGCGCGCGGCGCCGCCGCGCTCTTCGCCCTGAGCCTCGGCATGGGCTCGCCGCTGCTGCTCGTCGGCGCGTCCGCCGGAACGCTGCTGCCGAAGGTCGGCGCATGGATGAACACGGTCAAGGCCGCGTTCGGCGTGATGCTGCTCGGTCTCGCGATCTGGATGCTGCAGCGCGTGATCCCGGGCGGCATCGCGCTCGTGCTCTGGTCTCTGCTCGTGTTTCTGACCGGCGTCTTTCTCGGCGCGTTCGAGCCCTTGCCGCAATCGCCCGGGGGGGTCCGACGGCTGGCGAAGGGGCTCGGCGTGCTCGCTTGCCTTTACGGCGCGCTCATGCTGATCGGCGCGACGCTCGGGGGGACGAGCCCGCTCCAGCCGATCCCGCGCGGCGCGATCGGAGGCGGAGCCACCGTCGCGGCCGCTCGCGCGGAGGAGCCGGCGTTCCAAGCCATCGATTCCGTCCCGCAGCTCGAAGCCGCGCTCGCCGCGGCACGTGAATCGGGCCGGCCCGTGCTCGTCGATTTCACGGCCGATTGGTGCGTCTCCTGCAAGGAGATGGAGGAGTACACGTTTCCCGACGCAGACGTCGCCGCGGCGCTCGCCGGGTTCACGCTGCTCCGGGCCGACGTCACGGCCAACGACGACGACGACAAGGCGCTCCTCAAGTACTTCAACAGCTTCGGCCCGCCGACCATGGCCTTTTTCGACGCCCACGGCGTTCAGCAGGATCGCTATCGGCTCGTCGGCTACGTCGCGCCCGAGAAGTTCGCCGAGCACGTGCGCAGCCTAGCGGCCCTTTAGGGCGCCGGCACGCGGAGCCCTGCGTGCCGCCCCGGCCTTTCCCTGCACGGGCAAACGCGGCACCATAGCGAAACCATGAGGCGAGCGATGAGACCGGCGGTCGTCACGGCAGTGCTGAGCGCGGCTGCCGTTGCGGGCTATCTGAGCTACCGGCTCGCGATTCACGAAGCGCCGCCCGCCGAAGAGGGCACGACGTCCGCAGGTCTCGCGGACACGCTGCCCGATTTCACGCTCCAGAACCTCGAAGGCTCGCCTCAGTCCATCAAGACGCTGGCGGGCAAGCCGCTCGTCATCAATTTCTGGGCCACGTGGTGCGTCCCGTGCCGGGAAGAGATCCCGATGCTGAAGACGGTACAGGAGCAGAACCCGTGGCTCACGGTCGTCGGCATCGCCGTAGACAAGCGCGACGACGTGCTGAAGTATGCGGACGGGATGAAATTCAACTACCCCATCCTCATGGGCGAATCGGAGGCCATGAGCGCCGCGAGCAGCTTCGGAGTCGATTTCTTCGCTCTGCCGTTCACGGTCTTCGCCGATGCCTCGGGGCATCTCCTCGGCGTGCATACCGGACAGCTTCATCCCGAGCACATCGAGAACTTGGTGGCCGTGCTCAAGGATCTCGGGGAAAAGCGCATCGACGTCGCGACCGCGAGACAGCGCCTCGCTCAACGCATGTGATCCTCTCGAGGCGCCGCAAGGCCGCTCCGCGATTCCCTCAATAGCCGCGCGGCCCCCCCCTGCGCCGCTTTCCAGAACCGCCGACCCCGCACCGATCCTCGCCGCCTTCCTTGTGACGGCGTTCGCGCTAACTTGCAAAAACATGCCGCCATCTTCCCGCAAACCGGGTAGACTTAGGCCTCTTTTGGCGACGTCTGACCATGGCGCGGCTGCTTCTGCTAAACGGACCGAACCTCGGACTGCTCGGCACGCGAGAGCCGGAGATCTACGGGCGCACGACGCTCGCGGAGATCGAGCGCGACCTCGCCGCGCTCGCGAGGGGCATGGGTCATACGCTCGCCGCCTTCCAAAGCGACGCCGAGCACGAGCTGATTCGCCGCATCCACGCGGCTCGGGACGAGCGGATCGACCTCATTCTGCTGAATCCCGCCGCGTTCACGCACACGAGCGTCGCGCTGCGTGATGCGCTCCTCGGCGTGGCCATCCCGTTCATCGAGCTGCACCTCACGAATGTCGCCGCGCGGGAGGAGTTCCGGCGCCGCTCTTACTTCTCGGACGTCGCGATAGGCACCATCGCGGGCTTCGGCGTCGCGAGCTACGAGCTCGCGCTCCAGGCGGCGGACCGGTACCTGGGGGGAGGGGGGAAATAGGTGGACATTCGCAAGGTCAAGAAGCTCATCGAGCTCCTCGAGGAGTCCGGGATCGCGGAGATCGAGATCTCGGAAGGCGAAGAGTCGGTGCGCATCAGCCGTTATCCGCATTCGGGCGTCATGACCTTCGCGCCGCCGCACTCGATCGCGCCGCCCGCCCAGCCCCCGCTGCACGCGGCCCCGGAGCCTGCCGCTCAACCCCCGCCGGAGCCGGCCCCGCAAGGCCACAGGATCACGTCGCCGATGGTCGGCACGTTCTACTCGGGCCCGAGCCCCGGGGCTAAGCCGTTCGTCGAGATCGGAAGCCAGGTCGCCGCCGGCGACACGCTCTGCATCATCGAAGCCATGAAGATGATGAATCAGATCGAGTCTGACGTTTCCGGCCGCGTCGTCAGCATCCTTGTCGAGAACGGCGATCCGGTCGAGTTCGGTCAGCCGCTGTTCGTCATCGAAACCTGATCCGTCATGCTCGAGAAGGTTCTCATCGCGAATCGCGGCGAGATCGCCTTGCGCGTCTATCGCGCTTGCCGCGAGCTCGGCATCAAGACGGTCGCGGTGCATTCGACGGCGGACACCGCTCTAAAGCACGTGCTGCTCGCCGACGAGACCGTCTGCATCGGCCCGCCGCCCTCGCCCGCGAGCTATCTCAACATGCCGTCGCTCATCGCGGCGGCCGAGGTCACCGACGCCGTCGCGATCCATCCCGGCTACGGCTTTCTTTCGGAGAACGCCGATTTCGCCGAGCGCGTAGAGGAAAGCGGATTCGTCTTCGTAGGCCCGCGCCCCGAGACGATCCGCCTCATGGGGGACAAGGTGTCGGCGATCCGTGCCATGCGGGACGCGGGAATCCCCTGCGTGCCGGGCTCCGACGGACCGCTCAAGGACAACGGCGAGGAGAACTTCCGCCTCGCGCGCGATCTTGGGTATCCCGTCATCATCAAGGCGTCCGGCGGCGGCGGCGGGCGCGGCATGCGCGTGGTGCACAGCGAAGCCGCGCTCCTCAACGCGATCTCGATCACGCAAAACGAGGCGCGCGCGGCCTTCGGCAACGAACAGGTCTACATGGAGAAATTTCTCGAGCGGCCGCGCCATATCGAGTTTCAAGTGCTGGCGGACGGCCAAGGCCGCGCCGTGCACCTCGGCGAGCGCGACTGCTCGATGCAGCGCCGCCATCAGAAGATTCTCGAGGAAGCTCCCGCGATCGGAATCACGGACGAGCAACGCGAGCGCATGGGCAAGGTCTGCGTGGACGCGTGCCTGCGCATCGGCTATCGCGGCGCGGGGACCTTCGAGTTCCTCTATCAGGACGGCGAGTTCTACTTCATCGAGATGAACACGCGCGTGCAGGTCGAGCATCCCGTGACCGAGATGGTGACGGGGATCGACATCGTGAAGGCGCAGCTCAGAATCGCGGCCGGCGAGCCGCTGCCTTTCACGCAGCGCGACATCGAGTGGCGGGGACACGCCATCGAGTGCCGGATCAACGCCGAGGATCCGCGCACGTTCATGCCCTCGCCCGGCACGGTCACGCTCTGGCATCCGCCGGGCGGGCCCGGCATTCGCGTCGACAGCCACATGTACAGCGGCTACCCGGTTCCGCCCCACTACGATTCGCTCATCGCGAAGATCATCGCCCACGGCGAGGATCGCGCCGCCGCGATCGCACGCATGTCGACCGCCCTCAACGAGATCGTCATCGACGGCATTCGCACCAACGTAGCGCTGCATCAGGAGATCGTGCAGCACGCGGCCTTCAAGACGGGCGGGACGGATATCCACTATCTCGAGAAACGGCTCGGGCTCAAGTAGCGAGCCGTGGACTGGCACCGACTGAGCTTGCGCGTCTTAAGGAGCGACGTCGCGCGCGTCGAGGCGCTGCTCGGGCTCGCGGGCGCAGGGTCCATCGATCTCGCCGACGCCGAAGATTCCCCGCTGCTCGAGCCGGCGCCCGGCGAGACGCCGCTTTGGCCCGAGGTCGTCGTCAGCGCGCTCTTCGCCGCCGAGCCCGATCTCGACGCCGCGCGCGCGCTGCTCGCCGCGTCGGTGCCGGATGCTCGAATCGAGGTCGCCCCGCTCGAAGCGAACTGGCAGGAGGCGGGACGCCGCTCGGCCCCGCAGCGGCGCTTCGGTCGGCGGCTCTGGCTCGTGCCCGCGGAGTCCTACGGACCGGATCCTGCCGGCGCCGTCGTGAAGCTGCGCATGGGCTTCGCGTTCGGCACGGGCGAGCATCCGACGACGGCGCTTTGCCTCGAATGGCTCGACGCGCACGCGCCCGCCGACGCCGACGTGCTCGACTACGGTTGCGGCTCGGGCGTGCTCGGTCTCGCCGCGCTCGCGCTCGGCGCGAAGCGCGTCTCGGCCGTCGACAACGATCCGCAGGCGCTGGTCGCGGCCCGCGCGAATGCGGAGCTCAACGGCGTCGGCGAGCGCCTCACGGTCCTCGCGCCCGAGGACCTTCCCGACGCGAAGGTCGACCTCGTGCTCGCCAACATCCTCGCGAGGCCGCTGCTGGAGCTCCGCCGCAGCCTCACGGAGCGCGTGCGGCCCGGCGGCCGCATCGTGCTCTCCGGCCTGCTCGAGACGCAGGCCGCCGAGCTGCTCGCGGCCTACGGCCGGGATTTCGACGAGCTCGACGTCGCGGAGCGCGAAGGCTGGGCCCGGATCGCCGGACGCCGGCGCGCCGCCTGACATGCCCGGCAGGCGCAGGCCTATTTCGTCATTCATAAAGCTATAGAATGGCCGGCACCGGAGATCATCTCGACGCCATGCTGTTCACGCGCTGTCCGGATTGCGAGACGACATTCCGCATCACTGCCGAAGCGCTGCGCAAGGCACGCGGACAGGTTCGCTGCGGGCGCTGCGCCTGCGTCTTCGACGCCTACAAGGATCTCAGGGAGCAGCGTTCGGCGACGGAGCAAGGGGGCGCCGATGCCGACCGGCATGCAGCCGACGCGAGCGCTGACCTCCGGAGCTCGCGAGACGGCAAAGGTGAAGGCGGCGATGGCCGAGACGGCCGTGGGGTTCTCGAAAGCCTCGTAGCGGAGGCAAGCCGCCGCGCAGTCGAAAGCCTCGATGACGATCGCGGTGTCGGCGCCGGTGAAAGCATCGGTCCGATTGAACCTTCGGCAGGCCTCGAAAGCCTCGAGTTCCGGGAAGGTCCCGGAGACGATCCGAGCTCCGGTGCCGACGGAGAGCTCGGGGGCGACGAGCAAGCGCCGGTTGGCGACGATCCGAGCGCGGACGAAGGGCTCGACGACGATCCAAACGCGCACGAAGGGCTCGACGACGATTGGCTCGCCGCAGCCGATTCGTTCATCGACGAGTCGCTCGCAACCAACGAGCCCGAGACCGTCTCTCCGTCGGATGCGAAAAGCGCGGGCCTCGCCGCCGCAGCGCCGAAGCGACAGGCGCGCCCGCCCGCGCCGAAGGCAGCCCGAGCAGCGAAGTCTTCGCCCGCGCCGGCCGCAGCGAAATCCTCGGCGTCGGCTGCAGGGGCGAAGCCCTCGCGCGCGCCGGGCGCGCAGGCGCACCGCAAGTCCGCGCAGGCGCACCGCAAGTCCGCGCCGGCGGGCGAGACGCCGATTCCCGCGACGCCGGCCGCCGAAGCGCCCGTCGACGCGACGGCCGTTGCCGAAGCGCCCGTTCGCGGAACGCCCGCTGCCGAATTGTCGGTCGGCGCGACGCCCGCTGCCGAAGTGTCGGTCGACGCGACGGCCGTTGCCGAAGCGCCCGTTGGCGAGACGCCGATCGCGGGGGCGGCGGTCGCCGACAGCGCCGGCCCTATCGACAATGACGTGCTCGACGACTACAGCGTCGCCGCGGTGCTCGAGCAGATCGAAACGGGCAGCCTCATGGCCGAGCGGGAAGCTGACGCCGAGCCGACGGCGGGCGAGCCCGCAAGAGTCTTGACGTTCAGCCCGCCGACCCCAGCGCGCGGCGACTCCCGCCGCGCCTCGAAGGCACGCCGCCCGGAAATCCGCACGAGCGAGGCGCCCTCCGGTGCGGGCGATCCGGCCGAAGGCGCGTCGGCCGAAGAGCTCGCCGCGTCGCTCGAGTGGCCGGCATTCGCCGAGGACACGGCGCGGGCGAATCGAGGGTGGCTCTTTGCAGCGCTCGGCGCGTTTCTGCTCCTCGGCGCGCAGATCGGAAATCACTTTCGATCGGACCTCGCCGCCGTCGACGGAATCGGTCCATTGCTGCGCAGCCTCTACGCAAAGATCGGCATCGATCTGATTCCCCGTTGGGATCTGTCGCAGTACGAGATCGTGGATTGGATCGCGACGGCGGAGCCGAATGCGAAAGGCCGCGGCACTCTCCGCATCACGGCGCGAATTCGGAACAAGGGGCCGCGCGCGGAGCCGTTCCCCTACGTTCATCTTCAGCTCACGGATCGATGGGAGAAGTCGGTCGCGAGCCGGATGTTTCGCCCGGACGAATACCTCGGGCGGGAAGAGCTCGCATCCGAGCTCATGCCCGCGGGCAAGACGGCGCGCGCCGAGATCGAGGTCCTGGATCCGGGACCCGATGCGTACGGGTTCGAGCTCGACGTATGCATGGAGCAACCGAATCACGCCTTGCGCTGCGCATCGGACAACGTTTTTCGCTGACGTCTCCTCTAACGCCTTCGCTCGGGTGTTTTGCTAGCGCTTTGGATCAAGCGTTGTGCTTTGCACCAAGGCCTTGCGCTTTGCACCAAGCCTTGCGCTTTGCATCAAGCCTTGCGCTTTGCACCAAGCCTTGCGGGGTGCACTCCGCCTCGCGGTTCGCATTCACTGTCGCGCTTTGCACTCGACCCTCGTGCTTGCAGTCAGCTTCGCGCTTTGCACGCAGTCTCGCGCTCGTGCGCTGCCTTGCGCTTGTGCACTAGGTCGCCCCTTTAGAACCATTCTTCCTGTCCGGCCGAGTGCTCCGCCGTTTTCTTCCGTGGTATGATTCACCCCCCGTCGCCGGTGAATCCAAGCTGCTTTTTTTGACGGGGTCAGCATTGCGGAGGACGCCTGGCTCAGCTGCCGGGTCGGCGTCACTTTCGCGGGGGAATCTGACTTCGGCGGAGCGTTTCCGGCGATCGATGGCAGCCGCACTTCCGCAAGGCACGTTCTGAGGGGAGGACGTCGTGAAATCGACTTCAAGCAAGAAACGGCTCCCGCGAAAAAGCAGAAAAAAGACCCCCAACACGACGACCGAGGTGTGTGCTCGGATCAAGACCCTGAGCACGTTGACCGACGAAGCATTGCGCAGCTACTTCGCGACGTTGAACGGCCACAAGCCGGGCGACCTGTATCAACTCGTCATCGGCGAGGTCGAGAAACCGTTGCTCAAAGCCGTCCTGAGCTACACCAAAGGGAACCAGAGCCGCGCGGCCGAGATCCTCGGCATCAACCGCGGCACGCTGCGCAAGAAGCTCAAGGGCTACGACCTCCCGGCCGAATGAGCCGACATGACTCGCAAGCGCCGCGCCCTGATCAGCGTTTCGGACAAACGAGGCCTCGCGGCTTTCGCTGAATCACTGCGCAGCTTGTCCTTCGAGATCGTATCGACGGGCGGCACGGCGCGCGCACTGCGCGAGGCCGGCGTCGAGGTCGTCGACGTTTCGGCAGTGACGGGGTTTCCCGAGATCATGGACGGGCGCGTCAAGACGCTGCACCCGCACATCCATGCCGGCCTCTTGGCCCGTGCGGGCGTCGACGACGCCGTGCTCGCCGAGCACGGGATCGAGCCTTTCGATCTCCTCGTCGTGAACCTCTATCCGTTCGAGCAAGTCACGGCACGCGACGACGTTTCCTTCGCGGAAGCCGTCGAGAACATCGACGTCGGCGGCCCGGCGATGCTGCGCGCGGCCGCCAAGAATCACGAGCGCGTCGCCGTCGTCGTGGACCCGGCGGACTATGGCGCCGTTCTCGAAGCTTTCGAAGCCGGCGAACCGTCCCCGGCGCTTCGGCTGCGTTTCGCCGCGAAAGCGTTCGCGCACACGGCCCGATACGACTCCGCAATCGGCCGGTTCCTCGCGGCTCGCGAATCCACTCGAGCGCCCTATCCCGAATCGCTCGTGCTGGGCTGGGACAAAGCGCAGGAGCTCAGCTACGGCGAGAACCCGCATCAGACCGCGGCGCTCTATCGCGAGCGAGGAGGCGGCGGCATCGCGCACGGCACATTGCTGCAGGGCAAGCCCTTGTCCTACAACAACCTGCTCGACGCCGACGCGGCCGTGCGCTGCGTCGGCGCGTTCCCCGGGCCCGCATGCGTCATCGTCAAGCACATGACGCCCTGCGGCGCCGCGACGGCCGGCTCGCTCGTCAGCGCGTACGACGCGGCCCATGCGACGGATCCGACGTCGGCGTTCGGCGGCATCATCGCGTTCAATCGGCCGCTCGACGCGGCGACGGCCATATCGATCGTGGAGCGGCAAGTAGCGCACGTCGTCGCGGCCCCGGCCGTCGAGCCGGGCGCTCGGGCCGCCTTCGCGAAAAAGCAAAGTCTGCGCGTCATCGAGACCGGCGCCGCACGGGAGCGACGGGCGCTCGAGCTGCGCTCCATCGGGGGCGGCGTGCTCGTTCAGGAGCCCGACGAAGCAGCGCTCGATCCCGCCACGCTTCGAGTCGTGACGCGGCGCGCGCCGACGGACGCCGAGCTTCGCGATCTCGTCTTTGCCTGGATCGTCGTCAAGTTCGTCAAGTCGAACGCGATCGTCTACGCGCGCGACGGCCGTACCCTCGGCATCGGCGCCGGACAGACGAGCCGCGTCATGAGCGCACGCATCGCCGGCCTCAAGGCCGAGGAGCAGAGGCTCTCGCTCGACGGCGCGGTCATGGCTTCCGACGCCTACATTCCGTTTCGCGACGGTCTCGACGTCGCGGCGGCGCTCGGCATCCGCGCGGTCATACAGCCCGGCGGCTCGATGCGCGACAAGGAGGTCATCGCGGCCGCGGACGAGCACGGCATCGCGATGGTCGTGACGGGCATTCGGCACTTCAGGCACTGAGGCCCGTAGCTTGAAAGTTCTCATCATCGGGAGCGGCGGGCGCGAGCACGCGCTCGCGTGGAAGGCTGCGGCCTCGGCGCTCGTCGACGAGGTCCTCGTCGCCCCCGGGAACGCGGGCACCGCGCGCGAGCCGAAGACCCGCAACGTCGCGGTTTCGGCCGAGGACGTCGAGGCGCTGGTCGAGCTCGCGCAACGCGAGGCCGTGGACCTCACGATCGTGGGACCCGAGCAGCCGCTGTCCTTAGGCGTCGTCGATCGCTTCGAGGAGGCGAACCTCAAGTGCTTCGGCCCGAGCCGAGCAGCGGCTCGGCTCGAGGCGTCCAAGGCCTTCGCCAAGGAATTCATGACGCGGCATGGGCTGCCGACGGCCGAGCACCGGACGTTCGACGACCTCGACGCCGCCTCGGAGTATCTGCGGGCGTGCCGCTTTCCGATCGTCGTCAAAGCCGACGGGCTCGCGGCCGGCAAGGGCGTCGTCATTGCCGAGACGTTGGCGGAAGGCGAACGAGCGCTCGTCGACATGCTGAAGAGCCGGACCTTCGGGGCCGCCGGAGCGAAGGTCGTCGTCGAGGAGTTTCTGCGCGGCGAGGAGGCGAGCTTCATCGCCCTCGTCGACGGCGAAACGGTCCTGCCGCTCGCGAGCTCGCAAGATCACAAGGCGCGCGACGACGGCGACCGCGGACCGAACACGGGCGGCATGGGCGCCTACTCGCCCGCGCCGGTCGTGACGCGCGAGGTGCACGAGCGAATCATGCAGCGGGTCATGCTGCCCGCGGTGCGCGGGCTCGCGGCGGACGGCATTCGCTACCGCGGGTTTCTCTACGCGGGCCTCATGATCGACGCGGCCGGCGACCCGCGGGTGCTCGAGTTCAACTGCCGTCTCGGCGACCCCGAGACCCAGCCGATTCTTTTTCGCTTGCGCAGCGATCTCGTGCGGGTCGTCCTCGATGCCCTCGATGGGCGCCTCGGCGAGGCTCGCCTGGAGTGGGACGCCCGCCCCGCGGTCGGCGTCGTCATGGCGAGTGCCGGATATCCGGGCCGCTACGAGAAAGGATTTCCCATCTCCGGCCTCGACGCGGCCGCGGCCTATTCCGCGGACGCGAAGGTCTTTCACGCGGGCACGCGCCTAGCGAAGGACGCCGTCGTCAACGACGGCGGGCGCGTCCTCTGCGTGGTTGCACGCGGCGACACGGTCCGTGAAGCGCGCGATCTCGCCTACGAGATCGTGGGAAAGATCCATTGGCGAGGCGCGTTCTGGCGCAAGGACATCGGCCGCCGCGCCGTCCTGCGCGAGCAAGCCGAGCGCTAGCGAGTTTTTCTCGCTACCGCTTCATCGCCTCGAAGAACTCGGCGTTCGTCTTCGTGTCTTGGAGCTTGCTGATCAAGAACTCGATGGCGGCGAGCTCGTCCATCGGATGCAGCACTTTCCGGAGCACCCACATCTTCTGCAGCTCTTCGGGGCTCGTGAGGAGCTCCTCCTTGCGAGTGCCCGAGCGATTGATGTTGATGGCAGGGAACACGCGCTTCTCGGCGATCCGGCGGTCGAGATGGATCTCCATGTTGCCGGTGCCCTTGAACTCCTCGTAGATCACGTCGTCCATCTTGGAGCCCGTGTCGATGAGGGCCGTCGCGATGATCGTGAGGCTGCCGCCTTCCTCGATGTTGCGCGCGGCGCCGAAGAAGCGCTTCGGCCGCTGCAGGGCGTTCGCATCGACGCCGCCCGTCAGCACCTTGCCCGACGACGGCACGACCGTGTTGTAGGCGCGAGCGAGACGCGTGATCGAATCGAGCAGGATGACCACGTCCTGCTTGTGCTCGGTCAGCCGCTTCGCCTTCTCGATGACCATCTCGGCGACTTGGACGTGGCGCGTCGCGGGCTCGTCGAACGTGCTCGAGACGACCTCGCCGCGCACCGTACGCTCCATCTCCGTGACCTCCTCGGGCCGCTCGTCGATGAGCAGCACGATGAGGTTGCACTCGGGCTGGTTCGAGGCGATCGACGCCGCAATGTTTTGCAGCAGCATCGTCTTGCCGGCCTTCGGCGGCGAGACGATGAGACCGCGCTGCCCCTTGCCGATCGGGGCGACCATGTCGATGATGCGCGCGGTCAAGTCTTCCGTGCTGCCGTTGCCCTGCTCGAGCTTCAGCCGCTGCTTCGGGAACAGCGGTGTCAAATTCTCGAAAAGAACTTTACTCTTTGCGGCCTCGGGCGCGTCGTGGTTGATCTGCCCGACCTTGAGCAGCGCGAAATAGCGCTCGCCGTCCTTCGGCGGCCGAATGAGCCCCGATACCGTGTCGCCCGTCCGCAGGTTGAAGCGCCGGATCTGACTCGGCGACACGTAGATGTCGTCGGGACCCGCAAGGTACGAGCTGTCGGCGGACCGCAGGAAGCCGAAGCCGTCCTGCAGGATCTCGAGCACGCCTTCGCCGTAGATGTTCTCGCCGTTCTTGGCGTGCGCCTTAAGAATCGAAAAGATGATGTCTTGCTTGCGGGACCGAGCGAGATTCTCGAGGCCCATCGATTCGCCGAGCTCGACGAGGTCCGACACCGCGCGGGTCTTGAGCTCGGACAAATTCATCGCATTTCTCGTGAGCTCGAACTCGGCGGCCGGGATCACGTCAAGCTCCTCATCGTCCGGGAATTCCTCTCGAACCATTTTCTTGCGTCGGGAAGATCGCTTCCCGTTGCCCTCGCGCGGCTGCTGTTGCTGCTGCTGCCTCGAGCCGTTCTTGACTCGGGCGCGTGCTGAATTGCCCAAATAACCCCTCACGAATCTCGTTCCAACGTTTGGTTGATGATCTAGTCCGCGCCGCCTACTTGCCCAGTCTCGCGCTTGCCCAAATTCGCGTTGAGAAACGCCTGCAGCTGGGACTTCGATGCCGCTCCGACCTGCTGCGCCGCCACCGTTCCATCGCGAAACAGCAGCAGCGTCGGAATGCCCCGGATGTTGTACTTCGGGGGAGTTTGCGGATTCTCGTCGATGTTGAGCTTAACTACTTGCAGCCGGTCCCCGTATTCGTCCGCAAGGGAGTCGAGGATCGGTGCAATCATCTTGCAAGGTCCGCACCATTCTGCCCAGAAGTCGAGCAGCACCGGGCGGTCGGCCTTCAAGACGTCCTGTTCAAAAGTGGCGTCGGTCGTGTGTCTAATACGGTCGCTCACGTCCAAGATCCTTAAATCCCGAGCCTTCGAGTCCTTCGGATCCGCAGGCGGTGTGCCGCATCAGAAGTCGAACCAAAGCACCTAAAGGCGGTCCATGTAGGCAAGCCCGAGTGACGCAGCCCGGCCGGTGAGGCACAATGTCGCAGCTGGTCGCTTTTCTTCGAGGCTCGCGGGAGTACTGCGGATGTATCTGGGAAAGCGAGAGTCCTCGCTAATGCCTTATTCTGAACTGGTGGGAAGATAATTTGCAAGCCTTAGAGACGCGTACAGAACACTCGGTACCCCCGGACAAGCACCTAACCGACCTCCGCTTCTCGGACCTCTCCTTGTCCCCCGATCTTCAGCGGGCCATCGCCGAAGCCGGCTTTACATACTGCACCCCGATCCAGAGCCGAACCCTGCCCGTCGCCCTCGAGGGGCGCGACGCCGCCGGCCAGGCGCAGACCGGAACCGGCAAGACCGCGGCCTACTTGATCGCGATGTACCACTACCTCGAGACCCACAAGGCGCTCGAGTCGAATCAACCGGGGCCCAGGGCGCTGATCCTCGCGCCGACGCGGGAGCTCGCGGTTCAGATCCATAAGGACGCGGAGCTGCTCGGCAAGCATCTGCCCTTCACGCTGGGCCTCGCATACGGCGGCACGGATTACGACAAACAGCGGCGCCATCTCGCGGCCGGCGTCGATATCCTGATCGGCACTCCGGGCCGCGTGATCGACTTTCTCAAGCAGCGCGTCTACTCGTTTCGCCGCGTGCAGGTCGCCGTCCTCGACGAAGCCGACCGAATGTTTGACCTCGGATTCATCAAAGATATCCGTTTCGTGCTGCGGCGGCTCCCCGACCGCGAGAAAAGGCTCAACCTGCTGTTCTCGGCGACGCTGTCGTATCGCGTCATGGAGCTCGCCTACGAGCACATGAACGATCCCGAGCTCATCCGCATAGACCCCGACAAGCTCATGGTCGACCGCGTGCGGCAGCAGATCTATTTCCCCGCGAACGAAGAGAAGCTTCCGCTCCTCGTGACTCTGCTCAAGGAAGTCGGCGCGAGCCGCAGCATGGTGTTCGTCAACACGCGCCGCGAGGCCGAGCGCGTCCGAGAGCGGCTCGAGCGTAACGGGATCAGCGCCGCCGCTCTGTCGGGAGACGTGCCGCAGCGGAAGCGCCTCAAGATGCTCAAGGACTTTCAAGCGGGCCTCCTGCCCGTGCTCATCGCGACCGACGTCGCGTCTCGCGGCCTGCACGTCCCCGACGTGAGCCACGTGTTTAACTACGACCTGCCCCAGGACCCCGAGGACTATGTGCACCGCGTGGGCCGGACCGCTCGGGCGGGAGCGTCGGGCGACGCGATCAGTTTCGGCTGCGAGGACTACGTGGTGTCGCTGCCCGATATCGAAGCCTTCATCGGCCGCAAGATCCCCGTTGCGACGTTCGACCACGAGAAGCTCGAGGCCTCGGCGAGCGCCGCGTCCAAGGCACCCGAGCAGGCGCCGCAGGGCGGACGGCGCCGCCCGAGCGGTCGCCGCG
>DASTSM010000250.1:0-9748 GCA_035760685.1 Gammaproteobacteria bacterium | reverse complement strand
CGTTCTCGAACGCCTCCTTCGTCAGAATGTCGGAGGGCCGGATGCCGCGGCGGACCAGCTCGACGGCCGCGGCGCCTGCGCGCCGGCAGTCGGCCTTCTTGGCCGCGGAGACGGCGTCCTGCGCGGAGCTGTTCGGGAGGCTGAGCCCGAGCGCCTCGATCGCGGAGGCCATCGTGTTGGCCGTGTACATGCCGGCGCAGGAGCCGGGACCCGGGATCGCGGTCTTCTCGACTTCCTTGAGCTCCGCCTCGCCGATCTTGCCGGAGGCGGCGGCGCCGACGGCCTCGAAGACCGAGATGATGTCCCGATGCTTGATGCCGGGCTGGATCGTGCCGCCGTAGACGAAGACGGACGGGCGGTCGAGCCGCGCCATGGCCATGACGCAGCCCGGCATGTTCTTGTCGCAGCCGCCGATCGCGACGAGGCCGTCGAAGCCCTCGGCGCCCGCGACCGTCTCGATCGAGTCCGCGATGACCTCGCGGGAGACGAGCGAGTAGCGCATGCCCGGCGTGCCGTTCGCGATGCCGTCCGAGACCGTGATCGTGTTGAACTCGACGCTCTTGCCGCCCGCCTCGTCCGCCCCCGCGGCGGCCTCCTTGGCCAGGCCGTCGATGTGCATGTTGCAGGGCGTGACCATGCTCCAGGTCGAGGCGATGCCGATCTGCGGCTTCGCGAAATCCTCGTCCTTGAAGCCGACGGCGCGCAGCATGGCGCGCCCGGGCGCGCGCTCGGGGCCGTCTACGACGACTCGGGAATGCTCGCGCGGGTCGATGGTCTTTCGTCGGTCGTTGCTCATGATGCCCTTCTGCGTTTTTGCGCCGCGAGGATGCCCGGGACCGCGATCGCCCCGCCCGCCCCGCGGCCGAGCTCCGGAGGGCAGCGATTATCGGGTTCATTCGCGGGCCGGGCAACAGCGCGAGGCTTTTCACGGCGCCGGTTTGGCGGCATCATGGCCACGCATTCCCGGGGGGGATTCATGAGCTCGTCGGATTCGGGCATCTTCAGGCTCGCGAGCGTCGGGAGCTATCTCGACGCCCTGTCGGCCATCACGGCCGAGATGAGCCTCAAAGAGCGCAGCGACCTCATTTACCTGGACAAGTACCTGCATCGGCTCTGGGGCCTCGGGCAGAACGTCATATTGAACTGGTGCCCGGAGCCGGAGGGCATCTCGCTGCTCGTGATTCCCCACTACACCGTCGCCGAGCTGTCGCGCTCGGGCGGCGGCGCGTTCGAGAACGGGAACGGAGCCTCGAGCCGTCCGCGGGCCTCGGAAGATTTCTTCAAGCTCCTGCTGTCGGGCGAGCGGCTGCTGACGCCCCGGCAGATGGACAACGTCGCGCGCCTGCTCGGCATCGAGAAGACGACCCTGCCCATGCGCGCGGATCTCGCGGCCAACGCGTCGCATCGGCGGATCGTCGACAAGATGGTCCGGCGCTACGGCATCACCTACGTGCCGAGCCGTGCGGTGGTGCTCTTCGACATCGTCGGCTTCAGCCTGCTCGCGCCTTTCGAGCAGATGACGCAGCTCAACAGTCTTTCCTACTCGCTGAACTCGGCCCAGAGCAAGCTGCTCGACAAGCGAATCGGCATCGACTTCGCGCGCTCGACGACGGGCGACGGCTTCTATATCTGGAACCGCGATCTCGATCTCGACGCGAACATCAATCTCTATCACCTCATGCACCTGATCCTGGCCGACAATGCCATCGCGCGGCAGAAGGCGCGCCACAACACGGTGCCGAAGCTGCGCGCCTGCTTCCATGCGGGCAGCAGCTACGAGTTTCATCAGTCGGAAGGGCTGAGCCCGACGCTGTCGCACTACATCGTCGGCGACGTGACCGTCGAGCTCGCGCGCATGATCGAGCGCGCGCTGCCGAATCAGATCCTCGTCGGCGACTTCGCCGTCGAGATGCCGCTCGGCAAGGAAGGCGGAACGGCGCGAGTCGATTCGGTCGATTTCGTCATGCGCGCGACGCGCAGCCTCGCTCAGCTCCAGGGGCTCGAGCTCTCCGGCGAGCGCATCGACGCGATCAAGTGCTATCTGACCGGCACGCGGCTCGACAACGGCGAGTTCACGGTGCGGCGCATCACGCTCGACGACAAGCACGGCATCTCGCGCCAGGTCTACAACGCCAAGGTCAACATCTACCGGCGCAAAGCCGAGCCGATCCTGCTCGGCATCGAAGACCGGCTCATCAGCTCGAGCAACTCGCTCGCGGGCCGCAGCGAGCTCCTGGTCCGATCCGCAATGGCCTGACGAAAATGGGGTCAGACCCCATTTTCCGGCCCATTTCCCAGGGCGCCCGAAAAATGGGGTCAGACCCCATTTTTCTTGCAGGTTTACGAATACGCCTTCCGCCCCTGAAAAATGGGGTCTGACCCCATTTTTCAGGCGAGCTTGCCGATGGCGGGCTTGACGCTGACGGCGGTCTCGTCGGCGGAGGTCTCGGACGGTTGCCCGGTTTGTGCCGCCGCGTCGGCCGAGAACCGCAGCTGGTACTGGCCGATGGCAATCAAGTCGCCGTCCCGGAGACGGTGCTCGCGCACCCTGCGGCCGTTCACGAACGAGCCGTTCGTGCTGTTCAAGTCGATGAGGAGCCAGCCGCCCGGCGTTTCCATGAAGAGGTTTTGATAGCGGCTCACGTAGCTGCCGTCGAGCCGGATGTCGCACGCGTCGTCGCGGCCCAAGACGAGGCGCGGCCGCTCGAGCGCGATCTCGGCCAGAGATTCCCCTGCGCTCGTGACGAGCAGCCTCGCGGCGTCGATGCGCAGCTCGTTCGGATCGGACACGAGAATGGCCTCGGCAGAGGGCGGCTCCGACGCGCGCTGCTGCCAGACCGCAGCGTCGTACCGCAGGTGCAGGCGCTGTCCGGCGTCCTTGAGCAGCACTCTCGTCACCCGGAGCTGGCGGTAGTCGGCGGACTTCTGCGCGGCTACGGCCTCGAGGGCTTCCCGGCAGAGCGCGTTGACGTCGCCGACGACTCCTTGAGTGAAACCGAGGACGTCGACGACCGCGTCGTCGGGCACGAGCTCCTCGACCCAAGAGCAGCCGGCGCCGTGCAGGCAAGCGCGTATGTAGGCGGTCGTCTCCTCGAGCGTGAAGCCGGCGAGCCGTTGATGGACGGTGGGTGTCGCGCGGCTCGCTTCCTGCTCCGCCATGAGGCTTGCGACGAGATCCTCGCTGCGGGTCACGAAGATGCAGCGAACGATGGGCCGGTTCTTGACTCGGATTCGGCACAGCGATTCGAGCTCGCGAATCATCGGCAGCGCGAGTCTTTCCAGCGCGTCGACGACGACGAGCGACAAGCGGCCGTTCGCGGCCTGATGCTTGAGGAAGACCTCGAGAATGTTTTTGAGCTCCCCGAGGGACCCGGCCACTTCGCCGGGACCGATGTCTCGCACGAGCTTCGCCAAGAGCTGCTCCGGCTGCGTCATGCCGGGCTTGATCCAGCTCACGCCGACCCCTTTGAGCCCGCGGAGCTGCTGCCCCACGAGAGTGGACTTGCCGACCCCGGCCGCTCCGCTCAGAAACAGCGTTTGAATCCGTCCGGCGAGCAGGTCGACGAGCTTGAGCTGCGCGTAGCGCATCGACTGAGACATGAACAGGGGGCGAATGCCGTCCTGGGCGAACGGATTGGTCTCGAGTCGATACGGCTCAATGAACAAGGGCGCGCAATCCTGCGTCGGTAGAGTAAAAGTTCGAGTTGTTTCGCAGCCGCTCGGCTCCCGTTCGGAAACGCCGGCGCGAGTGCTTTCCCTGCACGACGACTCAGGTCTGCCATGATGCCGAAGCCGCGCTGGGCGTTCAACCGAAGCCCGGAGGGATTGCGAACGAACACGGGCTGAAAGCTCTTCTAAAACCGCACGGCCCGCGGCGTCATGCAAAACATGAAAAAGCCTCGCCAAGGCTCGGCGTTGGAAGGAAAATGGTCGGGGCGACTGGATTCGAACCAGCGACCTCTTGCGCCCCATGCAAGTGCGCTACCAGGCTGCGCCACGCCCCGACCGCGGGCTGCAAGTGTACCCGAAAACGGCGAGAGGCGATGGGCCGCTAGCGCCGCAGAAGCTTCAGGACGTCTTCGAGCTCGACGCGGATCTGGCGGATGATCTGCTGGCTCTGAGTCACGTCGGAGCGTGCCTCGTCGCCCGTCAGCTTCTGCCGCGCGCCGCCGATCGTGAAGCCCTCCTCGTAAAGGAGGCTCCGGATCTGGCGAATGATGAGCACGTCCTGGCGCTGATAGTAGCGGCGATTTCCGCGCCGTTTGACGGGCTTGAGCTGCGGAAATTCCTGCTCCCAATAGCGCAGCACGTGCGGCTTGACGCCGCAGAGCTCGCTGACCTCGCCGATGGTGAAGTACCGCTTTCCCGGAATCGGCGGCAGGTCGTCGTTATTCCCTGCTTCCAGCATAGGCTTCCACTCGCGCTTTGAGTTTCTGGCCTGGCCGGAAAGTCACCACTCGGCGCGCCGTGATGGGAATCTCTTCTCCGGTCTTCGGATTGCGCCCGGGGCGTTGATTCTTGTCGCGCAAGTCGAAGTTCCCAAAGCCCGACAACTTGATCTGCTCTCCCGAAGCGAGCGCCAGGCGCAAGTCTTCGAAAAAGAGATCGACGAGTTCTCGCGCTTCGCGCTTGTTGAGGCCGAGCTCGTTAAACAACGACTCGGCCATATCGGCTTTGGTCAGTGCCATGCTTCCGGTTCAGCTTATCTTTTGACTTCTTATTGTTGCCCCGTGACGCTCCAAACCCCGCGTGACGGAGTGGACTGCTCGGTCCGCATCTGCATCAGTAAGCGTGCGTGAAACGCCTTGCAAAATCAAGCCTAAGGCGACACTTTTTCTACCAGGTTCTATCCCTTGACCCGTGTAGACGTCGAATATGACGACCCGCTGAAGGAGCTCGCCGCCCGCTTCGCGCGCCGTCGCGATCAATGCGGCCGCGGGTACCTCGGCCGGCACGACGACCGCGATGTCGCGGCGGACGATCGGGAACCTCGGGTAGGGTCGATAGGCGGGCACGTCGGCCGCGGCCGCCGAAGCCGCCCGCAGCGCGAAGAGCTGAACCGGCTTGCGCAGATCGAGGGTGCGCTGCAGCTCGGGGTGCAAAGCACCGAGCCACCCCACCGTCTCGTCGCCGAGGACGATGCGAGCGCTTCGGCCGGGCGCGAGCGCAGCGTGCGCCGCCGGCTCGAAGCGAAACTCGGCAAGCCGGCCCGTCGGCTTCAGCAGCGCCTCGACGTCGGCCTTGAGGTCGTAAAAGTCGACGTCGCGCTCGCCTCCGTCCCAATGCTCGGGAGCCGCGCCGCCGGTCGCGAGGCCGGCAATGACCTCGGTCTCCGCGACGCCCTCGTCGGTCTCCGCGAACTCGCGTCCGATCTCGAAGATCCGCACGCGCGGCTGCTGGCGGCTCAAGTTCTGCCGCGCGACGAGCAGCAGGCCGGGCCAGAGCGAGCTGCGCATGACGTTCATGTCGCTCGAGATGGGATTCGCCAGCGCGACGCGCCGAGCGCCCGGACTTACGGCCTCGTCGAGCTCGCGATCCACGAATCCGTAAGTCACGACCTCCGTGTAGCCGCGCGCGACGAGCGCGTCGGCGAGCGAGTCCTCGTCGACGCGATGCTCGGTGGCCTTGCCGAGGTGCGCGGCGGCCGCGCCGGTCACGGCGGGAATCCGGTCGTAGCCGAGAAGGCGCCCGACCTCCTCGACGAAGTCCTCTTCGATTTGCAGGTCGAAGCGGTGCGGCGGCGCCTTCGCATCCCATCCGCCCTCGCGCTCGCGGAGCTCGATGCCGAGCCGCCGCAGCAGCGTCTCGATCGTGCCGGCATCGAGCTCGAGGCCGAGCAGACCTTCGACCCGGCGGTGAGACAGCGCGACGAAGGGCCGTTCCGGCAGCCGGTCGCGCTGCTCGGCGACGACGACGGGGCCCGCCTGCCCTCCCGCGATCTCGAGCAGCAGGGCCGTCGCCCGCTCGATCGCCCGCACCTGGCCCGTCGGATCGACGCCGCGCTCGAAACGCACCGACGCATCCGTGTGCAGCCCGAACCGGCGCGCGCGCCCCGCGACGGCCGCCGGCGTGAAGAACGCGGCTTCGAGCAGCACGTCGGTCGTCTCGGTCGAGACGGCCGTGCTCGCCCCGCCCATGATGCCGGCGAGGCCGACCGGTCCCGCTTCGTCCGCGATCACGAGCACGTCCGCGTCGAGCTCGACGAGGCGCCCGTCGAGCAGCTCGAGCGTCTCGCCGCGAGCCGCCATGCGCGGCTCGATGCGGCCGCGGAGCTTCGCGAGGTCGTAGGCGTGCAGCGGCTGGCCGAGCTCGAGCATCACGTAGTTCGTCACGTCGACGATCGGATGAATCGGCCGCAGCCCCGCGCGGCGCAGGCGCTCGCGCAGCCACCAAGGCGAACTCGATGCGCGGAGGCCGCGCACGACGCGGCCGACGAAGCGCGGGCAAGCATCCGGCGCGCGAAGCTCGATCGGAAAGGCGTCGGCGACGGCCGCCGGGACCGCGCGCATCGCCGGCCCGCGGAGGTTCGCGCCGCGCTTCGCGGCGACTTCGCGCGCGATGCCGATGACGCTGAAGCAGTCGCCGCGATTCGGCGTCAGATCGACGTCGAGAACGACGTCGTCGAGCGCGAGCTGCCGGACGAGCGAGGTGCCGGGAACCGCCGACTCGTCGAGGATCAGAATGCCGTCGACGTCTTCCGCGAGCCCGAGCTCGCGGGAGGAGCAGAGCATGCCGTGTGAGACGACGCCGCGGAGCGTCGCGGCCGCGATCGACTTGCCGCCGGGGAGCGTTGCGCCGACGGGAGCATAGGCCGCGGTCACGCCGGCGCGGACGTTAGGCGCGCCGCACACGACGTCGTGCCGCGCGGCGCCGTCGTAGACGACGCAGAGCGAGAGCTTGTCCGCGTTCGGATGCGGGCGGCACTCCTCGACGCGCGCGACGACGACGCCCGACAGCTCCGGCGCGGCCTCGACGACGTCGTCGACCTCGAGGCCGAGCGTCGTAAGCTCCTCGGCCAGGGCTCGGCCGTCGACGCCGACGTCGACCCATTCGCGCAACCATTCCAAGCTGACTCGCACGCGGCGACCCTCGGCGAAAAACTTAAGCGAACTGCTCGAGAAAGCGCAGATCGTTCTCGAAGAACAGCCGCAAGTCGTCGACGCCGTAGCGCAGCATCGTGAGGCGCTCGACGCCCATGCCGAATGCGTAGCCGCTGTACTCGGCCGGGTCGACGTTCATGTTGCGCAGCACGTTCGGGTGCACCATGCCGCATCCGAGAATTTCGAGCCAACGGCCGGACTCGGACAGCACGTCGACCTCGGCCGAAGGCTCCGTGAACGGAAAGTAGGACGGGCGAAAGCGCAGCTCGACGCTGCGCTCGAAAAAGCTCGAGACGAACTCGTAGAGCAGCGCCTTCAAGTTCGCGAAGCTCACGCCGCGATCGACGACGAGTCCCTCGACTTGAGTGAACATCGGCGTATGCGTCAGGTCCGAGTCGCAGCGGTAGACGCGGCCCGGCGCGATGACGCGAATCGGGACGCCGCGGTTGCGCGTGGCGCGGATCTGCACGGGAGAAGTATGCGTGCGCAGCAGCAGCCCGGACTGCAAGTAAAACGTGTCGTGCATCGCCCGCGCGGGATGGTCCTCGGGGATGTTGAGCGCCGTGAAGTTGTGGAACTCGTCCTCGACCTCGGGCCCCGTATGGACCTCGAAGCCCGCCCGCCCGAGGATGCGGATCATGCGCCTCAGCGTGCGCGAGACCGGATGGCGGCCGCCCGGCAATTGGCCGCGGCCGGGCAGCGTCACGTCGATCGCTTCGGCCGACAGCTGCGCTTCGAGGATGCGCGCCTCGAGCTCGGCGCGGCGCGCATCGATCGCTTGCGTCAGTGCTTGCTTCGCGTCGTTGATCGCCTTTCCGGCGGTCCGGCGCTGCTCGGCCGGCAGGCTGCCGAGCTCCTTGAGCCGATCGGTCAGCGCCCCCTTCTTGCCGAGATACTTGACGCGAACCGCATCGAGCTGCTGAAGGTCCTCGGCCTCACGCGCGGCCGATTCGGCCTCGCGGAGCAGCTCCGCCAATGGGCTCACGGCCGGCACTCGTGCGCCAAGGGGCGGCCGGGTCAGGCGCCGGCGGCGAGAGCGCTCTTGGCCGCTTCGGCAAGGGCCGCGAAGCCTTCCTGGTCGTAGACGGCGATGTCCGCGAGGACCTTCCGATCGACCTCGATCTGCGCTCGCTTGAGCCCGCTGACCAGCCGGCTGTAAGACAAGCCGTTGGCCCGAGCGGCGGCGTTGATGCGCGTGATCCAAAGCGCCCGAAACTGCCGCTTGCGCTGGCGGCGGTCGCGATAGGCGTACTGTCCCGCCTTGATGACCGCTTGCTTCGCCGCGCGGAAGACGCTGCTTCTCGCGCCGTAGTAGCCCTTGGCTTTGTCGAGGACTTTCTTGTGCCGGGCCCTGGCGATGACCCCGCGTTTGACTCTGGCCATGATCGTCCCCTCAGCTGTACGGCAACATCTTGCGGACGGCCTTGACGTCCGACTTGTCGACTTGGGCGATCGGACCTAGCTTGCGCTTCCGCTTCGAATTCTTCTTCGTGAGGATGTGATTCAGGTGCGACTGGCCGCGTTTGAAGCCGCCGTTTCCTTTCGCGCGGAACCGTTTCGCGGCCCCGCGATTCGTCTTGAGCTTTGGCATATCTCACTCCTTCGTTCGAGCCCGGGCTGGCCATGACGAGACCAGGCGGGCGGCCCTCGCCGTCCGTTGCGACGGACATCGGGGCACTTCTATATATAGGCGGCGGCTGCCTGCCTATCGCTTACGTGGCGCAATGACCATGACCATCTGCCGTCCTTCGAGCTGCGGATGCTGCTCGACGACGCCGAGATCCTCGAGGTCCTTCTGGACGCGTCGCAAAAGCTCCACGCCGAGCTCTTGGTGGGCCATCTCCCGTCCTCGGAATCGCAGCGTCACCTTCGTCTTGTCGCCCTCGTTCAAAAATCGCACGAGGCTGCGCAGCTTGACTTGGTAGTCGCCTTCTTCGGTTCCGGGGCGGAACTTGATCTCCTTGATCTGCGTCTGCTTCTGCTTCCGCCGCGCCGATTGAGCCTTCTTGTTCTGCTCGAACACGAACTTGCCGTAGTCCATGATTCGGCAGACCGGGGGCTCGGCGTTC
Source organism: Gammaproteobacteria bacterium (assembly GCA_035760685.1). Classification (GTDB taxonomy): domain Bacteria; phylum Pseudomonadota; class Gammaproteobacteria; order Steroidobacterales; family Rariloculaceae; genus ZC4RG20. Next base: position 579 of record DASTSM010000250.1, on the reverse strand, counting down.
GGAGCGACTTCGACGAGATCGAGGTTCGCGCTCTCCGCGGTCCGCAGCGCGTCCTGAATGGACATGATGCCGACCTGCTCACCGTTGGCACCGATCACACGAACTTGCGAGGTGGTGATCTCCTCATTGCGTCTTACACGCTTCGATTGGACGATTCTGCACTCCTTAGTTTCGCCAAAAACAACAGCGGCCGCGGTTCACGTCGCCGAGGAGCACTCCCGCCCCTCATGCGCTCACCTGCGGCCGTCCCGCTCATTCGAGCCCCGGGCCCGGTTCCGGGACCGCGGAGCAGTCCGGCATTCTACGGCCAAGCCCTGGGACGAAACAAGAAGCCGCCGTCGAAAGGGTGTGAGTTTTCAGGCAGTTCAGCCGAGTTGCGGCGCGGCCCGGCCGTAGGGAGGAATGCCCGTGGGCCGACGTGCGAGTCCTCCACGGCACGCTTGTTGCTTCTTGGCTGCCGCCTTCCGTCCGCTTCCCCGTGGCGGACAGCGGCGGCGCGGCAAGTGTCGGGTAGATTCCAAGTGTCGGGTAGATTCGAGGAGTTCCTATGAGGACCGTCGTGAAGCTTTGCATCCTGTT
>DASTSM010000249.1:0-18964 GCA_035760685.1 Gammaproteobacteria bacterium | reverse complement strand
GCGCTAGTACTGGTAGCGCAGAATCGGATCCGTGGGCGCCTCGTTCGAGTAGTGCCGCCGCCGCTCCTGCTGCCGGCGCTCGATGCGCATCATGAGTTGCCTGCGCTTGGACGCGAGCCACTCCGCGCGTTTCACGGGCGCGTCCTTCCCGCGTACGCTCTCCTGCTGCTCTCGATACTTGCAGAAGTCCCGATAGGCGTCGAGCTCGTGCTTGAGCTCTCGAATCACGAGCTCGGTCATGAGCGCGTCGTCGAAGAATCCGAGCCCGGGTACCGAATCGGGAATCAGGTCCTTCGGATCGGCGAAGTAGCTCAGTGCCGCAATGACACGACCGCGGTACTTTTGCTCGAGAGACCATTCCTCGTCCTCGAGCATGGCGATCAGAGTGCCGAGGTCGGCCAGCCGCATTCGGACGTAGTCGGGGCCGTCCGAGGTCTCGCATTTCTGCAGCAGCGCGCGCGCTTCGTCGCGGATCTCCTTCTCGTCGCGGCCCGCATGGCGTTGCCAGGTTTCGTCCATGACCTGGCGATAGTGCTCGAGGTCGGCGTCGCTCAACGTGAGCGTGAGTTTTAGCGGCACTTGGGTCTCCGGAGCCCTTGAAAACGGCGCGAGCATAACAGGACGGCGTGAGGGATTCGAACCGGCAGGTGCGGCGCACGGAAAGGCTTGTGGACGTGGCGGAATTCGGGGCCGGCGTTCAAACTAGGCCTGGGCGGCCGCCGACGGGAACACTCCGGGCGCCGCCGAAGGGAGCAGGCGCCGCCGCCGCGTCGGGGATACGAGAGAACAACCATGCTGTCGCGCAGGAGATTGCTGCAGTCTGCCCTCGGCAGCGCCGCGGGCGCCTCGCTCTGGCTTTCGGGGGCGCGTCGCCTGCTCGCGCAGGCGCCGGTTGAGAGAGGAAAGGCGCCCGCGGCTTCGAAGTCCTCGCCCTCGGCTGCCCGCGCGTCGGCCGTGCGAACGGGCACGGCGCCTGCCGGCTCCGGTCTCGGCGCCGAGATCGTCGATCTCGGCGACGGCTTTCGCGTGATCGCGGCCGGCGAGACGAACGTGCTCGCCGTCTCCACGGGGGACGGTCTCGCGCTCGTCGATGGCGGATCGGCCGCGCAATCGGCGGCGCTCTTGCGCCGCATCGCCGAGGCCGCGGGCACGAACGAGGTGCGCGCGCTGTTCAATACGCATTGGCATCCGGAGCAAACCGGCTCGAACGAGGTCCTCGGGAAGGCCGGCACCACGATCGTCGCACACGAGAACACGCGGCTCTGGCTCACGACCGACGTGACGTGGCCCTGGAGCGGCGAGACCGTGCAGCCGTTACCGAAGGCGGCGCTGCCCGCCAAGACCTTCTACACGAAGGACGCGTCGACCGTCGGCGGCGTTCGGATCGAATGCGGCTACCTGCGCGACTGTCCTCATACGGACGGCGACATGTACGTTTATTTTCCGGAGCGGAACGTGCTCGCGGTCGGGGGCGCCGTGACGGGCGCGGGGTGGCCGTCGATCGACTGGTGGACCGGCGGCTGGATCGGCGGCATCGTCGGCGGGCTGGACATGCTGCTCACGGTCGCGAACGCTGAGACGCGAATCGTCCCGGCCGAGGGCCCCGTGCTTCGCCGCGCCGACCTCGAGGCCCAATACGAGATGTACAGCGTCATCTGGGCGCGGCTGCTCAAGACGCTCTACGGCGGCGGCGGCCCCAAGGAGGCCCACGAGATCGCCCCGACCGCGGAATTTGATGCGACAATGGGACCTTCCGCGGCCTTCGTGCAGCGCGCCTTCGAGAGCCTGTGGGCGTACCTATCGCCCGATGCGTAGCGTGCGACAGGGAGGCCCGCCGTGATCAGAGACACCGAGGACAGTCGAGCTATCGATCGATCCGGCCATGCGTAACGCCAAAGCGATCTCCCTGGCCCTCGCGATCGCGGCTTTGGCCGCAGCCGCGGCGGGCTGCAGCAAGATCGGCGGCTCCGTTGCGAGCGCCGGCAAGGAACAGTGGAAGCTCGTCGATCGGTATTGCACGGACTGCCACAACGCGGCGGAATACGCCGGCAACATCGACTTCGAATCGATGGGCCCGGAAACGATCGCTCAGCACGCGGAGACCCTCGAGAAGGCCGTTCGCAAACTGCGCGGCCACCTGATGCCGCCGCCGAAGGAGCCGCGCCCCGACGAGAAGCGGCTCATGTCCTTCGTCTCCTGGCTCGAGAGCGCGTTGGACGAGGCGGCCGGGAGCGGCCGCGGCTATCCCGCCATCGTCCCGCATAGACTGAACCGGACCGAATACGCGCGCGCGGTCCACGACCTGCTCGCGCTCGACGTCGATCCTGCCGAGTTTCTGCCGCAGGACGAGGAGGTCGCTCACTTCGACAACATCGCGGCAGGGCTTCAAGTATCGCCGTCGTTCATCGAGCAGTACGTGATCGCGGCCCGCGCGCTCGCCGTGCGCGCGGTCGGACGACCCGACGCGAGGCCCGGCAGCCAAACCTACACGGCCGGGCCCGGCACGCAGCAGACGCACGTGCGGGGCCTGCCGCTCGGCACGCGCGGCGGCATGGTCGTCGAGCACCTGTTCCCGTCGGATGGGGACTACCAGATCAACGTGGCCGACATGGCGACGCACATCTGGGGCAACGACATGGAGTTCGAAAACAACGTCGTCGTCACGCTCGACGGCAAGATCGTCTACGAGACCGTGCTCGGCGGCGAGGAGGACATGCGCGCCTACGATCAGATCCAGGACGGCGTCATGGAAAAGATCAACGGGCGCCTCAAGAACATCCGCTTCACGGCGACGGCGGGGCCGCACCAAGTCGGCGTGACGTTCCGGCGGCGCTCGTTCGCGGAGTCGGACGATCAGCTCCAGATGTTCGTGCCGGGCGGCGGCCAGGATCGCGTGTATCGCGTGAGCTCCTTCGAGATCAGCGGCCCGTACGACGCGACCGGCCTCAGCGAGACGCCGAGCCGGCGGCGCATCTTCACGTGCCATCCTTCGCGCGGCGACGATCCGCAGCTCTGCGCGGAGAAGATCATCACGACGCTCGCGACTCGCGCGTTCCGGCGCCCGCTCGCCGAGGAGGATCTCAAGGACCTGCTCGAGTACTACCGCGACGGCGCGGCCGGCGGCGGCTTCGAGGAGGGCATCCGGCAGGCGATCACGGGCATCCTCGCGAGCCCGTTCTTCCTCTACCGCGTCGAGCAGGGGCCGCCCGGGGTTCGGCCCGGCGAGGTCTATCGCGTCGACGACCTCACGCTCGCCTCGAAGCTCTCTTTCTTCTTGTGGAGCACGATTCCCGACGACGAGCTGCTCGATCTCGCGGCCCAAGGCAAGCTCCACGAGGAGAAGGTGCTGCGGCAGCAAGTCGCGCGCATGCTCGCCGATCCGCGCTCGGAATCTCTCGCGAGCAACTTCGTCTACCACTGGCTCAACCTTCGGCGCCTCGACGAGGTCGACCCGGACCGCTCGATCTTCCCGTACGCCTCGGGCTCGGGCGATCCCCGGGGGGACTACCTGACGGAGCTCACGCTCTTCGCGAAGAGCATCTTCGACGAGAACCGCAGCGTCGTGGACCTCATGACGGCGAAGCACACGTACCTCAACGAGCGAGTTGCGTTGCTCTACGGCATCGAGAACGTCAAGGGCGATCAGTTCAGGCGCGTCGAGCTCGCCGACTCGCGCCGCTGGGGCCTGCTCGGCAAGGGCGCCATTCTCATGGCCGCGGCGTATCCCAACCGCACCTCGCCCGTGCTGCGCGGCGCCTTCATTCTCGAGTACATCAGCGGGACGCCGCCGTCGCTGCCGCCGAAGAACGTGCCGCCGTTCCCCGAGAACGAGATCGGCAAGGAGAAGGCGCGCACGGTTCGCGAGATCATGGCGGACCACCGGCGCAATCCCGCGTGCTCGTCGTGCCACTCGCTCATGGATCCGCTCGGTTTCGCGCTCGAGAATTTCGACGCCGTCGGCGTCTGGCGCGACAAGGATCGGTACGCCGGCACGGAGATCGACTCGAGCGCGGAGCTTCCGGACGGCACCGCCGTCCAGGGTCCGGACGATCTGCGCAAGGCGCTGCTGAGGCATCCCGAGCAGTTCGTGCAGACGTTCACGGAAGGCTTGCTCACGTATGCGCTCGGCCGCACGATCGACTATCGGGACATGCCGGCCGTGCGCAAGATCGTCCGGGAGTCTGCGCGCGACGGGTATCGGTTCGATTCGATCGTGTGGCAGGTCGTCGCGAGCGAGCCGTTCCAGCTGCGGCAGGCGCCGATGCCCGCCGGGACGGTCACGGCGAGCAACCGGGCCGGCAACTGACGGGCGCGCTTCCGTCCGGGGAGAAGGCGAGAGGAGAGGGCGATGTTCATCACGAAGAAGCATCTGTCGCGTCGAACCGTGCTGCGCGGGGCAGGAGCGTGCATCGCTCTGCCGCTGCTCGAGGCGATGACGCCCGCCGGCGTCGCCCGGGCCGACACGCCCGCCGGCAAGGCGCCGCACCGCCTCGCGTTCGTCGGCTTCCCGCACGGTGCCGTCATGAAGTACTGGTCGCCGGAGCAGACGGGCCGCGACTATCAGATGTCGCGGATCCTCGAGCCGCTCGCGAAGTTCCGCGACCACCTCACGATCGTATCGGGCCTCCGCAACAAGCCGGCGGAGAGCCCGGAGCCGCACGCGATCATCGAGCGCACGTGGCTCAGCTGCGTCGCGCCCGAGCACGCCGGCGTCGACGGCGTGGACGCAGGCGTCACGGCCGACCAGCTCGCCGTGCGCCATATCGGGCAGGAGACGCGGCTGCCTTCGCTCGAGCTCACGACGGCGCTGCATGGCGCGCAGCTCGCCTGGCGCACGCCGACGCAGTCGCTGCCGCAGGAGCCGAATCCCCGGGCCGTTTTCTACCGGCTGTTCGGTCAGGGCGACACGGACGAGGAGCGCGCCGCGATCGTGCGGGAGACGGGCAGCATCCTCGACCGCGTCACGAGCCAGGCGCATCGGCTTCAGGCGAGCCTGGGCGCGCAGGACCGCGCCGCCGTCGACGTCTATCTCGACTCCGTTCGCGAGATCGAGCGCCGCGTCCAGATGGCGAGCCGGCAGGACCCGAACGCGCTCGACATCCCGGAGGCGCCCGTCGGCGTCCCGAACGATCTCGATACGCACTTCAAGCTCATGTTCGACCTCATGGCGCTCGCGTTCCAGGCCGACTTGACGCGCGTCATCACGTTCTCGATGGACCGCGAAGCGAGCATGCGCACGTACAAGAACATAGGCATCTCGGAGGCGTTCCATCCGCTCTCGCACCACGGCAACGACCCTTCGAAGCTCGATCGTCTTGCGGTCATCCAGAACTACCACACGAAGGTCTTCGCACGCTTCGTCGAGCGCCTCGCCGCGGCGCAGGACGGAGACGGCTCCTTGCTCGACCATTCGACGATCCTGTTCGGCAGCAACATGAGCGACAGCAATCGACACAACAACGATCCGCTTCCGTCCGCCGTGCTCGGTCACGCCCACGGGCGGATCAAGGGCGGGCAGCATCTGAAATACCCGCAGGATTCGCGGTTCGCCGATCTGCTGCTGACGCTGCTGCAGCGCGCCGAGATCCCCGTCGAATCCATCGGCGACAGCGGCGGAACGTTCGCGGAGGTCTGATCATGAACGTCGAGCGCGGCGCTCTCGCCGCCGCCGGCATCGTGCTCACCGGGGTTCTCGTCGCGGGTCTTGTCGGCGCGCGCCACGGCGACGCGGAGCCGGAGCGCGCATCCTCAGCCCGCGCCGCCCCCGTGCGCGCAGGCGTCTCGCTGCTCGAGGCGGCCGAAGACGGCGACCATGCGACGGCCGCCGCACGCCTCGCGGAGGGCGCGGAGGCCGACGCCCGCAGCCCGGACGGCACCACGGCTTTGATGTGGGCGGCGTACAACGGCGACGTCGATCTCGTGAAGCGCCTCATCGCGGCCGGGGCAAACGTCGACGCGCAGAACGACTTCGGCGCTTTCCCGCTCTCCGAAGCGGCCATGCGGGGCTCGACCGAGATCGTCGCGGTGCTGCTCGGGGCGGGCGCCGACGCGAACGCCGCGAACCCCGAAGGCGAGACCGCGCTCATGGAGGTCGCGCGGACGGGCAACGTCGCCGCCGCGAAGCTGCTGCTCGACGCCGGAGCGGACGTCGACGCGAAGGAGCATTGGGGCGGTCAGTCGGCGCTCATGTGGGCCGCGGCGCAAAGTCAGCCCGAGATGATCCGCTTCCTCGCCGCGCATGGGGCCGACGTCGACGCCCGCGGCGCGGTGCGGAACTGGCAGCGCAAGGTCATCAAGGAGCCGCGGCCGAAGGACATGAATCAAGGCGGCTTCACGCCCCTGCTCTATGCGGCCCGTGAAGGCTGCATCGAATGCGCGAAGGCGCTCGTCGCGGCCGGCGCCGACTTGAACCTGCCCGATCCGCAGCGGCTCACGCCGCTCAGCATGGCACTCTTGAACCTGCACTTCGATCTCGCGGCGTACCTCATCGAGGCCGGCGCCGACGTGAACAAGTGGGACCTCTACGGCCGCACGCCGCTCTATCTCGCGGCCGATACGAATACGCTGCCCGTGATGGGCAACGGCGCCATGGTCGTGCTGCCGAGCATGGACAAGCTCACGGCGCTCGACGTCGCGCGCATGCTGCTCGAGCGGGGTGCGAACCCGAACATCCAGCTCAAGCGGCGGCCGCCGTACAGGAACGTTCCCCAGGACCGGGGCGGCGACTCGATTCTCTCCCAGGGCGCGACGCCGCTGCTTCGCGCGGCCCGCGCGGGCGATGCGCCGTTCGTCGAGCTGCTGCTCGAGCACGGCGCGCTCGTCGATCTGCCGAGCAATCAAGGCGTGACTCCGCTCATGGCGGCGGCCGGCCTCGAGTACGGCCTTCGGGTGACGCGGGGCCGGAACCGGACGGAGGAGGGCGTCCTGAAGACCCTTCAGCTGCTCGTCGACGCCGGCGCCGACGTCAACGCGCGCATGCTCACCGAGCCGAAGGGCGCCGCGGCCGCCCATCTTCTCGTCATCGATCAACGCCTCGGCGATTACAGCTACGACTATCGCGGCCGCCAGGTTCCGAGCCCGCGCGCGGTGCCGCATCGCACGGCGCTGCACGGCGCGGCCATGAAGGGCTTCGATTCGATCGTCGAATTCCTCGTCGCGCACGGCGCGGACCTCTACGCGAAGGACGCGAACGGGCGGACGCCTCTCGACCTCGCGAAGGGAGACTACAACGAGCCGTTCCTGCGGCAGGCGGCCGAGCCGCACGAAGACACGGTCAAGCTGCTCGAGAAGCTCATGGCGGAGCATCCCCCGAAGGGATAGACCCGCGGGACGCCGCAACGCAGCGGCAACCCGCGCCGTGATGAAAAACCGAGCGGCGCGGCCGGCGCCGAGAGAAAGTCAGGCTCGCCGCCGTCGCCTGCGCACCGTCCGCTCGACGTGCTGTCTCCCGCGCGTCTCGAACGCGCGGATCACGGCCTTCAGCTTCTCGAGGTCGATGGGCTTGACGAGATGCTCGTCGAACCCCGCCTGGGCGGTCTTCGCGCGGTCCTGATCGCGCCCCCAGCCCGTCAGAGCCGTGATGAAGACGTCCTGGCCCCAAGGCTTCGTACGGATACGCCGGCAGACTTCGTAGCCGTCGATTCCGGGCATGCCGAGATCGAGCAAGATGACTTCCGGACGGTGTTGCTCGGCGACCTCGACTGCTGCGGCCCCATCGTACGCGACCTTCGCCTCGTGTCCGAGAGCTTCGAGCAGCGCCGCGAGGGAATCGGCCCCGTCGGCGTTGTCGTCTGCGACGACGAACCGGTGCCGGAGTCCGCTCGTGCTCGTCGCGGCGACCGGCGGATTTTCCGCTCGCGGCAGCGCTCTCGGCAGCCGCACGACGAATAGGCTTCCCTGGCCCGGGCCTTCGCTCCTCGCCTCGATGACTCCGCCGTGAATCTCGACGAGACGCTTGGTCAGCGCGAGGCCGACGCCGAGCCCTTGCCGATCGGGCGGGATACGGCTCGACTGGTAGAACATGTCGAAGATCAGCGGCAGCTCGTCTCTCGAAATGCCGAGACCCGAGTCTTCAATGCGAATCAGCGCCTCCTCGCCGTGCCGCTCGAGGCGCAGCGCGATCGTGCCGCCCGGGTCCGTGAACTTCGCGGCGTTCGTGAGCAGGTTCGTGACGACCTGCGTGAGGCGGACGAGGTCTCCGTCGACGGGTAGGGGCCCGCGCGGCAGCGAGACGTCGAGCCGGTGAGAGCGAGCGTCGATCGTCGGCCGGCTCGCCTCGACGGCCGTGCGCACGACCTCCGCGAGGTCGAGGCGCTGCCTCTGAACCTGCAGCTTGCCGTGCGTGACGCGGGAGAGGTCGAGGAGGTCGTCCGTCAGCCGCTTGAGGTGGCCGAGCTGACGCGTGAGGAGCTGCTGCTCGTCGCTCTCCTGTCCCTTGACACGCATCGTCTCGAGGGCCGTCGCCATCGGCGACAGCGGATTGCGCAGCTCGTGCGCGAGCTGCGCCAGGAACTCGTCCTTGCGCCGGTCGGCGATCGCGAGCTGCTCGACCTTCGCGCGGAGCTCGCCGTCGAGCCGCCGCAGCTCCTGGGTCTGCTCGCGCAGCGCCTGCTCGATGCGCTTGTGGTCGGTGATGTCGACGAGCACGTTGATGCCGCCGAGCAGATCGCCGGCGCCGTTCCGAATGGGGCTCGCGTGGGCCATGACGTACCGCAAGCTTCCGTCGGGCCGCTCGATGAGGATCTCGCAACCCCTGAATTCGCGCCGATGCTTGAGCGCGAGCGCCATCCAGCACGCATCGTGCGAGATCGGCTCCCCGTCGGGCGAGAACAACCGGAACGAGCCGCAAAAGCGGTCGACCGGGTCGTCGAGGGCCGGCTGGCGGCCCCAGAGGTCGACGGCACGTTCGTTGAAGGACGTGATGAGGCCGTGCGCATCGCACGTGTACGCGGCGGCCGGCAGCTTCTCGAGCAGCGTGTCGAACCACGCCTCGTTCCAGGAGATGGCTAGTCTGCGAGCCGCGTTCTCGATGATCTGGAAAGCCATGGCACTTGCGTCGTCGGGGCCTGTCGCCGTATTGCAACATCCATGCCATACCCTCTTCGGGATCAGCGAGATACACAAAATTGATCAGATAGAATCGAATTCAGCGCGCCGGGCGCCGAGCGGCGGCACGACCGGCGCTTCATGAGACACAGGAAAAGAGCCGGAAATGCGAGTACTTGTCTACCTGGAGCACGAAGTCCGCGCCTTCAACGCCACCGAGGCACAGGTGGCCCGGCTTCGCGCGGCCCTGCCGCAGCACGATTTCGTGCTTTGCCAAAATCTCCACGCTTTTCTCGCCAATTTGCCCTCGGCCGAGGCTGCGGTCGTCTGGCGTTTCGCTTCGGGCTGGTATGCGCTCGCGCCGCGGCTCCGGCGGGTCATGACGCCGGCCGCCGGGCGCGAGCTCATCGCGCCGGATCCGAGCGGGCGCGTGGCCCGAGTCTTCGGCACTTTCCACGGCAAGATCATGGCCGAGAGCCTGCTCGCGATGATCGGATTCGTGAACCGCCGCTTCGGCGCGGCCCTCGACGCTCAACGTCGCCGCGATTGGGATCGGGAACCGTATTCCGGTACGCGGCGGCTCGCCGCGCAGACGGCCTTGCTGATCGGATACGGGACCATCGGGCGGCACTGCGGGGCGCTGCTCAAGGCGGTCGGCATGAAGGTCTTCGCTCTGAAGCGCAACGTCGCGGCGGGCACGGAAGGGGCCGACCGCGTGTTCGGACCGCACGAGCTGCTCGACGCCGTCGCCGCCGCCGACCACATCGTCTGCATCCTGCCGAGGGATACCGGCACGGACAATTTCCTGGGTCGAGATGTTTTTGCACGCGTCAAACGCACGGCGGCCGTCTACAACATCGGGCGCGGAAACGCGATCGACGCGGCTGCGCTCTGCGAAGCGCTTGCCGGCCAGCGTCTCGCGGCGGCGTTTCTCGACGTCGTGCCCGAGGAGCCATTGCCTCCCGATTCTCCGCTGTGGTCCGCGCCGAATCTCTTCATCACGCCTCATGTTTCCGCGCTTACGGCGGACTACCTCGACTTGTACTTCGATGAGCTCGGTGCGCGCCTAGGATAGTTGCGCGACCAAGCAACACTCGCCTCGCGCACCCCTTGGACTTGCCGTTAATGGCACGGCTCTTGCTTGGATCGTGGGCGAAACGGAGGGCTTTCGCCGGCGATCAGCCTACTCCGTCGGAAGACAGGCAAGGCAAGAAGGTCGAGGAGTGGCGCGATGCGAGTCTCGCGTGCGGCCGTTCGACGGTCGAGCCGGATAAGGCGCGCGAATTGCCGACATGGAAGCCGCGGCGCGGCGCGGGCGGGTGCGGCGTGATCGGCTGGCTCGCTGCGATGGGCGTCTGGCTCGGCCTGGGCCTTCTCTGGTGGGTCGTCTCGCTGAAGCTCGTCGGCGCGCGCAGCCCGCCGGTCCGCAAACAACGCAAGCAGCGTGAACGCGAGCAGCGTGCGAGCGACGCAATCGACATGCGCCGCATCAGCATCTTCAAGCCCGTCGGCGGCCCCCTCGATTCCGACGACCTGCGACGACTACGGCCGTGCCTCGAGTCGTTCGCCGCGGAGCTCGACGAAGACAGCGAGATGCTCATCGGAATCATGGAGACCGATCGCGCGAGCATGGCGCTCGTGGTCGACGAGATGCGCGCGGCCTTCCCGCGCGCGCAGATCAAGCTCGTCGTGCACGCATCGCGCGAGGACTATCCGAACCACAAGATTTCGGTCATGCAGTCTCTCGCGCGTCACGCGAGCGGCGAGCTTTGGTTCTGGAGCGACGCGGACATGGAAGCGCCGCCGGGAATGGTGCGGGCCCTGCGGCAAGACTTCGCCGTGGACGGCACGAACTTCGTGACGTCGCCCTACATCGTGCGCGAGACGCGAAGCGCGAGCGACGTGCTGGATCAGCTCTTCGTCAACGTCGAGTTCTACCCGGGAACGGTTCTGCTCGGACGCCTCGATCTCATCGGCTTCGGCTTCGGCTCCGGCCTCTTGTTCGAAGCGGCCAGATTCAAGCGGCACGTCGATTGGGAGTACCTCGGATCGAGCCTCGCCGACGACTACCACCTCGGCCGCCTGCTCGGCAGCGGCCGGCTCGGCGGCGCGCGTCTCGCGACGGTGCCGTGCTCGGGCGGCTGGGGCTCGGCGCTGCTCCACTATCTGCGCTGGCACAAGACGATCCGGTGGTGCCGTCCGGCTTCGTATGCCGCGCAGCTTTTCGTGCTGCCGTCGGTCGGCACCTTGCTGTCGGTGCTGTGCTATCCCGTGTCGCCGCTGCCGTGGCTCGCCCTCGCGGGCGGAATCGTCCTCGATTGCGCCGCGGCGGCGGCCGTCTGTCATCGGCTCGGCTCCTCGCTGCCGTGGCGTCATCTTCCGGCAGTGGCCGCTTGGAGCGTGGCGCGGGGCGTGGTGTGGATGGCCTGCTGGCTGCCCTGGCCGATCGTATGGCGCGGACAGAAGTGGTGGTCGCCGCATCCGCAGACTCGGCACGAAGCCGCGGCCCTCGACACGAATGGCCCGCCGCCGGGTGCGGCGTGAGAGGGCGGCGAGACCCGTCTCAGGCGCGCGCGCCGCGCAGCGCGACGAGGCACTCGGTGTCGGCGTCTCGTTCGAGGCAGCGGGGGTGAAACATGAACTCGTGCAGGCCCTCGCCGAGGGACGGCAGCACTGCGGCGATCTCAGCCGCGTTCATCGCTTCGATTCGGTCGAGGCCCCAGAGCGTCGTGCTGACCGGGAACCGCCAATACTCGGGCGCCTGGAAGAGGCCGTGCAGCAGCCGGTAGAGGAGCTTCGAGGCGCGGGCTTCGAAGAAGCGCGGCTCGCCCCAGCGAATCCAGCCGTCGAAATCGGACGGGAGCGTCTCGGCGAGCACGGTGCGCACGAACGGGTGCACGTGAAGGTGATGATGCCCGCTGATGAATCGGCAGCGCAGCCCGGTGGCGCAGAACGCGTCCCACTGCGCGCGGATCTCGTCGCGCACGAGCGCGCGCATGCGGCGGGAGAAGCCGAGCGCGAACCCCGCGAGCGCGGGCGAGCGGCCCCAGGGCCAGCGGTCGACGGTGCACGGCCGGCTGTCGACGAGATGCAGGTGCCAGCCGATCTCGAGGCTCGAGAGATCGCGCGCGCGTGCGACGGCGGCTTCGGTCGCCGGTTGTCCCATCATGAGCGCGGCTCCGTCGAGCGCTCCGTGCAGATGGGCGTGGAAGATGGCGGCGTTGACGGAGTCGCTCATGCCGAGGTCGTCGGCGACGAAAAGCACGTTTCTCACGGCGGGCCCTTCTCGAAGTGTGCGAACTATAGCGGCACGGTCGGCTCCGCGGTAGGCGGATGCATCGCCTGGAGCCGCGAAGAGCATGCGCCGGCGCAGCGGGGGCATGCAGCGGCGCCGCGGAGAACTGCACCCTCGCCACGGAGGAGCCGCGCATGATGCGGCGCCTGTTTCTCTTCATCGACGAGCGGCTGCGCCGACGGCAGAACATCGAAGAGTTCTGCGACGATCCCGAGTGCATGCTGCGCATCAAGCTGTGCCGCGCGGACCGGACGTTCGCTCTCGAGAAGGGAGAGATCCGCAAAGGCGCGGACGTCTTGGAGCTCCACCTGTGGAACGAGCACGTTCCTCTCCGCGCGGGCAGAACGGGACTCGCGTGGGCGGCGCGGAGCCGGCGCGCGTTCGTGACGTCGCTTGCGAAGCTCGCACGGCACGTCCAGCAACGGCCCGAGCTGCGCGGCGTCGCGGGAGTCATCGGAATCACGACGTTCATGTCGCCGAGAGAGGCCGAGGCCGCGGAGCGCGTTCTCGAGCGCCTCGGCTTCGCCCACGCGCCTTACAGCGTCGGTGCATTCGGCGACTTCTGGGAGAACCTTCACGTTTGGTTTCTCCATCGGACCTTCTGCGACGGCGCGGGGCACAAGCCGCTCTCCGGGCTCACGCGCAGGATCATGTGGATGTCCAGTGACGACCTGCTGCGCCGCTACGCGCAGCTCGGCTCTCGACCGGACCGCCCGAGGGCCCCGCCGCGGGAGACCGGCCCCGTGGGCTTGGAATGGCGTTCGATCTCGTAGGTTTTCTCCGCTTCCTGCGTCTTTGGCTGCTGCGCTCTCCATGGACACGGAGACGAGCTCGTCGCGGCCGCCTTCGTGCTCTACGTTCCGCTCGAGCTCGCCATCCGCGGCGCCAGGGCGCCCGACGCGCTGCTCTATCCCGGCTACCCGGGGCCGAGCGCTATGCGCGCACAGCGCGCCCGAGCGCCGGCGCATCGGCCTACAGTGAGATGTCAGGAATCGGCCTTCGGCCGCCAGTCGCGTCCGGGCCGATCGAGCCTGCTCGCCTCGGGCGGCCCCCAGGAGCCCTGCTCGTATTCGTAGACCGGCGTCGGCATGCGTGTGAGCGGATCCAGGATCCGCCACGCCTCGAGCACCGCGTCCTCGCGCGCGAACAGCGTCTGATCGCCTTGCAGGGCGGCGCCGATGAGCCGCTCGTACGCGCTCGTCTCGTCCCCGCCGCTGTTGCAGACGTAAAGCTCGACGTCCCGCCCGACGACTTCGACGCCGGGCTTCTTCGCCCATGCGCCGACAGCGATCGAGACGCGATCGGGGCCGAGACGGAAGCGCAGGTAGTTCGGCGCGTCGACCGCGGCTTCGGCGAAGACGCGCCGCGGCGTGCCTTTGAGCTGAACGAGGACCTCGGTCGCGGCCACCGCGAGCCGCTTCCCCGCGCGGACGAGGAACGGCACGTCCGCCCAGCGCCACGAGTCGAGGTGGAGCTGCATGGCGGCATAAGTCTCGACCGTCGAATCGGGCGAGACGCCGGGCTCGCTCCGATAGCCCTTGTACTGCCCGCGCACGAGGCTGCGCCCGGCGACCGTGCGGATCGAGCGCAACACGCGGACCTTCTCGTCGCGTATGGCGTCGATGCTGTGGCCGACGGGCGGATCCATCGCAACGTGCGTAACGACCTGAAGCAGGTGGTTCTGGACGACGTCGCGGATCGCGCCGACCTCCTCGTAGAAGCGCCCGCGGCCTTCGACTCCGATCGTCTCCGCCATCGTCACGTTGACGCTGTCGACGTAGTTGCGGTTCCAGATCGGCTCGAGGAAGGCGTTCGCGAAACGGAAAAACAGGAGGTTCTGCACCGATTCCTTGCCGAGGTAGTGATCGATGCGGAAAATCGACGACTCGTCGAATGCGCGGCGCAGAACGGCGTTCAGCGCCTTGGCGGACGCGAGGTCGCGGCCGAAGGGCTTCTCGACGACGACGCGCCCGCCGTCCGCGAGGCCGACGGCGTCGAGTCCCTCGATCACGGTCGCGAAAAGACTCGGCGGAATCGCGAGATAGAACAACGGACGGCGGCGGCCTTCGAGCGCGGAGCGGAGCGCCGCGAACGTGCCGGGGTCTCGGTAGTCGCCGTCGATGTAGCGCAGGTTCGCGAGCAGCTTCGCGAGCGCGTCGCGGGCATCCGGCCGGCCGAAACGCTGGATTCCGTCCGTCACGCGCGCGGCGAGCGCCTCTTGGCTCATCCCGGATTTCGCGACGCCGATGACGGGCGCGTCGAAGCCGCGCTCGATAAGGGCCTGAACGGCAGGAAAGATCTTGCGATGCGCGAGATCGCCCGTTGCGCCGAAAAGGACGAGGGCATCCGATCTGTCTTCGTTCATCGCGCTTCCGCCGCCGCTGTCCCGTTCAGATTATCATCGCTCGGGCACGGGCGGCGTGCGAAACATCGATCGGGGTGCGAGGTGCGCAGGACGAGGACGGGATCGCGGCATCGCGAGCGGCATCGTTCCGGACGCACGGGCTGGCTGCGCGCGGCCGTGCTCGGTGCGAACGACGGCATCGTTTCGACCGCGAGCCTCGTCATCGGCGTCGCGGCCGCGGGGGCGCCGCGGGGCGAAATCCTCGTCGCGGGCACGGCCGCGCTCGTCGCGGGCGCCATGTCGATGGCGGCCGGGGAATACGTGTCCGTGAGCTCGCAAGCCGATCTCGAGGACGCGGATCTCGATCGCGAGCGCAAGGAGCTCGCCCACGATCCAGAGGCCGAGCGCCGGGAGCTCGCGGCCATTTACATGGGGCGCGGGCTCGAAGCTGCGCTCGCTCGCGAGGTGGCGGATCAGCTCATGGCGCACGACGCGCTCGGCGCGCATGCACGCGACGAGCTCGGCATCACGGCAGTGAGCACGGCGCGGCCTTTGCAGGCGGCCGCGGCATCGGCCGCGTCGTTCGCGACGGGGGCAGGCTTGCCGATGATCGTTGCCGTGGTCGCGCCCGCGAGCGCGATCCTCTGGTCGGTCGCCGCGACCTCGCTCGTCTTTCTCGCCGCGCTCGGCGCCGTCGCGGCCGGGATCGGCGGCGCGCGCAAGGCCGTCGGTGCCGCGCGGGTCACGTTCTGGGGTGCGCTCGCGATGCTCGTCACGGCGGCGGTCGGCACGCTGTTCGGGAGTTAGCGGGGAATAGCCGCCCGGCGCGATAGACGAAGCGGATAGACGAGAGCACGACAGGAGCCGCAGCGATGCCGATCACGACCGTACCGACGACGCCGTTTCCGGATCAGCGGCCTGGCACGTCGGGACTGCGCAAGAAGACCGCCGTGTTCCGCCAGCCGCGCTATCTCGAGAATTTCCTGCAGGCCATCTTCGACACGCTCGAGCCGAGCGCGCGGGCGCTGCTCGTGATCGGCGGCGACGGGCGCTTCTACAACCGCGAGGCCGTTCAGATCGTGCTGCGCATGGCGGCGGCCAACGGCGTCGAGCGCGTCCTCGTCGGACGAGGCGGACTGCTTTCGACGCCGGCGGCATCGCACCTGATCCGCGCGCACGGCGCGGGCGGGGGCATCGTGCTCTCGGCGAGCCACAATCCCGGCGGGCCGAACGGAGATTTCGGCGTGAAGTTCAACGGCGCGAACGGCGGTCCCGCGGCCGAGCACGTGACCGAGGCGATCTTCAAGCGCAGCCGCGAGCTCGAGCGCTATCGGATTTTCGACGGCGGGGCCGACGTCGACATCGACCGCATCGGCGCCGCGCGCCTCGGCGAGATGCAGATCGAGATCGTCGATCCCGTGACCGACTATGCGGACCTCATGGAGCGGCTCTTCGACTTCGAGGCGCTGCGCGCCCTGCTCGGCGGCGGCGAGTTTCGCCTCCGCTACGACGCCATGCATGCAATCACGGGTCCGTACGCCGCCGAGATCATCGAGCGGCGGCTCGGCGCGCCGAAGGGCAGCGTCGTGAACGCCGTGCCGCTGCCCGATTTCGGCGGGGGACACCCGGATCCGAACCTGACGTATGCGCACGAGCTCGTCGAGGCGATGCGAGGGCCGGCCGCGCCGGACTTCGGCGCGGCCGCGGACGGCGACGGCGACCGCAACATGATCCTCGGACGCGATTTCTTCGTGACGCCGAGCGACAGCCTCGCCGTGCTGGCCGCGAACGCGCGCATCGTGCCCGCCTTCGCCGGCGGACTCGCGGGCGTCGCGCGATCGATGCCGACGAGCCGCGCCGTCGACCGCGTGGCTCGGCGCCTCGGCATTCCGTGCTACGAGACGCCGACGGGGTGGAAGTTCTTCGGCAATCTGCTCGATGCGGGCCGCATCACGATTTGCGGCGAGGAGAGCTTCGGCACGGGCTCGAACCACGTGCGCGAGAAGGACGGGCTCTGGGCGATCTTGTTCTGGCTCAACGTTCTCGCGGTGCGGCGCCAGCCCGTCGCGGACGTCGTCCGCTCGCACTGGCGCGATTACGGCCGCGACCTCTACACGCGGCACGACTACGAAGCCCTCGATGGGAGCGCCGCGCGCGAGCTCATCGCTGCGCTGCGCACGGCCCTGCCGTCGCTGCCGGGCCGCGCGCGCGGCACGCGCACGGTGCGCCTCGCCGACGATTTCCGATACGTGGATCCCGTCGACGGCAGCGAGAGCACGCGGCAGGGCATCCGCATCGTTTTCGACGACGAGG
The DNA here is from genome assembly GCA_035760685.1 of Gammaproteobacteria bacterium. Classification (GTDB taxonomy): domain Bacteria; phylum Pseudomonadota; class Gammaproteobacteria; order Steroidobacterales; family Rariloculaceae; genus ZC4RG20. The sequence goes on along the minus strand of DASTSM010000249.1, from coordinate 1,967 downwards.
CCCGCATCGTCTATCGGCTCTCCGGCACCGGGACCGAAGGCGCGACGCTGCGCGTCTACATCGAGCGGCCCGAGAGCGATCCGGCGAAGCAGAACGAGGATGCGCAGTCGGCCCTCGCCGACCTCGTGCGAGCCGCGGACGAGATCGCCGGCATCCGCGCCCGCACCGGCCGCACGCACCCCGACGTCGTGACTTAGAAAATGGGGTCAGACCCCAATTTTCGCGCGGCGACCGTCGCCTAGAACTTGGGGTCAGATCCCAATTTTTAGAGGTACGAGATTTCGACCGTCAGCGTCGGCGTCGCCTTGAGCGAGTTCGTCACGAGGCACGTCTGCTCGGCCTTCTCGAGCAAGCGTTCCGCGCGCTCGACGTTGGCGCCTTCCGGCACGGTCAAGGTGGCGTGAAGGCGAAGCTCCGTGAACTGCGGCTTGCCGTCGCGGCGGTCCACGACGCCTTCGGCGCGGCATTCGACTCGTCCCCACGCGAACTTCGAAGCCGTCGCGATCGCGCGGAACGTAAGGATGAAGCAGTCGGCGACGGCCGCGACGAGCAAGGTTTCGGGCGACCACTGGTCCCCCGGCCCGCCGAACTCGGCGGGCGCCGCGGACGAAAGACTTGGCAGGCCCTGCGACTCGAGCGCGACGCTGCCCTCGGGCGCGCCGCCGGCCCGTACTGCATAGCGATGTGGATAAGGCTCCATTCTTCGTCTTCCCCGGGTCGTGGGTACCGGCCGACCGAAACGCCCGGCGGTCCGTGGCTACTTCACTGTCTCGACGCTTTCGTTGCGCTTCTTGTCCTCGTCGTTCTCGGACGGCGGCGGACCGCTGCGCTCGAATGTCTTGAACCAGCAGCGCTCGCCGTCGACGAGTATAGAGCTGTATTGGTCGAGATGACCGGCCGGCTCCGTCACGAAGGCAATGCCGATGGCGAAGGGCAGCTCATGAAGCGCGATCGGTCGCCGCATTGGAGGGTCTCCGGAGGTGTGCTGCCGATCGCCCCAGGCTAGCCGATCCGCGCGGCGCCGAGTATTCGTTCCAGTACGCACTCGCGCCATTGACATGTCCATCGCCGCGCGCCGGCGATGGCGGCGGCGCGCGCCGCTGATTGTCCTAGTCCTTGGCGTTCTCCTTATCCGCGTCCTCGAGCACGACCGCGGTGCCGTACGCGAGCAGCTCGGCCGCGTAGCCCGCGATCTCGGAAGTCTGGAACCGCAGCGCGACCACGGCGTTCGCCCCCAAACGCTCGGCCTCCGCGGCCATGCGGTCGAGCGCCTGCTCGCGCGCCTCCGCCATGAGCTTCGTGAACTCGTTGATCTCGCCGCCGATGATCTGCCGCAGGCCCGCGAGGATCGACCGAAGGACGTGCCGCGAGCGTATCGTGTTGCCGTAGACGAGGCCGAGATTCTTGACGATGCGCTTGCCCGTGACGCTCTCGCTGGTCACCATGATCATCGATCGATCTCCTTGTACGGATCTACCTTGTAAACCGCGAGGCGCTCGAGCAAGAGAAGCCCGAAGAACACGAGGAAGCCGATCACGATCGCCGCGATAGAGATCTTCACGACGACGTTGGACGGGCCTCCCGTCACGAATTCGACGAGCGCGTAGAGCAGCAAGATCGCGTAGCCCAAGGCGACGAGCGCGAGCGCCGACGTGCGAGCGGCGCGGCTGTAGGGCAGCTTCCAAAACGCGTGCGCCGCTTCGTCGGTGATCTCGATGAACGAGATCGCCTCGAGCTTGTTCTCCGCCTTGCGGAGCTGCTCGTAGTCGGCGCGGCAGCTCGCGCAGCGGATCAGGTGACGGTGGACGCGCATCGTCTCCTCGGCCGTCAGCTCCCGGTCGAGGAGCCCCGCGAGCAAGGGTTTGTAGTCTGTGCAATCAGCCATGATTCAATTCTCCGTGATCGTGCGCGGCGGCTCTCCGGCCGTGCCGCGCTTCTCGGCCGTCTCGAGCGCCGGCTCTTCGGCT
>DASTSM010000248.1:0-6031 GCA_035760685.1 Gammaproteobacteria bacterium | reverse complement strand
GCGACATCCCTGTCGCCGAGCGTCCCGAACACGCCCGAGCCGACGACTCCGCTCCCGAGCGCCGCAGCACGGCAGCTCGACTGGAAACGTCGGCGGCTTACGCGTCCGGTGGCGCACGCTCCAGACGGTGCTGCTGCTCGCGGCGGCCGACGATGCGTCAATGGGCGTGCTAGGCCGATACCCTCGCAACTCGTCGGCAGGCCCGCGTAAGGCCGGGACTACGCGTCGCCGTCGTCGCGCAGCTCGCGAAGGATCTCTGCATCGGCGATCAGCGCGTTGCTCGATCTTCAGATGACGTTTGCGGCGAGGGCGTTTGCTCTACCACGTTGGCTCGGGAGCGGAGATGCCGGATCGGCGGTTTTCCGGGACGCTCGCGCGCAGGGATGCGCGCGGGCGAGCGTACAAGGATGTATTTACAGCGGTCCCGGAAACCGCCGATCCGGCGTCTCCGCGTCTGCGCGGACGTCTCCGTTGCGTCTTAGGACCGCTCGATGATTTCGAGACGTCATGGCGCATGGCGGCAGTCATGAGCGACGCGTGGACCGGAGTCGCGGCAGCGGCGATCTCAGTCGAGGTAGAGCGAGCTCACCGATTCGGCTTCCGTGATGCGGCGGATCGTCTCGGCGAGGAGCTCGGCCACGCTGAGCTGGCGGATCTTGGCGCTCGTTCGCGCCGTCGGGCTCAGCGGGATCGTGTCGGTCACGACGAGCTCGTCGAGCACCGACTTCTCGATGCGATCGACCGCAGGCCCCGACAGCACCGGGTGCGTGATGTAAGCGACGACGCGCTCGGCGCCGCGCTCCTTGAGCGCCGCGGCGGCCTGGCACAGCGTGCCCGCCGTATCGACGATGTCGTCGACGAGCACGCAGGTCTTGCCCGCGACCTCGCCGATGACGTTCATGACCTCGGACATGTTCGGCTGCGGACGCCGCTTGTCGATGATCGCGAGGTCGGCGTCGTCGAGCCGCTTCGCGAGCGCGCGCGCCCGGACGACGCCGCCGACGTCCGGCGAGACGACGACCATGTCCTGGTATTCCTTCTTCCAGACCTCGCCGAGCAGCACGGGCGACGCGTAGACGTTGTCGACCGGAATGTCGAAGAAGCCTTGGATCTGGTCGGCGTGCACGTCGACGGTCACGACGCGGTCGATGCCGGCCGTCACGATGAGGTCCGCGACGAGCTTCGCCGTGATCGGCACGCGGGCGGCGCGCGGGCGCCGGTCCTGGCGCGAGTAGCCGAGGTAGGGAATCACGGCCGTGATGCGATGCGCCGAGGCGCGCTGGCATGCGTCGGCCATGACGAGCAGCTCCATGAGGTTCTCGTTCACGGGCGGACAGGTCGACTGCACGAGGAAGACCTCGTTGCCGCGAACGTTCTCCATGATCTCGACGTTGACCTCGCCGTCGCTGAAGCGCCCGATCGCGATGCGCCCGATCGGGAGACCCAAGTGGTAGGCGATCTCGCGGGTCAGGGTCGGATGCGCTTTGCCAGAAAAGATCGTGGTTGCGCTTGAATCCAAGCGAGGTCCTCCGGGCTCGAGTGGCTGGGGTGGCAGGATTCGAACCTGCGAATGACGGGATCAAAACCCGTTGCCTTACCGCTTGGCTACACCCCACTCGCCGTGAAGCCGTAAGCCTTGGCCGAGCGCGCTATTTTGCTGGCGGCCTACCCGTCAATTCAAGGCGCGAGTGGCGCTCTCCATGGCCTGCCAGGTGTCGACGGTCAGCTTGAGCTCGAGCCCCGCGTGGCTGAGCTCGATCTTGCGCGGCACGAGCAGTCCGCCCTGGAGCCGGTACTCCTCGAAGACGACGTGCCAGAGCCGCTGATCGAGCGATTCGAGCGTGCTGCCGTTGCGCGCGAAGTGGAGATCGGACGGGAAGCCGGGATCGGGGAGGCCGAGCAGCCACTCGGGCAGGCTCTCGACGGGCATCCACCAGCCGAGCAGCTCCGAGAGGTCGCGCTCGGGGTCGTCGAGCACGCGCTGCTCGCCGCGGGCCGTCACGGTCAGCTTATCGGGGAAGCCCGAAACCTCGAGGACGTTCGCGCCGAGGGGCCCGCGCACGGAGACGTCGATCCGATCGCCGGCCTGGGCCCAGAGGAAGCCGCCTTGAAAGCCGCCCTTGTCGGTGCTGACGGCGAGGCGTCCGCGCATGCGCCAGGCCGGGATGCTCTCGAGGCGCATTTGCCGCTCGGTGAAGCTGAGCCCGTCGCGCTGCGGCTCGACGGCGACGTGCGCGCAGCCGGCGAGCAGCGCGGCGCCCGCCGCGGCGACCGCCGCGATCGCGCCGCCTCGGCGCCGCGTCATTTGTCGATTCGCTTGCTGAGCTCGCGCAGGCGCTCGTCGTCCGGGCTCTTCTCGAGCGCCGAGCGGAGCAGGTCGAGGGCTTCTTGCTTGCGGCCGAGCGCCCACTTCGTGCTGACCAGGTGCGCCGCGACCTCGGGATCCGAGTAGAGCTTGTAGGCGCGGTCGAGATAGTCGAGCGCGCCCTTGTAGTCCCCGAGCTTGTAGAGGACCCAGCCCATGCTGTCGATGATCGCGGGATTGTCGGGCTCCTTCGCGAGCGCCTTCTGGATGTAGCCGCGCGCTTCCGTATAGCGATCGAACTGGTCCGTGAGCAGGTAGCCGAGCGCGTTGAGCACGGTCGGGTCGTCGGGATAGTCCTTCGCGAGGTCCTCGAGCGCCCGCGCGGACTTGCGCATCTCGCCGCGCTCCTGATAGAGCAGCGCCTGCGAGTAGCGCAGCGAGCGATGGTTCGGATGCTGCGCGAGCCCTTCCTCGAGCAGCTGCTCCGCGTCGTCGTAGGCCCCTCGGCTCGACGCGTCCTGCGCGAGCGCGACGTAGAGCTGCGCATGCGCCTCCTGCACGGTCTGATCCTTGGGGTCCGCCGCGAGCGCGGAGTCGAGCAGCGAGCGCGCGTCGTCCGACCGCTTCATCTCGAGCAGAAGCTGTCCGCGGGCGACGAGCATGTCCGTCTTGAAGCGCGGGTTGGCCTCGCCGAATTCCTCGAGGTGGCGCAGCGCGCCTTGCCCGTTCTCCATGCTCTTCAGCATGATCTGCGCGGCCCGAAGCTGCGCCTCGACGGCATGGGAGCCGTTCGTCACGCGCGAATAGTTGCGCGTCGCCTGCAGGGGCTGGTCCCGCTGCTCAGCGATGCGCCCGAGATAATAAAAAGACTCGTCGCGGAAGCGATCCTGGTAGCGCAAGTCGTTGAAGAGCTTCTCGGCCGTGTCGAGGTCGTTCTCGGACATCGCGAGGAACGCGAGCGCGCGGCTCGCTTCGGGCAGCCCCGGATTGTCATCGAGGATCTTGTCGAGCAGCATGCGGGCCTTCTGCGTCTGGCCGGCCGAAAGCAGCAGCTCCGCGTACTGGAGCTGGACCTCGATCTCGCCGTGATCCTGCGCGAGCTTGTCCATGAGTGCGAGCGCCTGGTCGCTCTTGCCCGACGCGAGCAGCGCGCGGGCGTAGAGAAGCTCCGCCTCGAGCCAATCCGGCCGCTGCTTCGTCGCGCTCTCGGCGTGCTGAAGCGCAAGGTCGAAGTCCCCGGAGCGCATCGCGAGCTGCGCGAGGCCGTAGTCGCCTTCGGCCGTGCCGGGAAAGCGCTCGACGAGGCTCGTCATGATCTTCGTCGCCGTCGCCGTGTCGGGCTCCGAGCTCAACGCCTCGACGACGAGACCGAGGCCGCTCCCCGCGTTGCCGATCGCCTGCACGGCGCTCACGAACTCGCCGAACTCGCTCGTCGCCGCGTCGGCGTTTCCGGTGCGGGCTTCGAAGATCCCCGAGAACCAGTGCGCGCGGCTGTCGTCCGGAGCAAGAACGAGCCATCGGCGGGCCGCGCTGAGGCCGGTGTCCGTGAGGCCGAGATCGTAGGCGAGGCGGGCGGCCCGCTCGGCGAAGGAGGGGTCGTCGGACAAGAGCGCCGCCTGCAGGAACTCCTTGGCCGCGTCCTCGCGCCGGCCGTCCTCGAAGGCGATTTGAGCGAGCAGCGCGTGCGAGTCGATGTCGACCTGTGTGCCTTTCGGCGTCGGCGTCGGCGTCGGCGTCTGCGCGAGGGCCGCACAAGCCGCGATCGCGCAAAAGGCGGCGAGAAGCGAATTCGGTAGATGTCTCATAAACCTGCCCGTGCCCGGTCGTTGCACTATAACCCAGTCTCGGCGCCGACAGGCGGGCCCCCGGCGCCGAAAAGGCCCGGCCGTCGGCGTGGAAAAGGCCGTGCCGGCGGCGCCGAAAGGCCGCGCCGTCGGCGCCGAAAAGGCCGGCCCTTTCGGATCGGATGCGTTTGACGGCGCCGGGTTCCGCGATCGTGGTCCGCGCCGTTCCGGCGTCGGCCGGCTCCGCTCGGCCGACGCGCCCGCGCTTCCCTTGTGGTCCCGAGCGATGTTCGCCCACAATCTGCGCGCGGCTCCGGGGCCGGAGCGCCGTTTCGGCCCGGGCTTGCCGCCCGGCTGCAATCGACGATTCCCTGCGCAAACTCAAGCGAACCGCGAGGCGAACGCGCGGTCATCATTCAGTCAGTGAAGGATTCGATAAAAGACAAGCTCACGGTGCTCGCCGAGCGGTACGAGGAGATCTCCCGGCTGCTCAGCGATCCCGCGACGATTGCGGACAAGGAGCGTTTCCGCGATCTGTCGCGCGAGTACGCGCGGCTCGAGCCCTTGGCGCGCGATTTCGCGGGGTACCGCAAGATCGAGCAAGACCTCGCGGCGGCCGAGGAGCTCGCGGAGAGCGACGACGCGGAGCTTCGTGAGCTCGGCCGCGAGGAGGCCGAGACGCTCCGCGAGCGGCGCGAGGAAACCGAGCGGGCCCTGACGCTGCACCTCGTGCCGAAGGATCCCGACGACGACGCGAACCTGTTTCTCGAGATCCGCGCGGGAACCGGCGGCGACGAGGCGGCCCTCTTCGCGGGCGATCTCTTTCGGATGTACTCGCGCTACGCCGAGCAGCAGGGGTGGCAGGTCGAGGTGCTGAGCGCGAGCGAGGGCGAGCACGGCGGATACAAGGAGATCATCAGCCGGATCGTCGGCAAGGGCGCGTACGCGAAGCTCAAGTTCGAGTCGGGCGTTCATCGCGTGCAGCGCGTGCCCGCGACGGAGGCCCAAGGGCGCATCCACACGTCCGCATGCACGGTCGCCGTTCTGCCCGAGCTCGAGGACGTCGGCGACATCGAGATCAATCCGAGCGACCTCCGCGTCGACACGTATCGGGCCTCGGGCGCGGGCGGTCAGCACGTGAACAAGACGGATTCTGCCGTGCGCATCACGCACCTGCCGAGCGGCATCGTCGTCGAGTGCCAGGACGAGAGATCGCAGCACAAGAACCGAGCGCGCGCGATGTCGCTGCTCGCCGCCCGCTTGCGCGACGCGGAGGTCAGCCGCCGCGCGACGGAGACGGCCGAGCGCCGCCGGAGCCTCGTCGGCACCGGCGACCGCTCCGAGCGGATCCGCACGTACAACTTCCCGCAGAGCCGAGTCACGGATCACCGGATCAACCTCGTGCTCTACAAGCTCGGCGACATCCTCGAGGGGCATCTCGACGACGTCATCGGGCCTCTCGCCAACGAGCATCGGGCCGATCAGCTCGCCGCGCTCGGCGTAAAGGGATGAGCGGCGGGCCGCGGCCGCCCGACGCGCAGGCCCCGCCGGCCGCCGAAAGCTTCGACGCGCTCCGCGCCGCCGCGCGTGCCGAGCTCGCGGGCTCGAGCGATACGCCGGCGCTCGACGCGGAGCTCTTGCTCGCCTTCGTTGCCGGCGTCGCGAGAAGCGCCGTGCTCGCCCATCCCGAGCGCGTGCTCGACGCCCCGGCGGTCGCGCGGTTCCACGCGCTCGTCGCGCGCCGTGCCGAGGGCGTACCGCTCGCCTATCTGGTCGGCCGGCGCGATTTCTTCTCGTTGACGTTCGAGGTCGGCGCGGCGGTGCTCGTGCCGAGGCCCGAAACCGAGCTCCTCGTCGAGCGCGCGCTCGAGATTCGATCTGCCGCCCCCGCCGCGGTCCTCGACCTCGGCGCGGGCAGCGGCGCGATCGCGCTCGCGCTCGC
>DASTSM010000247.1:0-2412 GCA_035760685.1 Gammaproteobacteria bacterium | reverse complement strand
GCCGAGAACGCGCGCACGTGGCCCACGCGCATGACGATTTTCGGGCAGACGTACGTCCCGATGACGAAGCCCGCGAAATAGGCCGCCATGACCGCCCCGGTCAGCGAGCTCGAGAAGCCGCGGGCCGTGGCGTTCAGCGCGAGCGCCGCGACGAGCGTGCCCGCGACGCCGAGCGGAGAAATGCGCCAGAGGCCGGCGAGATCGAGCTCGACCGAGGTGATCGGCGAGGGATGCGGCACGCGCGTCAGCACGACGGGGACGAGGCCGATCGAGAACAGCGCGCCCGCGATGATGAAGGCCTCGCCGGGCCGGTCGTCGAGCAGGATCAGGTACTGTCCGCCCGCGAGCGCGAGCAGCGAGATGACCTGATAGACGGCGAACACGCGGCCGCGCGCCTCGTTCGTCGAGCGCTCGTTGAGCCAGCTCTCGATGACCATGTAGAGGCCGACGATGCACGCGCCGCTTACGAACCTGAGCGCCGTCCAAACGGGCGCGGAGACGACGAGCGCATGCATGAGGACCGCCGAGGCCGTCGTCGCCGCGAACGCGGAGAAGGCGCGCACGTGTCCCGCGCGCATGACGATCTTCGGGCAAACGTACGTGCCGACGACGAATCCGGCGAAGTACGCGGACATCACGACGCCCGTCAGCGAGCTCGAGAAGCCGAGCGCGGTCGCGTTGAGCGCGAGCGCGGTGCCGAGCAGCGCGCTGCCGGTCACGAAGAGGCTCGTGCCGATCAAGAGGGCGAGCAGCGGCGCGAGGACTCTGTTCATGGTGTGCGATGGTGCGATCGCCGCGGCGACATCGGCCGCCCGCGGCCTCGAGAGCGACGGTTCGGGCTATCGCGCGTTCAGCTATCCCGCGAATCGCTGCCAGGCGACGAGACCGAACACGACGACGGCGAGCAAGAGGCTCACGAAGACGGCGGCGGAGCCGAGGTCTTTCGCGCGCGCGGACAGCGAATGGTAGTCGGGACCGATCCGGTCGACCACGGCCTCGACGGCCGAATTCAACAGCTCGACGACGAGAACCAGCAGACACGACCCGATCAGCAGGGCGCGCTCCGCGGCCGACTGCCCGAGCCAAACGCCGGCCGGGATCAGGAACGCGGCGAGCGCGCACTCCTGGCGGAACGCCGCTTCGTGTTTCCATGCAGAGCGCAAGCCCGCGAGCGAATAGGCCGCGGCCTTCGCGACGCGCCGCAGCCCCGTGCGCGGAAGCGGAACGGTTTCGGCGGGCGGCACGTTCGAGGGCTCGGCCATCGGGCTCGTTTCGGCTCGCGCGAGTGTCGATGGCCGAATCATAGCAGTCGGTGTCGCGTAGCAGTCGGTGTCGCGTAGCAGTCGGCGTCGCTGCGCGGCGCTTCGGCCTGCGCGTCAGTCCGTCCGAGCGCCTGCGCGGTGCCCGGTTTCGGTGTAGCGATCGGTGCTCGGGCGAGGACGTCGGCGTTTGAAGGCATCGCGCTGGATCCGATCGATGAGGTCCGTTAGGGACTCGCCGGCGTCGTTTCGATCGGAGCGGTCGAGGGTGTCGGTATCGTGAAGCGGCCGTGGTTGGCGGGGCATCTTGGCTCTAGGTCTCCGGATTGCTCGACGTCGACGATCGCATGATAGTGGTTCCGCGGCTCATCACAACTGCCGCTCGCGCTCCCGCGCGTCGGAAGAGCAAGACGACCGAGGCGAAACGCGTGCTTAGTGCGCAAGCCTAAAGTCGACCTCAGCACCCGCGGAGCGTTTCGCGGCCGCGTCGCGCGCATCGCCCTGAGGACGCTCGCTGCCGAGGCGGGGACGATCGAAAGGAAAGCGCTCGTCGCGCACGCGAAGATCCGTCAGCGCGCGGCCGAGGAAGGCGGCGAGCTCCTGCTGCATGACGTTGCTCATGTTGAACGTGTAGGTGCCGCCGTTCGGAATCGAGTCGCGCTCCGCGGACGGCGCACCCGTGCGGTAGAAGCTGATCGCGGCGGCGAGGCTCGCGAATTGCCCCGTGTGCATGAGGCGGGGCCGCAAGGCCACGTTGCGCAGGCTCGGTACTTTCACGTCGCCCGCGTCTTGCGGATCCCCCGTCACGTCCTCGCGGCCGCGGTCGAAGCGCGCGGCCCGCACGCCCGTGTTGAAGAACCGATTGTTCGTGAAGAGCGGCGGCACGTGGCAATTCACGCAGCGCAGCGACTGGAAGTCCCGCCAGCCCGCGAGCTCCTGCGGCGTGAGCGCGGCGGCGTCGCCCGTCTCGTACCGGTCCCACGGCGTTTGGTCCGCGACGAGCGTGCGCTCGTACGTCGCGATCGCGAACGCGATGCGGAGCGGCGAGATCTCGGGGTCGCCGAACGCCGCGGCGAAGAGCTCGGGGTAGCTTGCGCCGCCCGCGAGCGCGGCCGCGACGTCGGGCGGAAGGTCCGTCGCGAGCGCGAGCGGC
>DASTSM010000246.1:0-12007 GCA_035760685.1 Gammaproteobacteria bacterium | reverse complement strand
GATCTTCGCACGGACTGCAGCTGCCCGGACGACGCGAATCCCTGCAAGCACGTCGCGGCCGTCCACTTCGTGCTCGGCGAGGCGTTCGATCGCGATCCGTTCCTGCTCTTCGAGCTGCGCGGACGATCCAGGGCGCAGGTGCTCGAGACGCTGCGGGCGGCGCGTGCGCGCGATGCGGAGTCTGCGGACGAGGCGGGCTCCGCGGCTGGGAAGAAATCGACCTCAAGGCGCGGCGACGCCAAGCGCCGCGACGCCAAGCGCCGCGACGTTGGGCGGCCCGGAGTCGCGCGCAGTGAAGCCGCGCACAGCGAAGTGGGGCGTGACGCAGTGGGGCGCAGCGAAGTCGCGACCGTATCCCTCGGCCGCGTCGCGAGCGCGGACTACGACCGGTTGAGAGACACGCTCCCCACGCTGCACTTCTTTTTCGACGCGCCGCCGGTGTCCGGCGCGTTGCTCCGTCAGCTCGGCGCGCCGCCGGGTTGGAGCGGCGCGTTGCCGGCCGACCGGCTCGGCCCCATCGTTCGAGCGGCGGCGGATGCGGCGCGTGGGTGGGCGCTCGAATCATCCGCGGACACTCTCGCGGTTCCAGGGTCCGGCGAAGCGCACGGGAACTCGAACGGGACGGACGGCACATCGGCAAGCGGGCGCCGGCCGAGAGCGAGGCGGCGCAGAAGGTAGCCGAGCATAACCGGATTCTGTGCGCACGCGACGGCCGAACGACGCCGCCGAATGATCTGAAATGCTCGAACGATCGCTTCGCGCTTGCCGCCGCGACCGGTAGGTGCTAGTGTACTGACACGTGCTAACCGATTGGCAGCTTGCAAATGCCGAAGCCCAACGCACCCAGAACCACCCCCAGCGACCTCGGGCGCCGCGAACGTCAAATCCTCGAGACCGTCTATCGCCTGGAAAAGGCGACCGTCGCCCAGGTCCGCGCCGAGCTGCCCGATCCGCCTTCCTACTCGGCCGTCCGCGGCATGCTGAACCTGCTCGAGGAGAAGGGCCACTTGAAGCACAAACAGGACGGCCTGCGCTACGTGTACGTTCCCGTCGTCTCCGCGGCCGAGGCGAGACAGCGGGCGCTCTCCGAGGTCGTGCGAACGTTCTTCGCCGGCTCGCCGGCAGACGCGGCGACGGCTCTGTTCGATCTGCCCGATGCGAAGCTCTCGAAGGAAGAGCTCCAACAGCTACAGGCGCTCATCAAGCGCGCCATGCGCGAAGGGAGATAGTGAGATGACCGGCGTCCTGCTCGATATTCTCGCGAGAAGCTTCGTGTTGTTCATTGCAGGCGCCGTCGTCGCCGTGCTCGTGCGCCGCCGGGCCGCGTCCGTCCAGGCTCTCGTGCTGACGGCGGCACTCGCCGGCAGCCTCGCGCTGCCGGCCGCGGCGTGGCTGCTACCGTCCTGGGATCTGCACGTTCTTCCCGCTGCCGGCACGCAAAGCCGGGCGCGAAACGCCGCGACGGCGGCCGATCGCTCGAGCGGCGCGAGCGCCATCGAAGCTCCGCCGGCGCGGTCCGCGGCCGTCCGCCCCGCCGCGGCCGCAGCGACGCAGGATCCGACCGCCCCGCCTACGCCGGATCGGCCCGCGATGGTCACTGCGAAAACGCCGACGTCCCTTCCGATCGACGCATTCGACGCCGCCCGACCGGCATCGCCCCTAGACGAAGCGACGCTGTTTCTCCGGCTGACGGCCGCACTCTGGGCGGCAGGCGCGCTCGTCCTCGCCGCTCGCCTGCTCAAGAGCCACCTGCGTATGCAGCGGATGGTTCGCGGCGCCGCATTGCTCACCGATCCTCGCTTGCGCGCGCTGATCGCCGACGTCCGCCGCGAGCTCGGTCTGCGCCGGCGCGTGGCGCTGCGGACCGGCGCGGACGTGAGCATGCCGATCGTGACCGGCGTCGTGAGGTCGACGCTCATCCTGCCCGAGGACGCCGCGGAGTGGCCGCCGTCCGTGGCCCGCGACGTCCTGCGACACGAGCTGGCCCACATCGCCAGATGGGACGTAGCGGGTCAGCTCTTGTGTCACGTGGCTTGTGCGATCTACTGGTTCAACCCGCTCGCATGGGCCGTCGCCGCACGCGTCGCGATGCTGCGCGAACGTGCGTGCGACGACGAAGTGCTGCGAACGGGCGCGCGGCCGAGCGACTACGCCTCCGGGCTCCTGGCGCTCGTGCGCCGGCATGCGAGTCCTGCGTCGCCATCCGCTGCGCTCGCGATCGTCACACCGTCGCGGCTACACGCGCGCATCGTTTGCCTGCTCGATCCGGCAAGGCGCCGTGCTCCGCTGAGTCGCGCTCGCGCGGCTGTCGTGACGCTCTCGATGACGGTGATCGTCGCGGCGCTCGGTGCCGCGCAACCGGCCGCTCGTGCCCAAGAGACCGCCCAACCCACGACGCCGCCCGAGGCGTCGGCGGCCGCAAGCGCGAAAGCCCAGCAGGCCGACGTGGCCGCGACAGCCGAGGCGTCGCAGCCCGCGGCGGGCCTCTGCAGCGGGAAAGCCGTCCACAACTCCGACTCGATGAGCGAGCACAACGGCGATCGCCGATGGCGCTTGCGCATCGGCGGCCCCGGCTGCGAGATCGATCTTCGCGTCGACGGCCGCGTCGAATTCAACGACGACTTCACCGACGTCGCGAGCATCGACCGGGACGGCACCTTCCAGCTGGATACGGAGATCGACGGCGTGCGGCGCCGCCTCGAGATCAGAAACGACGGCGATTCGCTCGTACGCACCTACGAGGTGGACGGGCATCCGCACGACTGGGACGCCGCCGGCCGGCAGTGGCTTGCTCGCTTTCTCATAGACGTGGACCGGCGAACGGCAGTGGGCATCGACGCCCGGCTGCCGCGTCTCCTGGAGCAGGGCGGTCCGGCCGCTGTTCTCGCGGAGACCGCGCAGATGCCCGGCGACTATGCGCGCTCGAGGTATTACGCCGGTTTGCTCGACGCGAAGCATCTATCCGCCGCCGAGCGCCTGAGTCTCATCCGCCAGGCGGCCCGTCTCAGCGAGTCCGACTACTATGCGTCCCAGGTGTTGGCCGGAGTGATCCGGCAGGGCCGGCTCGAGAACGAGCAGGAGCGGGACGCGGTAGTCGGCATGATCGGTCGTATGAGCTCTGACTACTACCGCGCGACCGCAATCAAAGCTTTGGCCGACGGCTCGCTGACGCCCGATCAAACAGCAGCCGTTCTCAGCGTGCTGAAGTCGATGGACTCGGACTACTACCGTTACCAAGTCCTCGGCGCGCTCGTCGAGGCGGCGCCGAAGGGCACGGACCTGACGGGCGTCGACTCCATCGTTCGGCAGATGGACTCCGACTTCTACCGCACGTCCGCGATCAAGCTCATCGCCGGCCGCGGCCTCGGGACGCCGCAAGCATCGGCGTTGCTGCCGCTCTTCGACGACCTCGACTCCGACTATTACCGCGCCTCGGTCATCGGCGATCTGCTCGGCGCGTCTCTGGCCGAGCCCGATCTTTTGTCGGCCGTGAAGCTGATTCGAGGCATGGACTCCGACTACTACAAGGCCGCGGCGCTTCGCGACGTGCTCGCCAACGGCGGCGCGACGGATGGAGTGCGCGCCGCCGTCCGCGACGCGGCCGAGGGCATGTCGCAGTACTACAGGCAGCAGGTGCTGGATCGCGCCGGACTCTGACGCCTTCGACAATGCCGGCCGCGGAGACTATCGCTATCCGTCCTCCAGCTAGCCGTCCTTCAGCTCATCGTGCTTGTCCGCGCGATCGAGGCGGAGACCAAGAACAAGGGAATAGACGACGGGCACGACGATCGCGATTCCAAGTGCCGCGATCATGGCCGGATAGAATCGACCGAGGATCGCGACCGCGATCGTGACGAACCCGCAAAGCACCATGAGCCAGCCCCCGAGCCGATGGGTCTTGAACCACACGTCATCGTTCGCAAGCGTCCACGGCGTTCTGATGCCGATGAAGAAGTTTTTCGTGACCTTGCCGAGGAAGTTGCCGATCACGACGAACAGGGCGCCCAGCCCGGCAATTACCGCTCGGCCGACCGGAATATCCGCCCCAAGCGCGTGCGCGTAGACGACGCCCATCAAGTACGCGCTGAAGAGCAAGAGTGCCGTCATCAGAATGTTGAAAGTGCGCTTGAACGGCTCGATGGCAAAGGCGCGCGGCGAGATCGCCGGCAGCACGACCTTCAATATCAGCATCGCGCCGACGATGATCGGATAGATGTAGACGCCCCACGGCTTGGCCATGAAGCGATTGGCATTGCCGTGTAGCCCCCAGTGCACGGGCAACATGCCCGGCAGCTTGTCGTAAAGCATGGCCGCTGCGGCAAAGCACGCCACGGTCAGAGCGCAGCCGAAGATCGTCGTCCAGTCGAAGCTCGTCGTCTTACGCGTCATGCTTGCCTCGCGGGCGCGCGCCCTTGAACAAGTCGAACATCATGGCTGCCACTTCTTCGAAGACGGTGGTGTTGAGCGAATAGACCTGGCTTTGCCCGCGCCGCTCGCAACGGACGAGATCGGCCGCTTTGAGCAGATTGAAGTGGTACGACAGCGAGCCTTTCGTCATGTCGAAATGCGCCGCGATCTCTCCCGCGCTCTTCGAGCCGCCTTGCAGGAGCTTCAGAATCTTGCGCCGGCTCGGGTCAGCCAGCGCTTTGAACACGTCCTGCGCCGCCATGGTTTTAGAGTTTGATAGATATCAAAATACAAATCAAGCCCGGAGGCGCCCGCATCGCAGAATCGTGTCGACGAGGGAGATCGAGAAGCGGCTCACGCAAAGCGCGACAAGAAGCCGGGCGGACTCGCGTCCGCCCGGCTCGTCGTCGCACTAGATCGGATTACTGTGCCGGAGCTTCCGTCGGAGCCGGCTCGTCCTTCTTCGCGGACACGCGAGCGGCGCCGTAGGTGCTGTCGCGTAACCCGGAACGGTCCGCACGCGTCCGCGAGCCGCCCGCACCTTCAGCAACGATGCTGCGACCCGCGGCGTGCTGCTCCGCGCGCGCGCCGCTTGCACCTGCGATCGTGAGACCGCCGCTCGGCTCCGAGCTCGTTCGTGCGGCGCCGTGCTCCACGGCCGACGTGCTCGCGCGCGCCGACGTGCTCGCTTGCGCCGCGGAACGCGCGGCTCGCCGACGGACATGCGCGCCGGCCGACTGCGCCGTCGCAACGCTCGCATCGGCCGTCTCGTGCGTGGAGTCGAATCGCGACTGCGCCGCGACCGCCGCCTCGCCGGCCGTTGCACGCGCCCCGTTCCTGGCCCGGCGCGCGTGATGGCGGGTCGCGTCGAGCGCGCCGGACGCATCGGAGCTCGCGTCGCCTGCAGCCGTGGCTGCCCCGCCGAGCTCGGCGCCACCAAGGCCGCCACCGAGCGACCCGCCCGCGGCGCCTCCGAGCCCGCCGCCGAGCGACCCGCCCGCGGCGCCTCCGAGCCCGCCACCGAGCGACCCGCTCGCGACGCCTCCGAGCTCGCCGCCGAGCGACCCGCTCGCGACGCCGCCGAGCGACCCGCTCGCGGTGCCGCCGAGGCTGCCGCCGAGCACCTGCGCACCTGCCGGCAGCGAAACCATCAGCAGCACACCGGCCACGACCTTCAGAACATTGCGCGAGTTATCCATGTTGGCTCTCCGTGAGTGGTTGAAAATGATCGTCCCTCACGGACCACTACGCCGCCGGCGTCGAAATCCATCCCGCCTCGGCGAAAAAAGTCTCCGCTTGACTTAATCCGGCGCCACGCGGCCGTCGAACTGCGCCGGATCGGTCCGCAGCTCCATCCCGACGAGACTGTAATCATGACGGCGGCCGCGCTTCCTATCGACGCTGTTTTCCGCGGTCGCCGCGAGCTGCTGCACGACTTGCTCGACGCCGGCGGAGTCGTCGCGGGCGAGCAGTCGGGCGATGAGCCCCGCAACGAGCGGCGAGGCGTACGACGTGCCGCGAACGGCGGCGTACTTGCCGCCCACGCTCGCCGCCAGCATGTCGGCGCCGGGCGCGGCGAAACGCACGTAGTCGCCGCCGCTCGCTTCCATGAGCACCTTCGCGTGCGCGTCCACGGCCGTAACGGCCACGACGCCCGGATAGGCGGCCGGATAGAGCGGTCCCGCGTGCGGACCGTCGTTGCCGGACGCCGCGACGATCACGATCGACCGCGCGATGAGCTTGCGAATCACGGCGGCCAGCACGGCGTTGTCGGGACCGACGACGCTCATGTTGATCACGCGCACGTTCGCCGCCATGAGCGCCGCGAGGCCGACGACGATGTCGCGGACGCGGCCGCCCGGCTCTGCGCCGCCGCAGTAGACGTCCACGGCCATGAGCTCCGCGCCGGGCGCCGCGCCCCGGAATTCCGACGCGCGGCCGACGAACAGCGAAGCCACGGCGGTGCCGTGCTCGCTCGCGGCCGGGCGGCCGTCGCAGCCGGAAAGCTGCGGGCGCCGCGTCGCGAACACGGGGTGGTCGGCATCCACGCCGCCATCGATGAGCCCGACGCGAATCTCGACGGCGGGGGGCAGGGAGGCCGCACTCGCCGGAGCGCCGGCGGCCCGCGCCGGCACTGCGGCCACCGCCTGCATCGTGACGAATAGATGATCGAAGTCGTAGCTGCCGGAAGGATCGGCCGCTCGCAAGTCGCGCAGCGCACGCCGCGTCGTGACGCCCGGCGGCACGAGCAGCGTGACGATGCGATCGCCGAGCGGCTGCAACGTCTGATCGCTCTGGATCACGAAGCCGCGCGCCTGCGCCTGCTGCAACGCCTGCGGGTCCGGCGACAGCGCGAGGATCACGGCCCTGACGATCGGCGCGCCGCGCGGATCGCGCTCCACCTGCCCCGGATATCGCGCCAGCAGCTCTCGTGCACGCGCACGGACCGAGGACAGCACCGGCTGCACTTCCTCGTTCGCCTCGCGCACGACCTGCGAGGGCTGCGGCACGGGCAGATCCGCCGTCGGCAGCGGCGGCAGCGGCAGCGGCAGATCGCCGGTCGGCAGCCGCGGCAGGCCGATCTGCGCCGGCGACGGCACGGCCGCGCACAGGCAACCAACCAGCAACAGGCTGCGCAGCAACGCTCTCATGGCGCAAACGTTAGCGTTCCCGGCGCGAGCTGCCCACAAATTTTTTTGTGTTGTGCGATGGATGATAATGCCGCCCGTGAACGTAATACCGTGTATGGGTCCTGAGTGAGCGATCGATGACCGACAGCGTCGGAGTGCTTCGGCAGACGTTGCCGGCCGTGTTGCCGCGCCTGCGCCGGTTTGCGCGCACGCTGACGAATCATGTGCAGGATGCGGATGATCTCGCGCAGATCGCGATAGAGCGGGCGCTGCTGCGCGCCGCGCAATGGCGCGCGCCGGCCGCGGGCGCGACGGCGGAGCAGATCGAGGCCGCGGTGAGGAGCTGGATGTTCGGGATCGTGAAGAACGCCTGGCTCGACGGTCTCCGTTCGCGCAAGCGTGAGCGCGCAGTGGTCGCGGGCGACAACGGCATCGACGACGTCGCCGACGACTCGCACGTGGCGGCGGAGGACCGACTCTCGATTGCCGCGGCGATGGAGCGCCTGCCCGAGGAGCAGCGCCTGGCCGTGTCGCTCGTGCTCGTCGAGGGCCTGTCTTACAAGGAAGCGGCCGACCTCATGGAAGTGCCGATCGGGACGGTGACGAGCCGCCTCTCCCGAGGCCGCGAGGCGCTCGCCGCGCTGCTCGGCGAAACGGAGGTGTCCTCATGAGCACGCCATCTTCCTGGGACGATGCGGCAATCCATGCCTACGTCGACGGCGTGCTCGATGCAGACGCGGCGGTGCGGCTCGAAGCGGACAGCTCGAGCGACGCAGGATTGGCCGCGCGCATCGAGCGACAGCGCGAGCTGAGGGCGTCGCTCAAAGCCGAGTTCGATCCCGTGCTCGACGAGCCGATTCCGCAGCGGCTGCGCGACGCACTGGCCGGCCCGGGACCGAGCTCCGTCGTCGCGCCGATCGGAACGGCCCGCAAGGAACGCGCCGCCGCAACACGACCTCGGTGGTCGCGGCGCGAGTGGGGCGCCGTCGCGGCCACGCTCGCGGTCGGCGTGCTCGTCGGCTCGCTGCTCTTTCGCGGCTCGAGCGGACTGCCGCTCGAAACGCAGGGCGGCCGCCTCGTCGCGGCCGGCGATCTCGACGCGGCGCTGTCGACTCAGCTCGCGGGGGCGGCGCCCGAGGGCGCCGCGGCGCGAATCGAATTGAGCTTTCGCGCGGCCGACGGCGAGTACTGCCGTACCTTTTCGCTCGAGGCAGGGACGAACGGGCTCGCCTGCCGCCGCGAGGGCCGCTGGACCGTCGAGCTGCTCGAGGGCGCGGCGGGACAACCTGCCGCACCCGGTAATTTCCGCCAGGCTTCCTCGGCGCTGTCGCCGGCGATGCTCGGCGCGATCACGGCGCTCGGCGCGGGCGATCCCCTGACGACCGACGAAGAGCGGCAGCAAATCGACTCGGGTTGGGCGGCCGCGGGGCGGTAGCGCGCTGCGCGCGGCACCGTGCGATGCCGCGCGCGGGGTCCGTTCTTCGATTCAATCGCCCGACGAAGGGTGCGCCGCCGCTTCGCTCTTCGGGTGCGCGTCGAAGAACTCGAAGATTCGATCGAGAACCGCGGGCTCCGCCCAAGCGTCCGTATGCGTGCCTCCGGGAACGGGCAGCCACGTGGCATCCACGCCGTGCATCGTCGCGTGATCCACCATCGCCTTGCTGCCTTCGAAGGACATCACGGTATCCGCGTCGCCGTGGACGACCAGCACCGGAACGTTCTCGAGCTGCTCGTAGGGGAAGCTCGAATCTTCGAGAGGCGCCGCGCTCGGGGAGATGGCGGCCCATCGCTCCGGGTAACGCGCGCCGTAGGTCCACACGGCGCCCCCGCCCGAGGAATTGCCCATGAGGTAGATACGCTGCGGATCGACGTCGTATTCCTTGGCCACGAGATCCGTGACGTAGAGGACGTCCATCTCGGCGCGTTCGAGGTCCTCAGGAGCGGCGGGCGCTCGTTGCGGCCGCTGCGAGGCCCTCGGCCCGGCGCCCTCGGCACCGGCCGGCCGCGGAGGCCGCGGCGCTCTGATCATCTCGTAGGGCACGTTCCATCCGCCGACACCGGTGGCGTTGGCGTGGTACCCGGTCACGGCCGCCACGATGTAGCCGTGCTTCTCAGCGGCCGCCGCGAGCGTGGGCGCGGTCTTCGGCCGCTCGAAGGGAGCCGCCGCCGGCTGAAACGCTCCATGGGTCACGACCACGAGCGGCAGATGCATCCCCGGCTTCCAACCCTTCGGCACGTAAAGGTGATAGGGAATCGCTTCGCCCGTGCCGGGAAACGAGTACGTTCTCGCCTGCTCGCCCGTGGCCTGATACTCGGAGCTTTGCGGATCGGGTTGCGGCGCCTGAGCACGAGACGTGTTCCAACCAGCCAGGCAGCCTACGGCCATCGTCGCGACGGCGAGTGTTCTTATCATCCTTGGTTCCTTCTCGGGCCGAAACAAATGCCGACTCTCCGAAACGGTTCGACGGAATCGACGAGCCGCCGATTCGGCACGGCGAAGGCTATTCCTCGTGCGCCTCGGCCGCAAGGTTCGACTTGCGAACGCTCGAGGACTCAGTGGCGGGCCGAGCGTTCGTTCAAGTTCGTTTAGTCAGCACCACATGCGTGGCATTCTGCGTCGGCACGTGCTCGGTGCACCGATAGCCGAGGCTCGGCGCATCGATGCCGGCGAAGAGGTGCTCGCCAGAGCCGAGCAGTATCGGCGAGATCGCGAAGTGCATCTCGTCGATGAGCCCGGCGCGCAAGTACTGACGGACCGTCGAGACGCCGCCGCCGAGCAGCACGTCCTTGCCGTTCGCGGCCTCCCTCGCGCGCGCGAGCGCGGCTTCGACGCCGCCGGTCACGAAGTGAAAGGTCGTTCCGCCCTCCATCGTGACGGGCGCGCGCTCGTGGTGGGTCAGCACGAAGACCGGGCAGTGGTAGGGCGGATCGTCGCCCCACCAGCCCTTCCAGCTTTCGTCGGGCCACGGGCCGCGCACGGGACCGAACATGTTTCGGCCCATGATCCAGGCGCCGACGTTCACCGGCATTCGCGCGGCGAATGCGTCGTCGGGGCCGGTCGTGCCGTCCTCTTTGCCGTGCATCCGCTGAAACGTGCGGGTCGGGACGAACCATCCGTGCAGCGACTCGCCGCCTTCGCCGAGCGGCTTATCGACGCTCTGATTGGGACCTGCGCCGTAACCGTCGAGCGAGATCGAGAAGCAGCTCACGCGAAGCTTCGCCATTGCCCTTCCCTCAACCGCGCCGCGCCGCTTCGATGGCCGCGATGTCGATCTTGCTCATCTTCATCATCGCCTCGAACGCGCGCTTCGCGGCGGCGCGGTCGGGATCGGTGAACGCCTGCGTCAGCGCGATCGGCGTGATCTGCCACGAAAGTCCCCACTTGTCCTTGCACCAGCCGCAAGCGCTCGCTTCGCCGCCGTTTTCGATGATCGCGTTCCAGTAGCGATCCGTTTCCTCCTGGTCGACCGTTGCCACCTGAAACGAAAACGCCTCGGTGTGCTTGAACATCGGTCCGCCGTTGAGCCCGAGGCACGGGACGCCCATCACGGTGAACTCGACGGTCAATACGTTGCCTTGCTTGCCGTCGGGGTAGTCGCCGGGGGCGCGGTGCACGGCGCCGACCGATGAATCCGGGAAGACGCTGGCGTAGAACCTCGCCGCCTCCTCCGCGTCGCCGTCGTACCAGAGGCAGATGGTGTTCTTCGTGGGAGTGCTCATGGGTTTCTCCTTTCTCCTCTTTGAATGTCGAGCGTTCACGAGGACCGTGTGTCCCCGGTTTCCGAGGCGTGCTTCCTGCGCCGCGCGAGCTCCGCGTCGGACGGGGTCTCGTCGGCGTACGATCCGGTCTTGACCGGACCGGCCGGCCGGTAGGTGTTCATCGACACGCCGGTCGACGACGTTTTCGAGTCGACGAGCGACAGGGCCTGCGCGGTCGCGCCAGGCTCGAACAGGCGCTTGCCGCGGCCCAGCACGAGCGGGTAGATGTAGAGCCGGTATTCGTCGATGAGCCCGGACGCCGCGAGCGTGTGCAACAGCTCCGAGCTGCCCCAGGTATGGATGTCCGGCCCATTGCCCGACTTCAAGCGGACGATTTCCTTCTCGACGCCGCCGTCGAGGCGCTCCGCATGCTGCCATTCCAGGCGATCGAGCGTGCGAGTCACGACATATTTCGTCGCCGCATCGAATCGCTCACCGATCGGATTGTCGGTGTGGTAGGGCCAGTAGGCGGCGAAAATCTCGTAGGTCCTGCGGCCGAGCAGCAAGTCGAACGGCTGGGCCATGGCCGCGAGAAGGTGCTCGGCTGACCTCTCGTCCGCGTAGGGCGCGCTCCAGCCGCCGTAGGCGAACTTATTGCTCGGATCCTCGTGCGGCCCGCCCGGAGCCTGCATGACTCCGTCGAGCGAGACATGGGCATTGGCGATGATCTTTCTCATGGTCGTTCTCTGCTTTCGTGTGTCTTGCTCAGCTCTCGTGCATCTTGCGGGCCGCCTCTGCGTCTACCCTGGCCGCCCCTTGCAGATACGACGAACGGGATTTGTCGTTCTCGACATGGGGTATCGAAAATTTCGGGGCGGTTGCCGGCGGCCGGCACCGCGGTGATCATCTCCCATGAATCCAGACCACCCGGGGATGAAGATGGCCAGGCCTTCCATTTCGGCGATCAAGTTCTCCAAGGTCTATCCGATGTACGTTCAAAAGGCCGAGCGCAGGAATCGGACACGAGACGAAGTGGACGAGATCATCTGCTGGCTGACCGGCTACACCAAAGCAGGGCTGCAGCAGCAGATCGATCAGGAAAGCGACTTTGAAACCTTTTTCGCAGAAGCGCCTGCCCTGAATCCGGCCGGCTCGCTCATCAAAGGCGTCGTGTGCGGCGTGCGCGTCGAGGACATCGCGGATCCGCTCGAGCGAAAGGTCCGATATCTCGACAAGCTCATCGACGAGCTCGCGAAGGGCAAATCGATGGA
>DASTSM010000245.1:0-6265 GCA_035760685.1 Gammaproteobacteria bacterium | reverse complement strand
TGCTGTCCGGGTCTTCGGGGCGCACGTCCTCGATGCGATTGATGAGCGTCCCGCCTTCGATCTCGATGTGAAACCAGGCCCATTTCTCGAGCATGCCGGGCGCGCAGGCGTACGTCACGTGGTCGACTTTCTTGATCCAGTCCATCGGAAGGCCTCCCGTCTCTTACGGCGAAACGCACAAGCTCACGGCGACGCTCCACTCACGCCCGGCGACTCTTCGCTCTCGACGCCCGGCGACTCTTCGCCCTCGACGCCGCGCGCTTCGGTGCCGGGCCACTCGCGAAGCACCGAGGATCGGCGCTCGCCGAGACGCTCCTCCCGCTCGAGCAGCCGCAGGGCTCGGAGCAAATGCGGCCGATCCAGCATTCGGCCGTCGATCGAAGTCACGCCGACCTCGTCGCCGAGCGCCGCCACGACGCGCCGGGCGGCGTCGACCTCCTCTCGCGTCGGCCGGAAGGTCTCGTTGATGATCTCGATCTGCGCGGGATGGATGGCGAGCTTGCCCGTGAAACCGTCCCGCCGCGCGCGCGCGGCCTGGCGGCGCAGGCCGTCCGCATCACGGAAGTCCGAGAAAACGGTGTCGATCGCGGCCACGCCGGCGGCACCGGCCGCGAGCAGACACAGGGACCGCACGAGCTCGTACGTGAACAGCCACTCGCCGTCGGCGTCGACGGCCGTCGCGGCCCCGAGCGCAGCGCTCAGGTCCTCGGCGCCCCAGGTCAGGCCCGCGAGCCGAGGGCCGACGCTCGCGTAGCCGCCCATCGCGAACACGCCGGCCGGCGTCTCGGTCGCGATCGGCAAGAGCTTCGTCGCGCCGGCCGGCAGGCCCGAATCTCGCTCGAGCTCGTCGAGCCGTTCTCCGAGTCGCGCGAGCTCCTGCGGCGCGTCGACTTTCGGCACGACGAGGCCGCGCGGCGCGCTCGGGAGAACGGCGGTCAGGTCCTCGTCGACGTGCGGCGTCGATGCCGCGTTGACTCTGACCCAGAGCGAGGGACCGCCGACGTGCGATGCATGCGTCTCGAGAAACTCCGCGACGAGCGCGCGCGCGGAAGCCTTGCGCCGCGGCGCGACCGAGTCCTCGAGATCGAGGATCAGCGCGTCGGCCCCGGCGTCGACGGCGCGCGCGAGCTTTCGCTCGTCGTCGCCGGGCACGAAAAGCAGCGAGCGAAGCGGAGGCTCGTGCGCGCCGGGCCGGCTGTTTCGCTCGTCACATGCGGAAGATTCCATACGGACCTTCCTCGGGCAGCGGCGCATTCAGCGCGGTTTCGAGGCTCGAGCAGAGCACGTGCCGCGTCTCGGCCGGATCGATGATGCCGTCGTCCCAGAGCCGAGCGCTCGCGTAGTAGGGATCGGACTGCTTCGCGTACTGCGCAAGCACGCGCTCGCGAAAGCCGCGCGCCTCGTGCTCGGGCCACTCCACGCCCCGCTCCGCGAGGCCGCGCGTTCGCACCTCGGTCAAGACGCTCGCGGCCTGCTCGCCGCCCATGACGGCGATGCGGGCATTCGGCCAGCTCCACAGAAAGCGCGGATCGTATGCACGGCCGCACATGCCGTAGTTGCCGGCGCCGTAGGAGCCTCCCGTGATCACCGTGAGCTTCGGCACGCGGGCACAGGCGACCGCGGTGACGAGCTTCGCGCCGTCCTTCGCGATGCCGCGCCGCTCGAATTCCTTGCCGACCATGAACCCCGCGATGTTCTGCAGAAACAGGAGCGGCGTCCCGCGCCGGTTGCAGAGCTGGATGAAATGCGCGCCCTTGAGCGAAGACTCCGAAAAGAGAATTCCGTTGTTCGCGACGATCCCGATCGCATGCCCGCCGAGCTCCGCGAAGCCGCAGACCAAGGTCGTGCCGTAGCGCGCTTTGAACTCGTCGAATTCCGAGCCGTCGACGATTCGCGCGATGACTTCGCGCGCGCTGTAGGTGTAGCGCGCGTCGCGCGGCACGATGCCGTAAAGCTCTTCCGGCGAGTAGAGCGGCTCGGCGACGCGTCGAGGCGTGTGCGCTTCATGCCCCAAGCGGCGAAGGATGCGCCGCGCCTGCGCGAGCGCGTCGCTGTCGTCTTCGGCGAGATGGTCCGCGACGCCCGAGAGACGCGTGTGGACGTCGGCTCCGCCCAGCGTTTCCTCGTCGACCTCCTCGCCCGTGGCGGCTTTCACGAGCGGCGGGCCGCCGAGAAAGATCGTGCCCTGCCCCTTGACGATGATCGTCTCGTCCGACATCGCGGGCACGTAGGCGCCGCCGGCCGTGCACGACCCCATGACGACGGCGATCTGCGCGACGCCGAGCGCCGAGAGGCGCGCCTGGTTGTAGAAGATGCGCCCGAAATGGTCGCGGTCCGGGAAAACCTCGTCCTGGAGCGGCAGGTAGGCGCCGCCCGAGTCGACGAGATAGACGCAGGGCAGCCGGTTCTCGAGCGCGATCTCCTGCGCGCGCAGGTGCTTCTTGACCGTGAGCGGATAGTACGTGCCGCCCTTCACGGTCGCGTCGTTGGCGACGACCATGCAGCTCACGCCGTGCACGCGGCCGATGCCGCAGACGATGCCCGCGGACGGCACGGCGTCCTCGTACACCTCGTAAGCCGCGAGCTTGCCGATCTCGAGAAAGGGCGAATCCTCGTCGAGCAGCAAGCGGATGCGCTCGCGGACGAGGAGCTTGCCGCGCTCGCGATGGCGCCGCCGCGCGGCCTCGGAGCCGCCGGCCTCGACGAGCGCGTGCCGCTCGCGCAGCCGCTCCACGAGCGCGCGGTTCGCCTCGGCGTTGGCCTTGAACTCGTCCGACTGCGCGTCGATCCTGCTCCGGAGCACCGTCGCCGCGGAGCCTCGGTCCGCGCCTTCTCGTTCGCGCGGGCGCTCGCGATCGGACGGGCGCTCGCGATCGGACGGGCGCTCGCGATCGGACGGGCGCTCGCGATCGGGCGGGCGCTCTCGCTCAGGCGTTCGTTCTCGGTTTGCCGCGCGCGGCGGCTCCTGCAAGCCCTCTTCGTCCGGCGGCGGCGTTTTTTCGGCCGGCTCCGCATCTCGCGGCCGAGCCGGCCGGCGCCGCGCGCTCACGGCCGGCGCTCCCGCGCGCCCTGCTCCGCCGTCGCCGCGAACAGCTCGCGGCCGACGAGCATGCGCCGAATCTCGTTCGTGCCTGCGCCGATCTCGTAAAGCTTGGCGTCGCGGAGCAGGCGGCCGGCCGGATACTCGCTGCTGTAGCCGTTGCCGCCGAGCGCCTGGATCGCCTGGCCGGCCATCCACGTCGCGCTCTCCGACGCTTTGAGAATCGCCGCGGCGGCATCGAAGCGCGTCGTCCGTCCGCGGTCGGAGGCGGCGGCCACCGCGTAGACGTAAGCGCGCGCCGCATTCATCGTGCTGTACAGGTCCGCGACCTTGCCCTGCATGAGCTCGAAGCTGCCGATCGGGCGGCCGAACTGCTTGCGCGCGTGCAGATAGGGCATGACGAGATCCATGGCGGCCCGCATGATGCCGAGCGGTCCGCCGGCGAGCACGATGCGCTCGAGATCGAGGCCCGACATCAAGATCGCCGTGCCGTCCCCGCCGAGGACGTTCGCGGCCGGCACTCGGCAGCGATCGAAGGCGAGCGCGCTCGTGTCCGAGCCGCGCATGCCGAGCTTGTCGATCTTCGGCCCCGCCGAGAAACCCGGCATCCCGCGCTCGACCACGAAGGCCTTGAGACCGGCGGGCTCGCCCTCACCCGCCGTCCTCGCGTAGACGACGAGCGTGTCGGCCACGGGGCCGTTCGTGATCCACATCTTCGTGCCGTCGAGAAGATAGTCGTCGCCGTCGCGCACGGCGCGCGTGCGCATCGCGAGCACGTCGGAGCCGGCATCCGACTCGGTCATCGCGAGCGCGCCGATGCGCGAGCCGTCGGCGAGCCCCGGCAAGAATCGGCGCTTCTGCTCCTCGCTGCCCCAGCGGTTGATCTGGTTCGCGCACAGATTCGAGTGAGCGGCGTAAGAGAGCCCGACCGACGCGGACGCGCGGCTGATCTCTTCCATCGCGACGACGTGATGCAAGAAGCCGAGGCCGGCGCCTCCGTGAGCAGGATCGAGCGTGAGGCCGAGCAAGCCGACCTCGCCGAGCGCGGGCCAGAGGTCGCGCGGAAACGCGTTGCTCGCGTCGATCTCGGCGGCGCGCGGAGCGATGCGCTCGGCCGCGAACCGCCGCACGGTCTCGCGCAGCAGATCGACGTCGTCGCCGAGCCCGAAGTCGAAATCGACGCCCGCCGCGATCGTCCCCATCGACGTCTGTCTAACGGCCATGCTCGAGATCTCCGATTACGGCGGCCAGAAAGCGCGTCGCCTCTCCGCCCGTCACGGCGCGATGATCGAACGTCAGCGACAGCGGCAGGATGACGTGCACGGCGGGCCGGCCGTCGACGGGAACGACGGCCTTGCGCCGTCGTCCCGCGCCGAGAATCGCGACGGTCGGCGGCACGACGACGGGATCCGCGTAGCGCCCGCCGAAGGTTCCGAAGTTCGACAACGTGAACGTGCAGCCCCGCATCTCCTCGGGCGGGATCGTTCTCTGCCGCACCCCCGACTTGAGCGCCTCGAGCGCCGTCAGCAACTCCTCCGCGTCGCGCCGCGCGACGTCGCGCAGGACCGGCACGAAGAGGCCGTCGGGCGTATCCATCGCGATGCCGAGATCGATCTTCTCGAGCACGCAGCGCGCCGTGGCGCGCCCGTCGAACCACGCGTTCAAGGCCGGCTCTGCCCGGCAGCCCGCGACGATCGCGCGCACGAGCCGCAGCATGAGCGGCTCGCTCGGCGGCCATGCGTCGATGTCCGCGTCGTCGACGACCGTGACGGGCACGACCTCCGCATGGGCCTGCGCCATGCTGCGCGCCATGACGCGACGCACGCCGTGCAGCGGCTCGTACGGCCCGGCCCCTCGCAACGCCTCGGCGGCGTTGCGGACGTCCGTCGCGGTCACCGTGTCGTCGCGGCCCGTCGGCGTCACGAGGGCGAGGTCGACGTTGAGCTGCCTCGCCAAGGCGCGCACGGCAGGCGTTGCTCGGATTCCGCCGGCGCGCGCGATCGGCGTCGCGGCTTCGTTCAAGACGCGTTGCGTCGCCTCGACGCGGCCCACCACGGTCCCGCTGTCGGCGCGAGGCGCCGTGGGCGCTTCGCGTTGCGCGCGCGCGCGGCCGCCTTCGCGCCGCGCAGGCATGCGGGCGGCTGCCCTGGCTCCCCTGCCGGCGGCCCCGGCACCCGCTTCGTCCGGCGCGGGCCTGCGCGCGGCTTCGTGCGCCGCGGGCCTGCGAGCGGCTTCGTGCGCCGCGGTCGCCTCCGCTTTTCCGGCAAGCTCCTCCTCGCCCTCGAACTCGACGAGCGGGCTGCCGACGCCGAGCCGGTCGCCCGGCGCGCCCCACACCCTCAAGATTCGCCCGGCTTGCGGGCTCGGCACCTCGACGATGGCTTTGTCCGTCTCGACCGAGACGAGCGGGTCGCCGGTCTCGACGTCCTCGCCCGCCTGCACGTGCCACGCGGCGATCTCCGCCTCGTGCAGTCCTTCGCCGAGGTCCGGCAGCTTGAAGACGCTCATGCCGCCTCCAAGGTCCGCCTTGCCGCGGCGACGATGCTTCCGGTGCTCGGCAGATACGCGCGCTCGAGCCGGTAAAGGGGCATGACCGTGTCGTAGCCCGTCACGCGCTTGACGGGAGCGAAGAGGCTCAGCAGTCCGCGGTCGGCGAGCTGCGCGGCGATTTCCGCGCCGACGCCGACGTTGCGCGCGGCCTCGTGCACGATGACGCAGCGTCCCGTCTTGGCGACGGACTCGAGGATCGTCTCGATGTCGAGCGGTGCGAGCGTGGCGACGTCGATGACCTCGGCCTCGACCCCTTCCGCCGCGAGCTCGTCGGCCGCCGCGAGAGTCTCGTGCGTGGACGCGCCCCAGGTCACGAGCGTGACGTCCTTGCCCTCGCGCAGGACGAAGCAGACGTCGAGCGGCAGCGCCTCGCCGTCGTCGACGACCTCCTCTTTGAAGAGACGATACAAGCGCGCCGGCTCGAGAAAGACGACCGGGTCGGGGTCGCGGATCGATGCGAGCAGCAGGCCATAGGCCCGTCCCGGCGAGGACGGGATCACGACGCGCAGACCCGGGATGTGCGCGAACAGCGTCTCCGTGCTTTCCGAATGATGCTCGGGCGCGTGAATGCCGCCGCCGAACGGCGCACGCA
This sequence comes from Gammaproteobacteria bacterium, assembly GCA_035760685.1. Lineage (GTDB taxonomy): Bacteria > Pseudomonadota > Gammaproteobacteria > Steroidobacterales > Rariloculaceae > ZC4RG20. The sequence goes on along the minus strand of DASTSM010000245.1, from coordinate 83 downwards.
GCACCATCGGGCAGCTGAGCCGGCCCTGAGTGCGGTGCCGAAGGCGCGAAGCGTGGCTGATGAGCTGATCGAGCGCCGAGTAG
>DASTSM010000244.1:0-18728 GCA_035760685.1 Gammaproteobacteria bacterium | reverse complement strand
CCGAAGCGTAGCCGTCACGTCGAGTCACTCCGCCTTCAAGGTTTCGATTGGATCGATCGACGCCGCCCGCCGCGCCGGTAGGTATGTGGCCAGCGCCGCGGCCGCGATGATTACCGTGAGGGCGGCGGCATAGGCTGCCGGGTCCGTCGGTGCGACCCCGAAGAGCAGCGAAGACATCAAGCGCGCCAATCCCATCGCTGCGAGGAGTCCGATCGCCGCGCCCAGGCCGCTGACCGCGAGTCCGTGCAGTACGAACGCTCGCACGAGATCCCGCGGCTCGGCGCCGAGCGCGGAACGAATCCCGATTTCACGCGTTCGCTGCGACACGACGTAGGCAATGACGCCGTAGATTCCGATGACGCCGAGCGTCAAGGCCATGCTGCCCGCGATCACGAGCAGCACGAGCGTGAACGACGTGCGTGCGAGCGAGTCGGCGTAAAACTCCCGCATGGTGCGCGTCTGGGCGATCGGAAGACTCGCGTTCACCGACCGGATCGCCTGCCGGATTTCTGCCGCGAAGCTCGCGGTGCCCGCGCGCTCGCTGCGGATGACGAAGGTGACGTCCTGGCGTTGCCAATTGGGTACGGACACGGGCCAGTACACCGTGCGAGGGGGTTCGTCGTACAAGCCGTCCTGGTGGACGCTCTGCGCCACGCCGATCACCTCGCTCCATGGCGCGTCCTCAAACGGGCGCCGGATGCGCCGGCCGAGTGCTGCCTCGGGCGTCCCCGCGATCTCGCGAGCGAGATTTTCGGAAATCACAATCACGTGCCTGCCGGTCTCGATATCGTTCCAGTTCAAGTCCCGTCCAGCGATCATTCGCGTGCCCATGGCTTTGAAATAGCCGGGCGAGACGAAGACGAATCTGCGCAAGGGTGCCGCTTTATCGGGCGCGCTCGTCTCGGCCTCGACCGAGAGGGTCGCGTTGGGCCACGTCCGCCCATCCATCGGAACGCCGTTCGCGAAGCCGACTGACGCGACGCCCGGAAGCGCCGCGATCTTGCCGAGAATCTCGCGCTGTAAGCGAAGGTATTGCTCCGCGCGATCGGAAAGCAGGCCGGACGGAATCCAAACGTGCACGGTTTGAATCGTCGCCGGAGCCGAGAAACCGGGATCGACGTCGCGTAGAGCCTCGAACGTTCGGACCATAAGCGCTGCGCTGACGACCAGCATGAGCGCGAGCGCCACCTGCACGGCGACCAACGCGCTGCGCGTCGTGCTGCGCGCGCGGCTCGCGCTCGCGCCACGAGGCGCACCGCTCATCGGCGTATCGATAAGCATTGCGTGCTTGAGCGTCGTGATCGAGCCGAACACGAGCGTCGACGCGAGCGAAATCGCCACTGTGAACGCGAGCACCGGCGGATAGACTGCGATCTCTTCGAGGCGCGGCAAATTGTTGGGGCCGATGGCGACGAGAGCCTCTACTCCGATGTACGCGAGCAGCCAGCCGAGCACACCGCCGGCCGCGCCTAGACACAAGCTCTCGACGAGCAGCGCGCGAGCAATTCGCGCACGCCCGGCACCGAGCGCGGTGCGGACGGCGAACTCTTGCCGCCGCGCGTCCGCCCGCACGAGCATGAGAGTCGCAATGTTGGCGCAGGCGATGAGCAGCACGGCGCCGATCGCGCCCATGAGCACCCCTAAAGTGCTCGGGACGCTGCCGACCAAGTCGTCCTTCAATGGCAGAGCAATGGGCGTAATCCGGAAGTTCGCAAGGTCTTGGGGCATCACCGGCCACGAGTCGAGCCAGATCGGCAACATGCGCTCGAGGTCGGCGCGCGCCTCGGCGGCCGTGACGCCGGGCGCGAGCCGGGCGAGCATCTCGAAGCTGAAATTGCCGACGGGCTTTTGTGCAGGGTCGAGCCGTACCGCAACGATCACGTCGGGTTGCGGCGTCATGTCGAGAAATCGGAAACCGCGGGGCATGATGCCGACCACCCGCCGCGGACCTGCCAACGGCTGCGCGAAGACGCCGCTCGGCGTCTCCATCGCGAGCTCGCGCCCGAGCACCGCTTCGTCGCCGCCGAATCGCCGTTGCCAGAACGCATAAGAGAGGATGACCGGTTCCGGTCCATCGCTTGCGGGTCCGTACTCCCGCTCCGTGAACCAACGACCGACCATCGGCTGAACGCCGAGCGCCTGGAGAGTGCCGTCCGTGACTCGAAGAGTGCGCACTCGCGTAGGCTCGCCGCGCTCGGTCAGCGTCGCCCAGCCCTCGTCCCAGAGGCCGATGCTGGCGAACGTTCGGTTCTCTGCGCGGTAAGTAAGGTACATCGTCGGATCGGCGCTGAGGTCGTCGAAATCGATGCCCGGAGCGGGATGCCTGATCCTAACGAGCTGATCCGCATCCGGATACGGCAGCGGCTTGATCAGCACCGAGTAGACGACGCTGAAGATCGCGGTGGTTGCGCCGATGCCGAGCGCGAGCGTGAGCACGGCGGCGAACGTGAACGCGGGCCGCCGCGCCAAGCCGCGCAGCGCGTAGCGCAGATCGCGGCCGACGGAATCGGCGAAACCGAGGATGCTCATGGGTGGATTTTCCACTTGCCGGCTCGCTCACTCCGCCTTCAGCGTTTCGATCGGATCGATGGTCGCCGCCCGCCGCGCGGGCAGGTAGCTCGCGAGTGCTGCGGCCCCGACGATGACGCCGACTGCGACGATGTAGGCCGCCGGGTCCAATGGCGCGACATGGAAGACGAGCGAGGACATCGAACTCCCCAATGCCGCGGCGGCGGCGAGCCCGACCGCGATTCCCGCTCCGCTCAGCACGAGACCGTGCAGCAGGATCATTCTTGCGAGCTGTCGCGGCTCGGCGCCGAGCGCCGAGCGGATTCCGATTTCCCGCGTGCGCTGCGACACGACGTACGCGATGACGCCGTAGATTCCGATGACGCCGAGCGCCAAGGCCATGGCACCGGCAATAGCGAGCAGCACGAGCGTGAACGACGTGCGTGCAAGCGACTCCGCGTAAAGCTGCCGCATCGTGCGCATTTCGGAGATGGCTATACCCCCGCTCACCGAGTGGATCGTCTGCCGAACCTCCTCCGCGAAGCTCGCGGTGCCTGCGCGCTCGCTGCGGATGGCAAACGTGACATATCCGCTCGCGGACCGGTTCTCGAGGAGGGTCGGGTAGTAAACGAGGGGCGGCGGTTCCTCGTACAAACCGTCCTCATAGAGGCTTTGGACCACGCCGACCACCTCGCGCGACTGACGCGAGCCGAGGCCGGAGATGATGCGTTTACCGACGGCCGCCGCGGGCTCTGCCGCAATCTCGCGAGCGAAGCTCTCGGAGATCACGACTACGCGTCCGCCGTTGTCGATATCGCGCCACGTGATGTCTCGGCCTGCAATGATTCGCGCGCCCATGGCCTTGAGATAGCCGGGCGAGATGCGCTTGGATTCGCGAGAGGCCGCGCTGCCAGGCACCCCTTCGACTTCGGCTCCGAAGTAGTTTCCTCCTCGCAGCGGCAACATCTCGGTGAAACCCACCGAAGTGACGCCCGAAAGCGCCGCGATCTCGTCCTGGATCTCGCGCTGCATGCGGGTCCACCGCAGAGATTCGGCCCGGTCGCCGTTGGGCCAGCCCGGCATCCAGATCCACGCCGTTTGAATTGTCGCGGGGTCCGAAAAGCCGGGATCGACGTTGCTCAGAGCCTGAAACGTTCGAATCATGAGCCCCGCACTCACGACCAGCGCGAGCGCGAGCGCGACCTGCACAACGACCAAAATGCTGCGCGTCTTGCTCCGCTCGCGGCTCGTGCTCGACCCGCGCGCTCCGCCGAGCTTGGGGTTTTCGAGGTGCAATGCGTGCCTGACTGCCGTAATCGAGCCGAACAGCAGCGTCGACGCGAGCGAAACCGCCACGGTAAACGCGAGCACCGGAGGATAGACGGCTATCTCCTCGAGGCGCGGCAGATCGCGCGGGGCCATCGCGACGAGAACCTGCAGCCCAACGTTGGCCAGCATCCAGCCGAGCACGCCGCCGGCTATGCCCAGGGCGAGGCTCTCCACGAGCAACTCTCGCGCGATTCGCGCGCGGCCGGCGCCGAGCGCGACGCGCATCGCGAGCTCATCGCGCCGCGCGTCGGCGCGCACGAGCATTAGATTCGCGATGTTGGCGCAGGCGACGAGCAGCACGGCGCCGATCGCCCCCATGAGCACCCACAGCGTGCTCGCGATGCTGCCGACGAGGTCGTCCTTCAAGGGGCGAACGGCCGGCGTGATCCGCCAATCCGTGTATTTTTCCTTCGTGTCTCCGCGTGCGACGGGCCAGGCGTTGAGCCAAATCGACAACATGCGGTCGGCGTCGCCGCGCGCCTCGTCGGGCGTCGCCCCGGGCTTGAGCCGTCCGAGCATTCGGTAGCAGTAACAGCCGCTCAGGGTTTTATCGTTGGCTTCGAGATGACGGACGGGGAAAATCACGTCGGGCTGCGTGGCATCCATAAACCTGAACTCGCGCGGCATGATGCCGACCACGCGCGCCGGCTCGGGCCCCGTCGAGATCGAGATTTCGCGCCCGAGGATCGCGTCGTCGCCCCCAAATTGCCGCTGCCAGAACGCATAGGAAAGGATAACGGGCGCAGGTCCCTCGGCCGCGGGGCCGTACTCCTCCTTTGCGAACCAACGACCGCGCACTGGTTGCACGCCGAGCGCCTGCAGAGTGCCGTCCGTGACGGTGAGGACGTTCAGGCGGGTAGGCTCGCCGGGCTCGGTCAGCGTTGCGAAATTGTCGGCGTACTGCCACAAGCCGATGTTCGCAAACGTCCGATTCTCGTCGCGGAACGTGACGTACATCGTATGCGACGACTTCAGATCCTCGTTGTTCGCGCTCGTGGCCCTGAATCTGATGCTGACGAGTTCGTCCGCATTCGGATACGGCAGCGGCTTGATCAATACGGAGTAGACGACGCTGAAGATCGCCGTGGTCGCGCCGATGCCGAGCGCGAGCGTGAGCACGGCGGCGAACGTGAAGGCCGGCCGTCGCGCCAAGCCGCGCAGCGCGTAGCGCAGATCGCGGCCCAGGGAACTGAGGATGAAGGCGACCTTCATGGTTGCTGCCGTTAGAGTGAAGTAGCGCGCAGCTCGAAGAGCCAAGGAGCGTGCCAAGTGTCGCGACCCGCGCAAGTTTTTGTTTTCCGCGCTTCTGCGCAGGCGCCTGCGGTATCGCCCCGACAAGAGCGTCCCATATCCGAGCGAGACGTCCCGCATGCGGGACGGGGAGGCCGGCTTCCGCTGCTTAGGAGCGATCGACGACTAAAAGCGCTTCGCTACCGAGTCGCAGCACCCTTGCGGCCCCGGACGGGCATCGCGCGTCCGGACTCCCCGTCTTCTACCAACCGTGCGGCCCATTCCATCGTTTCCGGCGGGATCGGTCCGTGCTCGCGTTCGAGCTCAGCGAGCCATTCGTCCACAGCGGAAAGATGACGCAGCCGAGCGACGTAGGCGACGACGGCGGCGTGGACGGATGCGGACAAGCTGCGTCCGCCGACCAGCTCTCGCAGCTGGTTCAGCTTAACGGCATCGAGTGTAAGGGTGACCTTTTCGCGTGCCATGCGCTTGAGTTGCGTCGAGCGAAACCTTAGACGGGCGCACCCACGTTCGCCTCGACCGGCACCCGCGCCGCGAGACGCGGCAGATTGCCGAGCGAGAGCAGGTGCGCGTAGATGCAGCCGAGATAGCCGGAGCGGTGTAGGTCGCCGAGCACGTCGTTGCCGAGCTCCTTGACCTTCTTTTCCTCGATCATGCGGAAATCGCGCAAGGCGAAAGTCCGTCCGCTCGCATCCTTCACCTGCAGGCTCTGAACGCCGAGCAGGTCGAGCGCGCGCAGGCGCTCCACGAAGCGGCGCGTGCGCTCGGTCTCGGTCAGAAACTCCTTGAGGAAGCCGAGAGCACGGCTCACGACCTCGCCGTCCTGGCCTTCCTCGTCGAACAGCGGCGTGCCTTCGGCCTCGGAGAATCCCTCGAAGCTCTCGTCGAGACAGACCGTGAAATCCGACGACTCTCCCGCGCGCGCGAGGACGAAGGGATAGCGGCGGATGAAAGCCGGCACGTAGGCCGCGTCGGCCCACCGGCCGTCGGCGTCGACGAAGACGTTCTCGCCCGAGCGCAGCCCGAGCACCGCGACCGGGGTCGCGTCGTCGCTGCCGGCGAAGAAGATCGGATAGTCGCGTGCGGCGTCGAACATCTCGACCGCCGCGAGCGGCACGCAGTGCGCGCCCGCGGCGAATTTCATCGAGACACCCGAGCGAAGCTTCAGGTTGCGGTGACGATTCCGGTCCAGCGGGACGACGTTGTTATAGAGGAGTGCGGACATTGGAGCTCTCTCTAGACTTCAGTCAGACCGCGAGTGCTCGCGGCGCCGTAGTCTACCATCGCGTCGCCGGCGATAGGCCGCCGCCGCGACGTGCGGAGATCCTCTGTCCGCAATCCCCTATCGGTGCCGCGTCGTTACTGACCGCCGCCGCCCGGCCCGCGCGCACCCGCGCCGGGAGCGCCGCCGGTCGGTCCGCGGCCGCCCGGCCCGCGCCCGCCCGGTCGGCCGCCGCCCCCGCCGAAGTGCGGATAGGGCTTCGGATTCACGATGAGGCGATCGAGGAAGAGATCGACGGCCTTGGCCATGACGTCGACCGCGTCGAGCGCGCCGTTGTCGAACGCGTGCTCAGCGCCTTGGATCAGCGTCAACGCGGCCGGCACGCCGAGGTCGTGCAGCTTGGTGTAGAAGTCGATGCTCGAGGTCGTCGGCACCGTGTGATCGTCCGTGCCGTGAATGAAGATCGTCGGTGCGAACGTCTTCGAGATGTAGGTCGTCGGGGAGGCCGCCTTGATCTTCTCCGGCGTGGCCTCGCCTTGGGGCCACAGGCCCTTCGCGCTCTCGGCGCTCGCGAGCGGATAGACGCCGATGCACGCCTGCACGTCGGAGCTCACGCCCGCGTTGCCGCCGTCGCCCTCGAACTCCTTCATGCCGTTCGTGCCGGCCGCCAAGAGCGCGAGCATGCCGCCCGCCGAGTAGCCGGCGATCGCGATCTTGTCGGCGTCGATGCCGATGTGCTCCGCGTTCGCGCGCGTCCAGCGGATCGCGGCCTTGGTATCGTGAATCTGGGCGGGCCAGAAGCCTTGGCTCTGGAGGCGATAGTTCGCCGAGATGCTCGTGTACCCGAGGCGGCCGAGCGCGCGCGCGTCGTTGATGATGTAGCCGGCGTTCTTGTTCCCGACGAAGAAGCCGCCGCCGAAGAGATGAATGATGCCCATGCGCTTCGGCGTCACGCCCTCGGGCGGATGATAGACGTCGAGCGTCAAATCCATGTCCCCGCCCTTGCCGAAGACGATGTCCTTCTCGGGGCGGAGATCGGAGGTGTCCGGCGCCGTGCGCTGCGGGCGCTGCGCGCTGGCCGGCATGGAGATGAGCGCCGGGGCCGCCGCCAAGAGCCCGGTCGATTGCACGAATCGTCGTCTGCTTATCCGGTTCATATCGTTCTTGTCTCCCCTACGATGCTCTGCAGCTGCCCCCATGGCAGGTCAGTGTGCGGATCATAATAGATCCCGGGTCCGGATACCCCGGGGACCCAACGTCCGGTGCGACCTCCTCTGCCGCTCCGATAGCGCTTTGACGTCTTGACGTCACACCGCTATGATGATGCGAGTCAATGGAGGGTTAGAACGTGAGCGAGGAAGCCGCGAAACGAGCCACGATCTATTTCGATCCGGCACTGCACAAGGCCGTGAGGCTCAAGGCCGCGCACACGAATCGCTCGGTCTCCGACATCGTCAACGAGGCGGTTCGCAGAGCCCTCAGCGAGGACGAGGAGGATCTCGCCGCCTTCGAGGATCGCGTCGCGGAGCCGACAATGTCCTACGAAGCGTTGCTCAAGGACCTCAAGGCGAATGGCAAGCTATGAGCTTGTCGTCAAAAAGTCCGTCGCCAAGGACCTCCGCGATGTTCCGAAGCGCGACGTCAAACGCATTCTGAGCAAGATCGCGTCGCTCGCAGACGATCCGCGTCCAACAGATTGCGAGAAGCTGTCCGGCCAGGAGCGATACCGTGTGCGCCAAGGCCTCTATCGCATCGTTTACGAGATCGTCGACAAGCGCCTGATCGTGATCGTCGTGAAGGTCGGGCATCGGCGCGAGGTCTATCGGCGGTCTTGAAGGCTCCCTCGCCGGAGGCCGGCATGGGAGCCAGCCTCGTTTCGCGCGGAAAAGCGATCGATTTGTGTCAAGATCTGATCGCCCGGAACCTCAACGGCACGTCGGCTCATGCAAGCCATCGTTTACCGCCGATACGGCTCGCCGGACATGCTCCGGCTCGACGAAATCGCGCGGCCGAAGCCCGCGGCGCGCGAGGTGCTCGTCAGAGTCCATTCGGCGGCCGTCAACGCGGCCGATCGCATCCTGCTCCGCGGGCAGCCGTTCCTGATTCGGCTGGGACTGGGCCTCACGAAGCCGCGTCGAACGGTGCTCGGCTTCGATTTGTCGGGACGAGTCGAGTCGGTCGGTGCCGGCGTCAGCCGCTTTCGGCCGAATGACGAGGTGTTCGGTGCGAGCAAGTTCGGTGCGTTCGCGGAGTACGCCTGCGTCGCCGAAGACACTCTCGCGCCGAAGCCCGCGAACGTGTCGTTTGCCCGGGCGGCGGCGACGCCGACCGCGGCTTATACGGCGTTGCAAGGGCTGCGGGACAAAGGCGGGATACGCGCGGGGCAGTCGGTGCTCATCGACGGCGCGTCGGGCGGAGTCGGCACGTTCGCGATCCAAATTGCGAAGGCGTTCGGCGCCGAGGTCACCGCCGTGTGCAGCACGCGCAACGTGGAGATCGCCCGCTCGATCGGCGCCGACCACGTCATCGACTATCGGCGCGAGGCGTTCGGGGCCGGCGGTCGGCGATACGATCTGATCTTGGCGGCGAACGCGTATCGGCCGATTCGCGACTACGTGAGAGCGCTGAAGCCGAACGGCACTTACGTCATGACGGGCGGCGGGGGCAGGCAATTGCTGCAAGCGCTGACGGCGGGCCCGCTGCTGTCGATGACGAGCGGCAAGAAGATCGGTAATCTCATGGCGATCCCGAGGGGACCCGACATCCGCTTCCTCAAGGAGCTGCTCGAGGCCCGCAAGATCGATCCCGTCATCGAGCGCACGTACCCGTTGGCAAGCGTCCCGGAGGCGCTTCGTTACATGGAGCAGGAGCACGCGCGCGGGAAGCTCGTCATCACGGTGAGCGGATAGCTCATCGCGTTGGGCCGATCGACGACACGGCACGAATGAAGGTTCTGATCACGGGCAGCGCCGGGCATCTCGGGGAAGCGCTCGTCCGGACGCTGCGAGAGGCGGGCCACGAACCGATCGGCCTCGACATTCAGCCCGCGCCGTTCACGAGCATCGTCGGATCGCTCGCGGATGCCCGGGTGGCGGAGGCCGCGGTTCGAGGCGCAGACGCCGTGCTTCACGCCGCGGCGCTGCACAAGCCGCACATCGTGACGCACACCCCGCGAGAGTTCGTCGACACGAACGTGGTCGGGACGCTGAATCTGCTCGAAGCGGCCGTCGCCAGCGGCGTGAAGGCGTTCGTCTATACGAGCACGACGAGCGTTTTCGGCCGCGCGCTGACGCCCGCGGCGGGCGAGCCGACGGCCTGGATAACCGAGGACGTCGTACCGCTCCCCAAGAACATCTACGGCGTCACGAAGAAGGCGGCGGAGGATCTGTGCGAGCTTTTTCACAGGAAGCACGGGCTGCCTTGCGTCGTATTGCGAACGTCGCGCTTCTTCCCTGACGAGGACGACGCCGACGCGATCCGAGCCGCTTACGACGACCGAAACGTCAAGGTCAACGAATACCTTTATCGGCGGGTCGATCTCGAAGACGTCGTCTCGGCTCACCTGCGTGCGATCGAGCGCGCGGCCTCACTCGGATTCGGCTGCTACATCGTCAGCGCGACGACGCCGTTCGTTCCGGATGACGCGGCGCAGCTCAGAACGGACGCGCCGGCCGTGCTCGCGAGGCGGTTCCCGTCGTACGAAGCGGAGTACGGACGTCGAGGCTGGAGGATGTTCTGCAGCATCGATCGCGTGTACTCGAATGCGCGAGCGCGGCGCGAGCTCGAATGGGAGCCTCGCTGGAGCTTCGCGCACATTCTCGAACGGCTGCGGGCGGATGAAGACATGGCGAGCGCGCTCGCGCTGGCTGTCGGCTTCAAGGGCTATCACGCCGGCACGTTTGCCGGAGGGATGTATCCGACCGATCCCGCCGATGAGCCGAGCGTGCACGCGCGCAAGCCGGAAGACAAAGGCCGATGAGACTCCGGCCGGAAGGGCCAAAAATGGCTTGTCGCGACGAGGCTCGTGTTTGCTACGATGAGGCCGCATGGCTCAACGTCTGAAGGTCGGCGCCACGTACGACGATCTCGTCGCGGTCCCGGAGAATCTCGTCGCGGAGATGTTCGACGGGGAGCTCTATGCGTCGCCGCGGCCGGCGTTGCCGCACGCCCACGCGGTCTCCGCGCTCGGGATGGAGCTCGGAGGCCCGTTCCAGCGGAGCCGTGGCGGCCCCGGCGGATGGTGGCTCCTATACGAGCCGGAGCTGCATTTCGGCCGCGACGTGCTCGTTCCGGATCTTGCCGGGTGGCGCCGCGAGCGTTTGCCGGCCGTGCCGCGCGAGCCCTTTCTCACGCTCGCGCCGGATTGGGTGTGCGAGATTCTGTCGCCTGCGACGGAAACGATCGACCGGTCGAAAAAGCTCCGCATCTACGCGCGCGAGGCCGTCGCGTATGCGTGGCTCCTGAATCCGCTGCTGCAAACGCTCGAGGTGCTTGCGCTGCGCGAGCGGCGCTGGACGCTCGTCGGCACGTACGAAGGCGATAGGGGCGTCCGCGCCGAGCCGTTCGACGCCGTCGAGCTCGAGCTCGGGGCGCTCTGGGTCTGACGGCTTATATCCGGGTGTTTTGCCGTGAGGGCGCCGGCAAGAGCTGCCTACCGAGAGACCGGTCTCCTGCTGCCCTCCGCGGAGGGATTCTCGAACCGATTCTCATTCAAGAAATCCCTCCGCGGACGTGTCCTCAGCCGCCGCTCGCGCCCCCGAGCGCGACGATGAGCTCCGCCGTGTCCTGCATGCGCGCGGCCCGCGCGCGCACGACGCCGATGCGCGCCTGCTCGGCGTTGCGCTGCGCGTCGACGACCTGAAGGACGCCGACGTTGCCGGCCGAGTAGCTCTCGCGCGTGAGCGCGAGGTTCGATTCGGCGACCTCGAGCGCGCGCTGTTGAGCGGCCGTCCGCTCTGCGTCGTGCTGGAGGGCGGCGAGCACGTCGGCCACCTGGCGGAACGCCTCGAGCACCGTTTGCTCGTAGCCCGCGAGCGAGGCACGCGCGGCGGCTTCGGCCGCGCGCCGCTCGGCGCGCAGCTTGCCCCTGTCGAAGAGCGGCGCGGTCAGCGCGCTCGCAAGCCCCCACGCATTGCTCGACCGATCGAACAGCACGTCCGTGCTCAGCGTCTGCTGGCTCAGCGACGCCGTGAGATTCATTTGCGGGTAGAGCTTTGCCGCCGCGACGCCGATCGCCGCGGTCGCGGCGTGCAGCTCCGCTTCGCGCGCGAGGATATCGGGCCGCCGGTGCGCGAGCTCGGAAGGCAGGCTCGCGGGGATCGCGGCCGGCAGCGAGAAGTCGTCGAGGTCGAAGTCGGGGGGCGACCAGTTGCCCGGCGCTTCGCCGACGAGCACCGCGAGCGCGTGCCGCGCGGTGCTGAGCTCTTGGCGCAGCGGGGGCAGCTGCGTTTGGTCCTGAGCGAGCTGGCTCTCGGCCGTGAGCAGATCGACCTGAGCGACGGAGCCCTCCTGCAGCGCCGTCCGCACGAGATCGACGTTGCGCGAATCCTCGTCGATGACGGCTTCGACGGCACGAATCTGCGCGCGCGCAGACGCGATCGCGAGCGCCTGAAGGACGACGTTGCCCGTCAGCGAGAGCTGCGCCGCGGTGAGCTCGTGCTGTTTGACCTCGGCGAGCGCCTGCTGCTGCTCGATCGAACGGCGCACGCCGCCCCCGAAGTCGAGCAAGTAGCTGACGTTCGTGCCCATGGAGTAATACGTGAAGGCCGGCAAGTTGAAGCCGCCGAGAAAGGCGGCGCCGTACTGGTTGCGGCCCGTGCCCGCGTCGAGCGTCGCCTCGGGCAGGCGCGCGCTTCGGCTCGCGCCGTAGACCTCGAGCGCTTGCGCGAGACTCGCTTGCGCGGCCGCGAGATTACGGTTGCCGGCCAGCGCCGTGCGGACCGTTTCGTCGAGCCTCGGCGACTCGAGGACGGTCCACCATTCGGGCATGCCGGCGCCCGGGGCATCGGTCCCGCGCTGCGTTTCGGCGCCGGGTGCCGCTCCGCTGGACGGCTGCGGCTCGGCGTCGCTCCGCGCTTTATCGCCCGGGTGGTCCGCGGCGGCGGGCCGCGCAGCCGCGGCGCCGTCCCCGATCTCGAGCGGTACGTCCGGCAGCGGCTCCGTCGTATAGCGGCTCTCGCGAGGGGCTTCGGGGCGCGAGAAGTCCGGGCCTGCGACGCACGCGGTCAGCGCGGCCGTGCCGCAGAGGGCGTAGAGCAAGTTTGCGGGTTTCATTCGAGAGGCACCTGACCGGCATCGCTCGCCGGCTGCGCGCTCCGCGCGAGCGCGATGAGCGGAATCACGAGCACCGTGATGATCGTCATGAGCTGAAAGGCGTGCAGATACGCGATCCAGCTCGCTTGCGCGTTGATCTGCGCATTGAGCGCGCCGAGTCCGGCGGCCGACTCGAGCTGGGTCCGAATCTGCGTGCCGGCGCCCGAGGCGTTGTAGGGCGTGATGAGCTCGGTGAGACGCGCATGCGCGACCGACGTGCCCGACGTCACGTACGCCTGGATCGACGAAATCCCGAGGCTGCTGCCGATGTTGCGCATGAGGTTGAAGAACGACGCGCCTTCGTTGCGCAAATACGTCGGCAGCGTGACGAACGAGACGGTCGTCAACGAGACGTAAGCGAGGCCCGTGCCGAATCCCTGAATGAGCCCCGAGGTCACGACGGGATGCGCGTCGATCGCGGGCGAGAACCCGCCCATCTCGGCGAGCGCGACGGCGCAGAGGCCGAAGCCGATCGCGATGAGCAGGCGCGCGTCGATGCGGCCGACGATGCGGCCGACGACGAGCATCGCGACCCAAGTGCCGATGCCGCGCGGCGCCGTCACGAGGCCCGCCGCGAGGACCGGATAGCCCATGAGCCCTTGCAGGAGCGGCGGCATGAGCGCGAGCGTCGCGAACAGCACGACGCCGACGATGAAGATGAAGACGTTGCCGACGACGAAGTTGCGGTCCTTGAAGAGCGCACGGCTGATGAAGGTGTTCTCGGCCGTCAGCGTGTGGGTCAAGAAGAGATACAGACAGATCGCGGCGATCACGCCCTCGATCCGGACCTCGGTCGAGGCGAACCAGTCCTTGAGCTCGCCGCGATCGAGCATGAGCTGGAGCGCGCCGATGCCGAGGCTCAGGGTCGTGAAGCCGAAGAAGTCGAAGCGCGAGCGGCGCGGCTCCGTCTCGGGCAACGTCGCGATGATGCCGAGCGCGGCGAGGAACCCGAACGGCACGTTGACGTAGAAGACCCAGCGCCAGCTGTAATCGTCCGTGAGCCAGCCGCCGAGCACGGGACCCAAGATCGGGCCGAGCACGACGCCCATGCCCCAGATCGCCATGGCCCGGCCGTGGTGCTCGCGCGGATTGATGTCGAGCAGGATGGCTTGCGAGAGCGGCAGCAGACCCGCGCCCGATGCGCCTTGCAGCGCGCGGAACAGCACGATCTGCGGCAGCGACGTCGCCATGCCGCAGAGCGCCGAGCTCAACGTGAAGCCGATCACGGAGGCGAGAAAGACGCGCTTCCGGCCGAGGCGCACCGCGAGCCAACCCGTGAGCGGGATCATGATCGCCGTCGATACGATGTACGACGTGAGCACCCAGACCATCTGGTCCTGCGTGCCCGAGAGGCTGCCCTGCATGTGGGGCAGGGCGATCGTCGCGATTGTCGTGTCGATCGCCTGCATGATCGAGGCGGCCATGACGCTGGCCGTGATCAGCACGCGATTGACAGGACGCTCGGCCGTCCCGCCCGGGACGGCGGCTGCGGCGTGCGCGGACATCAGCGAGACTCGTCCGCCCGCGCGTCCGAGACCGACGGAAGAGCGGGCGTCTCCGTGACGACCGGCCGGGCCTCGCCGCTCGTGTCGACCTTGACGGTCGCGCTGAGTCCCGCATAGAGCGGACGCTCGGGATCGGGGTCGTCGATCTCGATGCGCACGGCGAGCCGCTGCACGACCTTGACCCAGTTGCCCGTGGCGTTTTGCGCGGGCAGCACGGAGAACTTCGCGCCCGTCCCAGGAGTAAAGCTCGCGACGTGGCCCTTGAAGACCTTGTCGCCGTAGGCGTCGATCTCGACGCTCGCGGGCTGCCCGGGCCGCATATTTGCGAGCTGCACCTCCTTGAAGTTTGCGTCGATCCACGCGTCGCGAATCGCGATCAGCGCGAATACGGGCGTCGCTTCGTTGACGTAGTCGCCGACCTGCAGCTTCTCGACCTGCGTGACGATGCCGTCGTCCGGCGCCTCGATGACGGTGTGCGAAAGGTCGAGCTCGGCGCGGTCGAGCGCGGCCTGCGCCTGCTGGACGCTCGGGTGCTCGGCCGGATCGATCGAGGGATCCCCGCCGAGCTCGGCCGTGATGCTCGCGATCTCCTGCTGCGCGGCCGCGATGGCTTGCGCCGCGGCATCGCGGGCATGCACCGCGCGCTCGACCTCGGCCTGCGAGGAGATGCCCGAGGCGCGCAGCCGTTGCTGGCGCTTCGCTTCGCTTTCCTCGTAAGCGAAGGTCTCCTGCGCCGAGCGCAGCTCGCTGACCTTCTGCAGGCGCTTGGCCTTGAGCGCCTCGACCTCGAGCCGTGCGGCGCCGAGCTTCGCGCGCGCTTCCTCGACGGCGATGCGGTACGGACGGTCGTCGAGCCGAAACAGCACCTGACCGCGATCGACGCGCTCGTTGTCGTGCACTTCCAGCGCGACCACGCGGCCGGGGACGTTCGTGCTGATCGAGATCGTGGCCGCGTTGACGTACGCATCGTCCGTGGACTCGTAGCGGCGAGGGAAGAAGAAGTAGTAAGCGGCGACGAGCACGATGGCCGCCGTCCCGCCGAGCATGAGCGGGAGGCGCAAGCTTTTCATTCGGCGCTTCGGGGCGGAAGCGGCCGGCGGAGGGGTCGAGGAACCGGGCGCCCCCGCGGGGGCCGAGCCGGAAGGAGACGATGTCCGAGAAGATTCGTTCGTATCGTTCATTGGGACGCCTTCCTGCGTCTTCGTGAGTTTCCCTAGGGGAAAAAGGAGATGGACGAGCCTTGAGGCTTACGAAGTCTTACGAAGGTTTACGAGGTCTACGCACGGACGTTGCTCGCATCCTCGGCGGCCCGCGCGGCCGATTCGGCGCTTCCTGCGACGAGCGAGAGCAAATTGCCGCGAATGCGCTCGAGCAGCGTAAGCAGCTGCGCTCGCTCCTCGGCAGAAACGCCCGCGAGGGCCTCGGCGCGCGCCTTGTCGGCGAGCCGCGTGACCTCCGCGAGCACGGACTCGGCAGCGGGCTTGAGATGCAGACGGTGCGCGCGGCGATCGTCCGGATCGGTGCGCCGCTCGAGCCAGCCGTCGTTCTCCATTCGATCGAGAATGCGGACGAGGGTCATTCGGTCGGTGTCCGAAAGCTCGGCGAGACGGGTCTGGGTCGTGCCCTCGTTGCGCGAGAGATAGAGCAGAACCTTGGCCTGGCTCAACGTCATGCCGAGCTGGGCGGCGAGCTGCTCGAAGTGCCGCACCCAGAGCCTCGACACGTCCTTGAGCAGGAAGCCGATGTTGCGTGAGGGGTCCATATTCGCGGGCCGTTTTCGAGCGTAACGCTCGTGACTATAAAAATCGATTTTATATCATAGGATTTTATATCACGTGATAGTTTTTTCGGACGCCGCCGCGGAGGGCCCGCCGTGGGCCGCCAAAAGCGATAATTGCGGCAAGGAGGGCTTGTGCTCATCGGGATTCGAACAAGTGCGGTTTGGCTCGTCGGCGGGCTCGCGCTCGGCTGTACGGACCGGAATACGGGCGACGGGGCGGGGAGCCCAGGGGCCTCGAGCGACGCAACCGCGTCACCCTCTGCCGAGGCACGTCATCCGGATCCGGACGCGTGGGTCGGCCGCTGGACCGGGCCCGAGGGGACGTATCTCGACATGCGGCACGAAGCCGGCGGGTACGCGATCACGATCAAGGATCTCGACGCCGCCCGCACCTTCGAGGGCGCGGCCGCCGCCGCTGGGATCGAATTCGAGCGGGACGGCGTCCGGGAAACGCTGCACGCGACGGACGGCGATGGCACGGGCATGAAATGGCTGGCCGGCAAGCAGAACTGCCTGACTGTCAGACGAGGCGAAGGGTACTGTCGTGACTGAGGCCGAAAGGAATGCGGGCGCGCCGATCACGATCTACGGCATCAAGAGTTGCGACACGATGAAGAAGGCGCGTGCCTGGCTCGACGATCACGGCGTCGATTACGTCTTCCACGACTACAAGGCGGCCGGCATCGAGCGCGCTCGTCTCGAGCGCTGGGCGGCTGCGGTCGGCTGGGAGCGCCTGCTGAATAGAGCGGGCACGACGTTTCGCAAGCTCGCCGCCGAGGACAAGCAAGATCTCGGCGAGAAGAAGGCGGTCGACCTCATGCTGTCGCATCCGACGCTGATCAAGCGGCCCGTGATCGAGCTCGGCGGCAGCCGGTTTATCGTCGGCTTCAAACCCGACGACTACGCGAAGGCGCTCGCGCCGCGTCGCGGCACGGGCGGGCATGCAGGCTAGACGGCAACGGCGCCCGACGGCCCCCGCATCCGAACCGTCAGTGCCGCAACGCACTTGAATCGAAGTACTATCTAGCGGCCGGCGCCGCCGGCATGCACGCGCGGAGATCGGAGCTTGCGCAAACCGACGACGCTCATGGCCGGCAAGCCCGGCAGCCGGCAGCATTTCGGCACGAAACCGTATCTTCAGGACGCCATGCGCCTCACCGAGAAGGAAAGGCCTCTCGCGCTTTACGTCGGTGCCGCGAGCCGCGACGACCCATCGTTCGGGTCGGCGCTCGCGGGGCTCCTCGAGCGCGCGGGCGCCGACCGAGTGCTCTGGCCGAAGCTGACGGGCAGGCGCAAAGAGCGCGCGAAGGCGCGCGAAGCGCTCGCCGAGGTCGACTTCGTCTTCCTCGGCGGCGGCGACGTCGAGGCCGGCATGGACGCGCTGCGCGACGCCCAGCTCGTCGAGGAGCTGCACGCGGCCGCGGCACGCGGCGTCGTCTTCGCGGGCATGTCGGCCGGCTCGGTCATGCTCGGCGAGCGCTGGATCCGCTGGCCGCGCGAGGACGCGGGCGACGAGGAGGCCGAGACCTACGCGTGCTTGGGCCTCGCGCCTTGCTGCGTCGATACGCACGGCGAAGGCGAGGGCTGGCAGGAGACGCAATCGTTCGCCGCGGTGCGCGCCCGCGAGCTCGGCGCGAAGGCGTGTGCATACGCCGTTCCGAGCGGCGCCGCGCTCGTCGTCGACCACGAGGGCAAGATGCAGGCGCGCGGTGCGCCCGTTCCGGTCTTTGCGGCCTTGCCGAACGAGAAGGCGCACATCGAGAAGACGCTGGAGGCCGTGCCTTGACGTATTCCGCCGCCCACTGGGAGCGCGTCGCGGAGGAAGCGCGGCGCATGATCGCCGACGTGCCGCTGTACCGCGATCGCCCGGCGCCGCCCGCCGCCCTCGTTGCCTTCGCCGACTGGTGGGCAGCGTTGCCGGCCGTCGGCAAGCGCGATCTCCGCAAGGGTTTTCCGTCCTCGCTCGTCCGCGGGAGTCAGGACCTGCGCGCGGCGATGCACGAGCAGCAGGTCGCGCTGCTCGCGACCTCGGGCACGACGGCCGATCGCTTGCAGGTGATCTGGGAGTGGTCCTGGTGGGACCCGCAGGAGCGCGAAGCCATGCGGCTCAACGCGCGGATTCGCGCCTCGCTCGGCAAGGCCGATTACCGCGAAGGCGTGTTGACGACGCCGGCGTGCGGCGCCGGCGTTTGCCACTTCGGGAGCCAGACGCGCGAGGAACGCACGATCGATGGCATGCTGTTCTTCAACGAGACCGCCGATCCCGCCCACTGGACGGACCGCGACTGCGACCGAATGCTGCGCGAATGGGTCGACTTCGCGCCGTGCGGGATCGAGGCCGATCCGGCGTATCTCGCGATCGTCGCGCGCGCGGCGTCGAAGCACGGGGTACGCGTGCCGGCGCCGGACTTCATCACGTTGACCTATGAGACGACGACGCGTGCGATGCGCCGCGACATCTCGCGCACGATCGACGCTCCGCTTTACCAGCTCTACGGCGCGACGGAAGCCGGCGTGCTCTTCATGGAGTGCGAGCACGGGCGCCTGCATCCGAACGAGCGCCACACGCACGTCGACCTCGTGCCGCTGCCGGGCGCGAAGGGCCTCGCGCGCGTGCTCGTCACGACGCTCGGCCGCGCGTGGATGCCGCTGCTGCGCTACGACATCGGGGACGTCGTCCGCATCGCCGAGTCGCGCGAGTGCGCGTGCGGTCTCCGCAGCGACGGCCCGCTGCTCGAGCGGGTCGAAGGGCGGCACGCCGACTGCACCGACGTGCAGGGAGAGACGATCACCCCGCTCATGCTGGACGACGCGATCCACG
>DASTSM010000243.1:0-19352 GCA_035760685.1 Gammaproteobacteria bacterium | reverse complement strand
GGATCGCGAGAACGAGGGCGACCTCGTCATGGCGGCCGCGAAGGTGCGCCCTGACGACATCAACTTCATGGCCCGCTACGGGCGCGGGCTCATCTGCCTCACCTTGAGCCGCGAGCGCTGCGAGCAGCTGCGCCTGCCGCTCATGGTGCACGGCACGAACTTGCGTCAGACGACGAATTTCACCGTGTCGATCGAGGCGGCCGAAGGCGTGACGACGGGCATCTCGGCGCACGATCGCGCGCGCACCGTGCGCGCGGCCGTCGCGCCGCACGCGCGCCCCGAGGATCTTTCGCAACCGGGCCACATCTTTCCGCTCATGGCCCAGCCGGGCGGCGTGCTTACGCGCGCGGGACACACGGAGGCGGGCTGCGATCTCGCGAGGCTCGCGGGCCTCGAGCCCGCGGCGGTCATCGTCGAGATCTTGAACGACGACGGCACGATGGCGCGGCGCGATCAGCTCGTCGAGTTCGCGCGGCGTCACGGCCTCAAGATCGGCACGATCGCCGACCTCATCAAGTACCGGCTCTCGAAAGAGGAGTCGGTCGAACCGATCGCGGACCTCGAGGTCGATACGGCCTTCGGTCCCTTCCGCATGGTGTGCTTCGAGGATCACGTGAATCGCGCCGTGCATCTCGCGCTCGTGCGGGGCCGCATCGATCCGGACACGCCGACCTACGTCCGGGTGCATCGGCAGGAGACGCTCGGCGACGTCATCGGCATCCGCGACCCGCGGCTCGGCTGGCCGCTGCGGGACGCGATGCGCTTCATCGCCGAGCACGGGCAAGGCGTCGTCGTCGTGCTCCGGCACGAGGAGTCGGCGCGCGAGCTCATGCGCAGCGTGCGGTCGCTCTGCGAGCAGCGCGCGTCCGTGACGCCGCTGCGCGAGCACACGATGGACCTTCGGACGTTCGGGACCGGCGCCCAGGTGCTGCGCGCGCTCGGCGTCAAGCGCATGCGCGTGCTGAGCGCGCCGAGGAACATTCACGCGCTGTCGGGTTTCGGTCTCGAGGTCGTCGAGTACGTGAGCGAGGGCGCGAGAGGGGAGGGAGACCCGCACGGAGACCCGCATGGAGGCGGCCACGGAGACCCGCATGGATGAGCGCATCAAGACCTTCGAGGGCGGCTTCGACGCCCGGGGCCTGCGCTTCGGCATCGCCGCCTCGCGGTTCAACGATTTCATCGTGGATCGGCTGCTGGCAGGGGCCGTCGACACGCTCGAGAAGCACGGCGTCGACGCCGGCGACATCGAGATCGTTCGCGTGCCCGGCGCGTTCGAGCTCCCGCTCGCGCTCGAGCGGATGGCCGCGAGCCGCAAGCTCGACGGGCTCATCGCGCTCGGCTGCGTGATCCGCGGCGCGACGCCGCACTTCGAGTACGTCGCGGGGGCCGCGGCGAACGGCGTCGCCCAGGTCGCGCTCGCGCACGGAATTCCGATCGGCTTCGGAGTGCTCACGGTCGAGTCGATCGAGCAAGCGACGGAGCGCGCCGGCACCAAGTCGGGCAACAAGGGGGCGGACGCGGCGCTGACGGCGATCGAGATGGTCACGCTGCTGCGCAGACTGGAGGAGTGAGTTGGCCGGCGTGAGCCCCAACCGGGCGAGGCACCGAGCCAGGGATCTTCTGGTCAAGGCCCTCTACCAGCGGCAGGCCGCGGACCACGGCTTCGACGAGCTCGTCGAGCAGTTCGCCGAGACGCGCGAGTACGCGGGCGCCGACCAGCAGTATTTCCGCGAGCTGCTGCGCATCGTGCTCGAGGAGACGCCCGAGCTCGACGTCGCGATCTCGCGCTACGCCGTCCGCGGCATCGATCAGCTCGACGAGGTCGGCCGCGGCATCCTGCGGCTCGCGTTCGCCGAGCTCCGTCATCGGCCCGATGTGCCCGCGAAGGTCGTCATCAACGAGGCGGTCGAGCTCGCGAAGCGCTACGGCGCGACCGATACGTTTCGCTTCGTGAACGCCGTTCTCGACAAGGCGGCCAAGGAAGGGCGCTCGGGCGCGGCGCCGCGGCGCGCGCCGGGATCGGATTGACTCCCGCGTGCCGGCGCGCGTGAACGAGTTCGAGATCATCGAACGCTACTTCGCGGCCGCGTCCGACGACCCCGACGTGCTGCTCGGCGCCGGCGACGACGCGGCGCTGCTCAAGGCCGACGGCACGATCGCGGTGACCGTCGACACGCTCGTCGAGGGCGTGCACTTCCCCGCAGGGATCGATGCCGAGGCGCTCGGTCACCGCGTGCTGGCCGTGAACCTCAGCGATCTCGCCGCAATGGGAGCGCGCCCGCGCTGGTGCACGCTCGCGCTCACGCTGACGCCGGCGCAAGCGGAACCCGCCTGGCTCGAGGGCTTCGCGCGCGGGCTCTTCGCGCTCGCGAGTCGCTTCGGCGTGAGCCTCGTCGGCGGCAACCTCGCGCGCGGCCCGTTGTCGGCGACGCTGCAGCTCATCGGCAGCGTCGCGCCCGGCGAGGCGCTGAGGCGCGCGGGCGGACGGCCCGGCGACGACCTCTACGTGACGGGCACGCTCGGCGACGCGGCCGGCGGCCTCGCGGTGCTTCAGGGGCGGGCGGGCACGCGGGGTGCGCCAGGCGCGGGCGAGCAGGCGGCACGCGCGAGCGATGCGCTCGTCGAGCGATTCCTGCGGCCCTCGCCGCGCATCGACGCGGGGATCGCCCTTCGGGGGGTCGCGTCGGCGGCCATCGACGTGTCCGACGGGCTCGCGTCCGACCTCGCGCATCTCTGCCGCGCGAGCGGCTGCGGCGCCGTCGTCGACGTCGAGCGAATCCCGCGCTCGAGCGAGCTCGAGACGCTGTTCGGAGAGGAGGCGGCGCTCGAGCATGCCGTCGCCGGAGGCGACGACTACGAGCTTTGCTTCGCGGCGGCGCCGGCCGATGCCGGGAACGTTGCGGCGGCCGCCGCTGCCGCGCGGACGCCGATGCAGCGGATCGGCCGGCTCGTCGAGCGCGGCCCGGGCGCGCTCGTCGAGTGGCGCCGCGCGGGCGCGCCGTTCGCGCTCGGCGCCCGCGGTTATTCGCATTTCTAACAAAGGACTTGCGATGGCGGCGACGCCGGATTGGAGGACGCTGCGCGACCCCGTGCACCTCGTGGCGTTCGGCTTCGGGGCCGGGCTCTCGCCGCGCGCGCCGGGCACGGCCGGGAGCCTTCTCGCGATTCTGCCCGCCTGGCTCGCGCTCGGCTGGCCGTTGCCGTGGAAGATCGCGCTCGTCGCGGGGTTGTTCGCCGCGGGAATCTGGATCTGCGGCGAGAGCGCCCGCCGGCTCGCCACCCACGATCATCCCGGCATCGTCTACGACGAGATCGTCGGCATGCTCGCGACCTGCCTCGTCCTCGCGGATCGCGCGGCGCTGCTGCTCGCCGCGTTCTTGCTGTTCAGACTGTTCGACATATGGAAGCCCTGGCCCGTACGGGATTTGGATCACAGACTCGCCGGCGGCCTCGGAATTATGCTCGATGACCTGATGGCGGCGGCTTACGCCGCCGCATGTCTCTGGGGCTTGGGGCGACTGCTGCCGATCGGTTGAGCATATGAGTCAGGCGAGAGCCGAGAGCGCGGGCAAACGCGAGCCGCGGCGCGTGCCGGAGCGGATCGGCAAATACGTCATCATCAACGAGGTCGGCCAGGGCAGCACCGGCCGCGTGTTCCTTTCGCACGACCCCTACTACGGGCGCGACGTCGCGATCAAGCTCTACAGCATCGAGAGCGAAGAAGACGAGCAGAAGGCGCGCGTGACGCGCAAGATGTTCTTCAACGAAGCCCAGATGGTGGGCAAGCTCCAACATCCGAACATCCTGCCGATCTACGATGCGGGCGAGGAGAACGGCAGCTACTATGTCGTGACCGAGCACGTGCACGGCGCGAGGACGCTCGCGGCGTACTGCAAGCCGGACAATCTGCTTCGCGTCGACGACGTCGTCGAGATCATGTTCAAGTGCGCGAAGGCGCTGCACTACGCTCACGGCCGCGGCGTCATCCACCGCGACATCAAGCCGAGCAACATCATGCTCACGCTCGACAACGACGTGCGCATCATCGACTTCGGCATCGCGCTCGTCAAAGACTCCACCGTCTCGCGCATCGAAGGCATCGCCGGCTCGCCGAGCTACATGTCGCCCGAGCAGGTGCAGTCCGCCGAGATCACTCATGCCTCGGATCTCTACTCGCTCGGCGCCGTCATGTACGAGATGCTGACGGGCTTCAGGCCCTTCCGGGCGGGAAATCTCAGCAAGCTGCTGCATCAGATCGTGTACGCGACGCCGCCGCCGATCCACACGCTGCGCGAGGACATCTCCGAGGAGCTCGAGAACGTCGTCATGCAGTCGCTGCGCAAGGAGGCCGATCACCGCTTCGCGAACGGCCTCGAGCTCGCGGGCGCGCTGACGCACGTGTACCAGACGCTGCGCAAGAGCAGCGAGCGGATCGACAAGCAGGCGCAGTTCGATCAGCTCAGGAAGCTTCGCTTCTTCCACGATTTCTCGCACTCGGAGATCTGGGAGATCCTGCGTGCGAGCGAGTGGCGCGAGTATCACGACACGGACGAGATCATCCGCGAGGGCGAGCTCGACGATCGCTTCTATATCATCGTCTCGGGGCGCGTCAGCGTTCGCTCGGGCAGGCGCGAGATCGGCGTGCTCAGCGACGGCGATTGCTTCGGCGAGGCGAGCTACGTGCGCGGCGCCCGGCGTACGGCGACCATCAGCGCGATCGGACCGGTCACGCTGATTCGCGTGACGTCAACGTTGCTCGAGCAGGCGTCCTCGTCCTGCCAGCTGCGCTTCCACAAGGTCTTCTTGCGCTCGCTCATCGAGCGGCTGCAGGGCATCGCGACGCCGGGGGGGTGAACGCGGCGAAGCGCGCGCTACGCCGTCCGCGTCCCGCTACTCCCCGTTGGCCGGCGGCTCGAACGGCACGGGCGCCGCGTCTTCCGTCTTCTTGAGCAGGATCTCGACCTTCTGCTCGGCGTCCTTGAGCGCCGCCTGACACTCGCGCGTCAGCTTGATGCCCCGCTCGAACTCGGCGAGCGCCTGCTCGAGCGGCAGGTCTCCGCTCTCGAGCCGCTCGACGAGCGCTTCGAGCTCCTCGAGCGATTTCTCGAGGGTGCCTATACTTTTTTCCTGCTCCGTCATGTCGTGCTGCGCCGAAGAAGCGGCACGGTACACACGCGGTTCGCCAGGGTCAAACGCGAGGCGCGCCGACGCCGATTCCCGCGTCCCTCCGCGCGGTTCGCCGTTTCCCCAACGGGACGGCGAGGCGCGCGCCAACCCGTGTTGACAGTCATGGAGGCGCGGCATAGATTACCCTGCATCGTTAGACTAAGTCTAAACACGGGCCGACGACTCGGCGCAAAGGCGGGCCTGCCGGGCCGACGACCCGGCGTGCGTTGCCGAGGCGGCTCGGCAGCACGGCTTTCTGAATCGAGCTCGATTCGCGACGACAGGAGGGAATTCCGATGGCTTTGAAGGGCACCAAGACCGAGCAGAACCTCAAGGACGCGTTTGCCGGAGAGTCCCAGGCAAACCGCCGTTACCTTTACTTCGCCGCCAAGGCGGACGTCGAAGGCTACAACGACGTCGCCGCGGTGTTCCGCTCCACGGCCGAAGGCGAGACGGGTCACGCGCACGGCCACCTCGAGTACCTCGAGGCCGTCGGCGACCCTGCGACCGGTCTGCCCATCGGCCCGACGGGCCAGAACCTCAAGGCCGCGATCGCTGGCGAGACCCACGAATACACCGACATGTATCCGGGCATGGCCAAGGCGGCTCGTCAGGAAGGTTTCGAGGAGATCGCGGACTGGTTCGAGACGCTGGCGAAAGCCGAGCGCTCGCACGCGAACCGTTTCCAGAAAGCCCTGGACAGCCTCGAAGGCTGATCGCTCGCGGCGGCCCCGGGTGCTCGGGCACCGAGGGTCTCGGGCCTCGCCCGGATTCGCGCCCCTGGGTGCCGGTCCCTGGGGGCCGCGGAGGCTCACCGGGTCTTTCCGGCCGCCTCGCACGAAGGTCGGTCCGTCGCATCGACGGACCGACGCTTCGGCTCTTTCCGTCCCACGCGTGACGAGCCCCGTTCCGCATCGCGCTTCACGACAGTGAATCGATACGAACACACCGCTATGACCGCTGACCGATACGAAGACAGCGCGCGCCCACGACCCGATACGAGGACGCCGTCCGGCCCATGACCGATCCGAAGACACCGCCCGGCGAAGGGAGCCTCGACGCTCCGACGCGGCATCCGATCGACTGGCAGTCGCCCGAGTACACGGACGAGGGCGCGCTCTTCGCGGAGCTCACGCGCGTCTTCGAGATCTGCCACGGGTGCCGGCGCTGCTTCAGCCTCTGCAACGCGTTCCCGACGCTCTTCGATGCGGTCGACGAGTCGCCGACGATGGAGCTCGATTCGGTGCCGCGCGAGGCGTACTGGAAGGTCGTCGATCACTGCTATCTCTGCGACATGTGCTACATGACCAAGTGTCCGTACGTGCCGCCCCACGAGTGGAACGTCGATTTCCCGCACCTGATGCTGCGGGCCAAGGCGAAGCGCTTCGGCGACGAGAAGGCGTCCGTGCGCGACCGCGTGCTGAGCTCGACGGACACGGTCGGAAAGCTCGCCGGCATCCCGGTCGTCGCCGAGGCCGTGAACGCGGTCAACGCCTCGAAGCTCGGCCGCCGCGTCCTCGAGAGCGCCTTCGGCGTCGACGCGAAGGCGCCGGTCCCGAAGTATCACTCGAGGACGGCGCGGCGCCGGCTCAAGGATCGCGTCGGGCGCAAGGGCGACGGCGCGCGTGAGTCGCTCGAGGCCGAGCCGGCCGGCGCGACGAAGGGCAAGGTCGTCGTGTTCGCCACGTGCTACGGCAATCGCAACGAGCCCTCGCTCGTCGAGGATCTCGTCGCGGTTCTCGAGCACAACGGCATCCCGACGGCCCTCGCGGCGGACGAGCACTGCTGCGGCATGCCGAAGCTCGAGCTCGGCGACCTCGAGTCGGTGCGCCGGCTCAAGGAGAAGAACGTCCCGGAGCTCCATCGCTGGGTTGCCGAGGGCTGGGACCTCACGGCGCCCGTCCCGTCGTGCGTGCTCATGTTCAAGCAGGAGCTCCGGCTCATGTTCCCCGACGATCCCGAGGTGCAGGCCGTCGCCGAGGCGTTCTTCGACCCCTTCGAGTACCTCATGGCGCGGCATCGCTACGGCAAGCTCAAGACCGACTTCAAGAC
This sequence comes from Gammaproteobacteria bacterium, assembly GCA_035760685.1. GTDB lineage: Bacteria > Pseudomonadota > Gammaproteobacteria > Steroidobacterales > Rariloculaceae > ZC4RG20. The sequence goes on along the minus strand of DASTSM010000243.1, from coordinate 12,134 downwards.
GAGCCTCGGGCGAGTCGCCTACCAGGTGCCGTGCCATCTGCGCGTGCAGAACATGGGCCTCAAGACGCGAGATCTGCTGCAGCTCGTTCCCGGCACGAGCGTGCAAGCCTTCGAGCGCTGCTCGGGTCACGACGGCACGTACGCGGTCAAGAAGGAGTTTGCGGAGACGTCGCGCAAAATCGCGCGGCCGGTTGCGAGACAGGTGGACGCGGCGAAGGCCGATCACTTCATCAGCGATTGCCCAATGGCGGCGCAGCAGATCGCGGCCGTGGCCGAGTCGGCCGAGGCGTTGGGTCCGCTCCGGCTGCTGCGCCGCGCGTACGGCATTTGACGCGCGCGCATACGGCGCACACATCAGGATCGAGCAGACGACGATGACACCGTTGACCGCAAACGAGCTCTACTCGCTCGAGCAGTATCACAAGCTGCGCCGGGAGTTCCGCGCCAAGGTCCTCGAGCACAAGAAGACGCGGCAGGTCCCGCTCGGGCCGAACGCGACCCTCTACTTCGAGGATCGCTTGACGATTCAATATCAGGTCCAGGAGATGCTTCGCATCGAGCGCATCTTCGAAAGCGAGGCCATCGAGGAGGAGCTCGCCGCCTACAATCCGCTGATTCCCGACGGCAGCAATCTCAAGGCCACGTTCATGATCGAGTATCCCGACGTCGAAGAGCGGCGGCAGGCGCTCGAGCGGCTCGCCGGCATCGAGGACGCGATTTACGCCGAGATCGAGGGCGCGCCGGGGCGCGTGGCGGCGATCGCCGACGAGGACCTCGAGCGCACGAGCGACAGCAAGACGGCGGCCGTGCACTTCCTGCGCTTCGAGCTCGACCCGGGTGCGAAGGCCGCGCTGAAGAGCGGCGCCTCGCTGAAGCTCGGCTGCACGCATCCCGAGTACCGCTACGAGGTGCAGGTCACTCCGCCCGTCCGCGATTCCCTCGCCGCCGACCTCGACTGACGCCGCACGGAAAATGGGGTCAGACCCCATTTTCCTCTCGGCCATAAAATTGGGTCAGACCCCGATTTTTTTCGCCATTTTCGTTTGTCGCGAAAAATCGGCTCTGGCTCGAATTTTATTCCGCGCTACAATCTGCGCGCCTTTGTTCCACCAGCGTCATGCCGCGCCGCGCGCGGAGATCAATCGATGAGCAAGAGCTACCTCGCAGCCGACATCGAGGTTCTGTCCGGGTTGGAGCCCGTGAAGCGGCGTCCGGGCATGTACACGGACACCCAGCGTCCGAATCACCTCGCGCACGAGGTCATCGACAACAGCGTCGACGAGGCCATCGCGGGCCACGCGAAGCGCATCGACGTGAAGCTCTACAAGGACGGCTCGCTCGAGGTCGCGGACGACGGCCGCGGCATGCCCGTCGACATCCATCCGAAGGAGAAGATGCCGGGCGTCGAGCTCATCATGACGAAGCTGCACGCGGGCGGAAAGTTCTCGAACAAGAACTACCGCTTCTCGGGCGGCCTGCACGGCGTCGGCGTGTCCGTCGTCAACGCGCTCTCGCAGCATCTCGAGGTCTGGATCCGCCGCGACGGCAAGGAATACAACATGAGCTTCGCGGGCGGTGCGCGCCGCGGCAAGCTCGACGTCGTCGGCAAGGCCGCGAAGGGCGTGACCGGCACGACGATCCGCTTCTGGCCCGATCCTCAGTATTTCGACACGCCGAGCTTTCTCGTGCCGCGGCTCAAGCAGCTGCTGCGCGCGAAAGCCGTGCTCTGCCCCGGGCTCGAGGTCACGTTCGAGGTCGAGAAGCCCGAGGAGAAGCACCAGTGGGTTTACACGGGCGGCCTCGGCGAGTATCTCAAGGAGACCTTGAATCAGAGCGAATGGCTGCCGGCCGAGCCCTTCTCGGGCAACCTCGAGGGCAAGCGCGAGGCCGTCGATTGGGCCGTCGTCTGGGTCGTCGAGGGCGAGGAGCCCGTCACCGAGAGCTACGTGAACCTGATTCCGACGGCACAGGGCGGCACGCACGTGAACGGTCTGCGCGGGGGCCTCACCGAGGCGCTGCGCGAGTTCTGCGAGTTCCGGAACCTTTTGCCGCGCGGCATTCGGCTCTCGCCGGAGGACGTCTGGGAGGGCGTGAGCTACGTGCTCTCCGTGAAGATGGAGGAGCCGCAGTTCTCCGGGCAGACGAAGGAGCGGCTCTCCTCGCGCGAATGCGCGGGGTTCGTCGCGGGCGTCATCAAGGACAGCTTCGCGCTCTGGCTCAATCAGCATCCCGAGACGGGCGATCAGCTCGCCCAGCTCGCGATCGGCAACGCGCAGCAGCGCCTCAAGGCCGCGAAGAAGGTCGTGCGCAAGCGCATCGTCGCGGGGCCCGCGCTGCCCGGCAAGCTCGCCGACTGCACCGTCCAGGAGCCGAGCGTCGCGGAGCTCTTCCTCGTCGAGGGCGATTCGGCCGGCGGCTCGGCGAAGCAAGCGCGCGACCGCGAGACCCAGGCCGTCATGCCGCTCCGCGGCAAGATTCTGAACGCGTGGGAGGTCGACGCGGGGGAGCTGCTCGCGTCGCAGGAGGTGCACAACATCAGCGTCGCGCTCGGCGTCGATCCCGGCTCCGACAAGCTCGAAGGCTTGCGCTACCACAAGATCTGCATCCTCGCGGACGCCGACTCGGACGGCCAGCACATCGCGACCTTGCTCTGCGCGCTGTTCCTGAAGCACTTCCGGCCGCTCGTCGAGGCCGGTCACGTCTTCGTCGCGATGCCGCCGCTCTATCGCATCGACGTCGGCAAGGACGTCTACTACGCGCTCGACGAGGCCGAGCGCGACCTCATCATCGACCGCATCGAGGCGGAGAAGAAGAAGGGCAAGGTCTCGGTCACGCGCTTCAAAGGCCTCGGCGAGATGGATCCCGTGCAGCTCCGCGAGACCACGATGGCGCGCGACACGCGCCGCCTCGTGCAGCTCACGGTCGAAGGCAAGACCATGGAGGCGGCGCACGACGTGCTCGACATGCTGCTCGCGAAAAAGCGCGCCGGCGACCGCCGCGAGTGGCTCCAGCAGAAGGGAAACCTCGCGGAGGTCTGAGGCTGCGGAGTCTGCGGCGCCGAATTTCGCGGCTTCGGGCCGGCGACACCGCCGCTCCATTGACCGGATGGATGCCCCTCGTATAGCGTCCGTTGCTCGACGGGCGGACCTCCAACCCTGCCGAAAGAACTACCAACAAAACCTCCAAGGGGAATCGGAATGAACCGTATCAAGGTGCTCGGCGCCCTCGGCGCACTCGGGGTCCTGGCCGCGGGCGTCGGTGTCGTGCTCGCGCAGGCTCCGGCCAACATGAGCTTCTTCGTCACCAGCAAAAATCCCGGCAAAGGCGGCAACCTCGGCGGCCTCGAGGGCGCCGACCGTTACTGCCAGGAGCTCGCGTCGGCCGTCGGCGCGGGCAACAAGACGTGGCATGCCTTCCTGTCGACGGACAAGGTCAACGCGAAGGACCGCATCGGCAACGGTCCTTGGTACAACGTGAAGGGGCAGCTCATCGCGCAGAACGTCGGGGACCTGCTCGGCGCGAACAACAAGATCAGCGCCGAGACGGCGTTGAACGAGAAGGGCGGCGCGCCGAACTACCTCGCCGGCGATCCGCCGGCGCCGACCGCGCAGCCGCTGCAGCACGACATGATGACGGGCACGAACGAGGACGGCACGTCGTCGGGCCAAACCTGCAACAACTGGACGGACGGCGGCGACGACGCGAAGGCGACGCTCGGTCACGCGGACCGGAAAGGCCGCAGTGCCGGCGTCAACTCGTGGGTCAACGTGCATCCGTCGCAGGGCTGCTCCCTCGAGAAGCTCGCCCCGACCGGCAGCGCCGGGCTCTTCTACTGCTTCGCCGTCAACTGATCGGCCGCGAGCGATCCGCATGCGGACGGGGCGTGTCACGACACGCCCCGTTCCGTTTCAGGCCGCTGCGCCGCGAATCGGTGCCGGCGCGCCTCGATGATTCGTCAGTCGAGACGCCGGCTTCTTCGATCCCACGCGCCCTCGCGAATCCGTATACTGCGCGCACTCGCTGTGACGCCGAGGCCGGGATGCGGAGCGAGAGGCGCGCTTCCGAGACCGTCTGCGGGCAGGGATGCCCGCAGACGAGCCGCAGGGACGCACTTCCGGCGTGTCTCGGAAGCGCGCCTCTCGCTCCGCATCCCGGCACCACCGGCGCGGGCTCTTCAGCGACCGCGGGCTCTTCAGCGACCGCGGGCTCTTCAGCGGCGGTAGGCTCTCCAGCGACGGCGCGCTCCTCGACGGCGGCGCCGGCTCTTCGACCGAGGTGAGGCAATGAGGGACCAGGAGCTCAACTTCGAAGGCATCGAGCGCGTGCCGATGCATGTCTTCACCGAGAAGGCGTACCTCGACTACTCGATGTACGTGATTCTCGACCGCGCGCTGCCGCACATCGGCGACGGGCTCAAGCCCGTGCAGCGCCGCATCGTCTACGCGATGAGCGATCTCGGCCTCTCCGCCGGCTCGAAGCCGAAGAAGGCCGCGCGCACGGTCGGCGACGTGCTCGGCAAGTTCCATCCGCACGGCGATCTCGCCTGCTACGAGGCCATGGTCCACATGGCCCAGCCCTTCTCGTACCGCTATCCCATCGTAGACGGCCACGGCAACTGGGGCTCGCAGGACGATCCGAAGTCCTTCGCGGCCATGCGCTACACCGAGGCGCGCCTCACGCGCTACGCCGACATCCTGCTCGACGAGCTCGGCCAGGGCACGGTCGACTGGGTGCAAAACTTCGACGGCACGCTCATGGAGCCCGCGCTCCTGCCGGCGCAGCTGCCGAACCTGCTCCTGAACGGCACGAGCGGCATCGCGGTCGGCATGTCGACGGACGTGCCTCCTCACAACCTGCGCGAGGTCGCCGCCGCGCTCGTGCACCTGCTCGATCATCCCGACGCGACGCCCGCGCAGCTCCTGAAGCACGTCAAGGGCCCGGACTTCCCGACGGGCGGCGAGCTCGTCTCCTCGCGGGAGGACATCGCCGAGGTCTACAAGACGGGCAGCGGCACGCTGCGCCTCCGCGCGAAATACGAGGTCGACAACAACCAAATCGTGATTCGCGAGCTGCCGTTCCAGACCTCGGGCGCGAAGGTCCTCGAGCAGATCGCGAACCAGATGCGCGCGAAGAAGCTGCCGTGGATAGAGGACCTGCGCGACGAGTCGGACCACGAGAGCCCGACGCGGCTCGTGCTCGAGGCGCGCTCGAATCGCGTCGACTTCGAGCCGCTCATGAATCATCTTTTCGCGACGACCGACCTCGAGCGCACGATCCGCGTGAACTGCAACGTGATCGGCCGCGACGGCCGGCCGCGCGTCTACGCGTTGAAGCCCTTGCTCGAGGAATGGCTCGAGTTCCGCTTCGACAGCGTCAAGCGCCGGCTCAACTACCGGCTCGACCGCGTCACGCGGCGCCTCCACATCCTCGACGGCCTGCTCATCGCGTACCTCAACATCGACGCGGTCATCAAGATCATCCGCACGGAGGACGAGCCGAAGCCGGTCCTCATGAAGCGCTTCAAGCTCAGCGACGACCAGGCCGAGGCCATCCTCGAGCTCAAGCTGCGCCACCTGGCGAAGCTCGAGGAGTTCAAGATCCGCGGCGAGCAGAAGGAGCTCGCCGCGGAGAAGGCGGATCTCGAGGCGACCTTGAAGTCGAAGGCGCGCCTCACGAAGCTCATCAAGACCGAGATCCAGACGCTCGCCGAGAAGCACGGCGACGCACGGCGCACGAAGCTCGTCGAGCGCGCGCCCGCGCAGGCCATGGCGGAGACCGAGCTCGTCGCGAGCGAGCCCGTGACCGTCGTGCTCTCGCAGCACGGCTGGGCCCGCGCCGCGAAGGGCCACGAGGTCGACCCCGAGACGCTGTCGTACCGGACGGGCGATGCGTTCCTCGCGGCGGCGCGCGGCCGCAGCAACCAGCTCGCGGTATTCATGGATTCGACGGGCCGCGCGTACAGCTTGGGCGCGCACACGCTGCCGTCGGCGCGCGGGCAGGGCGAGCCGCTCTCCGGGCACGTGAATCCTCCGGACGGCGCGAGCTTTCGCGGCGTCCTCATCGGCGCGCCCGAAGACCGGTGGGTGGTCGCCTCGACCGCGGGCTACGGCTTCGTCGTGCCGCTCGGCGAGCTCTACTCGCGCAACAAGGCCGGCAAGGCCGTGCTCAAAGTGCCGGCCGGCGCGACGGTCGTGCCGGCCGCGCCCGTCGGCGAGCACGGCGCGCGCATCGCGGCGGCGTCGAGCGATGGGCGCCTGCTCGTGTTTCCGCTCGAGGAGCTGCCGCAGCTCGCGCGCGGCAAGGGCAACAAGATCCTCGCGCTGCCTTCGAAGAGCGACATCGTGCTGGCCGGTATCTGCGTGCTCGCGCCGGAGCAGAGCCTCAAGGTCAAATCGGGCCAGCGGCAGATGACGATCAAGCCGGCCGATCTCGAGCACTATGCCGGCGAGCGAGGCCGGCGCGGCAGCGCGCTGCCGAGAGGCTGGCGCAACGTCGAGCGGCTCGCCGCCGAGTGACAAAGGAGGGGCACAAAAAATGGGGTCGGAGCCGATTTAAAAAATGGGGTCAGACCCCATTTTTCGCCCACGAATGCCGTCGAGCGACGCCCGGAAGCGAAAAATCGGGTCTGACCCCATTTTTCGTCAGTGCTCGGAAAGGACCACCTCGGCTTCCTGCAGGTAGTGGCCCTGCATGTACGCCGCGCCGAGCTGGAACAGCACGGCCATCGTGTTCGCATTCTCGACGCGCTCCGCGATGGTCAGGATCTTGCGCTTCTCGGCGGCCTTGATGTAGCTGCGCATCTGCTCCTGGAGCCCATGGTCCGTGGCCAGGGTCTGCATGAGCGAGCCGTCGAACTTGACGTAGTGCATCGGCGTCTGCGTCAGGACGCGCATCGGGTCGCGGCCGACGCCGAAATGCTCGACGGCGAATAGAAATCCGCTTCCCTTGAGCTGCTCGGCGATGGCACGCGTCTGCTTGAGATACTGCGTCGCGTCGTCCTCGCCGACCTGAAAGCAGAGGCGGGACGGCGCAACGGAATGCTCCTGCGCGAGCTTCACGAGCCAGTCGGGCAGCGTCGTATCGAGCAAGGATTCGTGCGAGAGCTTCACGAAGATGCAGTCCACGGCCTGCTTCGTGCAAAAGTCGATCGTCGCCGCAATGACCCAACGGTCGATCGCGCGCAGCAGCTTGTTGCGTCTCGCCGCCGGCATGAACTCGGCCGCGGGGACCTCGTCGCCCTGCTGGTCGACCATGCGCAGCACGGTGTCGAACATGGTCTTGCGCTCGCCGCTCAGGCTTGCAATCGGCAAGTGCGCGAGGCGCAGCCTGTTCTCGACGAGCGCCCATTTGATCTGCTGCACCCAAATCTCGTCGAAGCGCTGGATGCGCGTGCTCTCGTCGGACGTCTCCTCGAGCACGACCTGATTGCCGCCGCGCTGCCGGCCGCGCCGGTTGGCCTTCTCGGCGTTCGCGATCAGAGAATCGGTGCGGGCCGTCGTCGGTCCCACCTCGGCGATGCCGATCGTGACGGTCACCGACAGCGTGTGGTCGGCAGCCTCGAAGATGTGCTCCGTGATCTGCTTGACGGCGTTCTCGGCCCAGGCCTCGACGTCGCGCAGCGTGCCGCGCTGCAGCAGCATCGCGAAGACGTTGCCGCCGAAGCGGCCGCAGACGTCGAGCGGGTGGGCGAGCTTGCGCAGGATGTCGGCGAGCGTGACGAGCAATTCCTCGCTGACGACCGGCCCGACCTCGCTCTCGATCTCGCCGAACTTGTCGGGGCGGATGTAAGCGAGAGCGCGGACGCCGCTCCGCGGGCTCGTCTCGAGCCGCTCGGCGAGCACCTCGAGGAAACGGCGCCGGTTGAAAAAGCCCGTCGAAAGATCCTTGTTGATCGTGAGCTCGACGAGCTCCTCGGGAGCCGCGGCGGAAGCCTCCTCGCGCGGGACCGTGAGCTTCACGGCCGGCTCGCCCTCGAAATCGATCGGCTCGAGCCTGAGCTTGAGCTCGACGGCAGATCCGTCGCGGATCTTCGCCGTCACGCTGAGCGGCGCGTTGCTCCACTGGCCCTTGCCGGATGCGACGACGGCACCCTTGACCGCGGTCTGGCTCGTCGCATCGAACAAATCCATGAGCGGCCGGTTCAGCGCCTCCTCGGGGCTGTCGCCGAAGAGCTCCGCCCACGCCTGATTCACCTCGACGACGATGCCCTCTTGCACGAATGCGATCGCGTCGACCGAGCCCGCGACGAAAGCCTTAAGCTGCTTCTTGTATTGCGAGGCCGATCGCAGCGTCTCGTTGAGCGCGCGCTCGAGCCGGAACGTGCGAAGCTCCCGTTCCGCGACGGCCTTGAGCCGGTCCCGCTGGCGCAGCGAGACGAGGTCCTGGGCGCCCGCGAGGAGCGCATCGGTCAGGGCCGTCTCGTCCGCCGAATCCGCGACCGCGAGCATCGGCACCGAGCGCGCGACCTTTTGGCGGATCTTCGCGACGTCGTGAATCGGCGTCTCGAAGCGATCGGAGCGGAACCACAGGAGCTCGGGGCAAGCCGTGGAGAGCGCCTGCTCGAGGTCCTCGACGCGCTTGACCCAATGGCACCTGACCGGATGGCCCGCGTCCCGTAGCGTCTTATTGATGAGCGCGACGTCGTCTTCGGTCGGCGTCAAGACGATCAGGGGGACCGGACCGTGAGACATGTCGTAGTTATTCCTTGTCGTGAGACCGCCGCGCGGGGCTTCCGGAACGCCCGAGCGGCTCGGAATTCTATCATTCGGCCTAGATCCGGGCCGTACACAGGTCACATCCGCACGCGGTCGCGCCTCGGCAAGGCAACCGTTACGCCTCGACGATAGGCGTCTTGCTGGCCCTGCCGGGGATCTCGCGCACGAGGCGCGGCACGAGATAGCCCGGCAAACGTGCGAGCAGCCGGCCGTACAGCGCGCGTGCCCGCGCCTCGTCGACGTCGTAGTGGGCCGCGCCGGCGACGGGGTCGAGCAAGTGCAGGTAGTAAGGAAGCGCGCCGCTCGCGAACGCGCGCCGCGACAGCTCAGCGAGCGCGTCCGCGTCGTCGTTGACGCCCGCGAGCAAGACCGATTGATTCAGCACCGTGGCTCCGGCCGCGCGAAGCTCGCCGAGCGCCGCGGCCACGGAAGCGTCGAACTCGTTCGCGTGGTTCGCGTGCACGACGACGACGACGTCGAAGCGCGACTCGGCCAGGATCGCGACGAGCCCCGCGTCGACGCGCTCCGGCAAGACGATCGGATAGCGCGTATGGATGCGCACGCGCTCGAGCCCGCCGACGGACGCGAGGCGGTCGAGCAAGGCCGCGATGCGCCGGTTGCCGAGCGAGAGCGGGTCGCCGCCGCTCAAGATCACCTCTTCGATGCCGGATCGGGAGCGGATCTCGGCGAGCGCCGGCTCGAAGTCCTCGCGCGCCGCGAGCTGAGCCGAGTACGGGAACTCGCGGCGGAAGCAGTAGCGGCAGTGCACGGGGCAGGCCGCGCTCGCGACGAGCAGCACGCGCGCCGCGTATTTCTGCACGACGCCGCGCTCGGCGAGCCCGTGCTCGCGCACGGGATCGGCGTCGAAGCCCGGCACGCGCACGAGCTCGGCCGCCGTCGGCAGCACCTGCAGCAGCAGCGGATCCCGCGGGTCGCGCTTCCGCATGCGCGCGACGAAGCCGCGCGGCACGAGCAGAGGGAACTCGGCCGCAGCGGCCGCCGCGGCGGCTTCGCTCCCGAGCGCCTCGAGCGGCAGCTCGAGGAGCTCCGCGAGCTCGGAGAAGCTGCGGACGGCGGTCTTCAGCGCGCGCTGCCAAGCGCTGGCGGGCTCGATGGAGGGTTGAGTGGACATCGTCTGCTGTTCGCGACCGCCGCATTGGCGGTATGATGCGCGGCTCGAAACGGGCAACGAGTTTACATGGCCACCTATACCACCAACGAATTTCGCGCGGGGCTCAAGATCCTCATCGACGGAGACCCGTGCACGATCGTCGAGAACGAGTTCGTCAAGCCGGGCAAGGGCCAGGCGTTCAACCGGGTCAAGATCCGAAACCTCAAGACGGGCCGCGTCGTCGACAAGACGTTCAAGTCCGGAGATTCGGTCGAGGCGGCCGACGTCGTCGATCAGGACATGCAATATCTCTACACCGACGGCGAGTTCTGGCATTTCATGGTGCCGGACACCTACGAGCAGTTCGCGGCCGGGCCCGAGGCCGTGCAGGACGCCAAGATCTGGCTCAAGGAGCAGGACAGCTGCATGGTCACGCTGTGGAACGGCGTCCCGCTGCTCGTCTCGCCGCCGAACCACGTCGAGCTCAAGATCGTCGAGACCGATCCCGGAGTCCGCGGCGATACGGCGCAGGGCGGCGTGAAGCCCGCGAAGCTCGAGACGGGCGCCGTCGTCAGGGTGCCGCTGTTCCTCGAGGAAGGCGATGTCGTCCGCGTCGATACCCGCACAGGGGAATACGTCTCGAGGGTCAAGTAGGCCGCCGTCCTCGTCCGCGTTCGCCGTTCGCGCGACGCGGTCCGCCGCGAGAGGCGAAACCTCAGCGCCGATGCGTGAACGCGAGCACGCCCGCGAGCGACGGCTCGCGGGCCGCGAGCGCGACGAGACGATCGACCCCGAGCGCGACGCCCGCGCATTCCGGCATCCCGTGCTCGAGCGCCGCGAGAAACGCCTCGTCGATCGGGGGCTCCGGTTGCCCTCGCGCTCGGCGCTCCTGTAAATCGGCTTCGAAGCGGCGCCTCTGCTCCGCCGCGTCGGTGAGCTCCGCGAAGCCGTTCGCGAGCTCGAGGCCGCCGGCGAAGAGCTCGAAGCGTGCCGCGACGCGCGGCGAGCCCGGCTTCAGCTTCGCGAGCGCCGCCTGGCTCGCCGGGTAGTCATGAACGAACGTCAGCGCATCCTTGCGAAAGCCGGGCAGCACGAGCGCGCTGAACGCGAGATCGAGCAGCGCGTCGGCGTCGAGCCCCGCGGGCACGTCGACGCCGAGCGCGCGGAGACGCGTCTCTAGGCGCGTCTGAAGCCGCGTCGGAAGCCGCGTCTCTAGCCCCGTCCCGAGGGGTCTCGAAAGCGAGGACCCCGAGCCGCCGCTCGAATCGCCGCCGCCGACGGCGCCCTCGGGCGGATCGATGCCGCCGGCGCTCTCGAGCGGATCGATGCCGACGGCGGCTTCGAAGGCCGCGCGGTAGGGCACGCGCGAGACGGGCCATCCCGAAGCCGCGCCGCCGAGCGCGTCGATCGCGAGCTCTGCGACCTCGTCCATGAGGCGCGCGTCGTCGAAGCCGATGCGATACCACTCGAGCAGCGTGAACTCCGGCTCGTGCCAGCGGCCGAGCTCGTCGTCGCGAAACACGCGGCACATCTGATAGATGTCTCCCGAGCCCGAGGCGAGCAGACGCTTCATCGCGAGCTCGGGCGACGTGTGCAGGAAGCGCCGGCCGCCGAGGCTCCGAACGTCGGCCGCGATGCTCTCGATGGCCGGGTCCGTCGGCGCCGCGCCCGACAGCGCCGGCGTCTCGACCTCGAGCACCCCGCGGGCCGCGAAGAACGCGCGAATCCGTGCCAGGACCTCCGCACGGACGCGCAGCGCCGCGAGGCTCGCCGCGCGCTCGTACGTCATGCGCGCTCCCGGCTTTCCGGCCGCGCCGCCCCGACGCGCTTTCCGATCGCTTCGCCGAGGCGCAGCGCACGCCCGGAATCGAGGCGCGCGTCCCATTCGACCTCGCCCGCGGGAAAGAGCACGATGACGGTCGACCCCAGGTTGAAGCGCGCGATCTCGGCGCCCTTCGCATAGAGACGCGGCTCGGGCTCGACCGAATACCACGCGCGGCCGCTCGGGATCTCGCCGCGGTCGGCGAGGGCGATGCTCGAGACGTTGAGCGCGCCGACGAGCACGAGCGCCATGGCGCCGCCCCCCGTGTCGCCGTCCGTGTCGAACCAGCAGACGACGCGCTCGTTGCGGCAGAAGAGGTTCCTTATCCCGCAGGCCGTCGCCTCGTTCACGCTGAAGCGGCGGCCCGGAACGTATCGGACGGCGGTCAGGCGTCCCGCGAGCGGCGTGTGCACGCGGTGGTAATCGCGCGGCGCGAGATAGATCGTCGCGTACGCGCCGCGCGCGAACCGCTCCGCGGCGACGGGGC